>JBNKLC010000032.1:0-1645 GCA_050292155.1 Arcobacteraceae bacterium
CCTACATCAAAACCTTGTGAAACGTGTCAAAACTGTGTAAGTGCAAATGAATCAAAACATCTTGATATTATTGAGATGGATGCGGCAAGTAACAGGGGAATCGATAATATAAAAGAACTTATAGAACATACAAAATATAAACCAGCAAGTGCACAATATAAAGTATTTATTATAGATGAGGTGCATATGCTGACAACTCCTGCATTTAACGCACTTTTAAAAACACTTGAAGAACCGCCCAATTTTGTAAAGTTTATTTTGGCTACGACTGATCCTCTTAAACTCCCTGCAACCATTTTAAGTAGAACACAACACTTTAGATTTAAAAAAATTTCCGATAGTAATATTATCCATCATTTAAGTCATGTATTAAATATTGAAAATATTCAGTTTGAAAAAGAAGCTTTGGAGGTTTTAACAAGAGCAGGGCAAGGAAGTTTAAGAGATACCCTTACCCTTTTAGATCAAGCAATTATCTTTTCAAAAAGTATCATTACCCAAAGTTCGGTCACTGATATGCTTGGGATGATAGACCCGGAATTTATCGATAATATCTTTAATACTATTGTAACAAAAGGGGATATCCAACCGATATTAGTTGATCTTGAAAGTTATGAAATAGGGCAGGTGTTGGATGAGTTTAGTATTTATCTCAAACAAAAAATGTTGGCAAACGATTCTAGGTTTGAACTTTATATATATGATAGATTTTTTAGAATAATTGCCGATTCAAAACATTTACTCTCTTTAAACAGTGACAGTGGTTTTGTCCTTATCCTTACTTTATCAAAAATGGTAGAAGCAACACACACAAAAACAGTAGAAGAGATGATTGAACAGATACAAAATATTCAATTAAATACCGAAGCCGTAACGCAAGAAGTTCAAAAAGTAATGAAAGAGGAAAAAACAAAAGAAGCTACTAAAGAGCTGAGTAAACATCTGCAAAAAGGTGAAATAAAAACAGAGCCAAAACAAAACAACTCCGAGTTGCTCTTTAAAAAACTGATTCAAAATATTTATAAAAAAAGCTATGAACTTGGAGAATGTTTTGAGAAAAATTTTACATTTGTATCATATGAAAACAATATACTAAAAATAAACAGTAGTGCCGAGGGGGAATGTAGAACGCTCCTTTACAATAATTTTGGGCATATTAAAGAATTTGTATATGAAGTATTTGGAGAAGAGACCGAATTAGAGTTTGAAAAGGTTAAAAAAAAAACCTCTGAAAAAATAGAAAAAAATACAATCAGAGCTACACCTACCAATGAAATCAGCTCAATGATAGAAGATGTTGAATTGAATATAGATACCAATTCATCAGGCTGTGTAGCAAGTATGCATCAATCACAAGAACCTAACTTAGCACAGGTTGAATTGAATCTTGAAGATGTGTTAAATTCCAAAATGACACACACAGCAATACAGCTTTTTCAACCTAAAAATCCACCAAAAATCAAAAGTAAATCATAATTTCCAAAATTTCAGCCCGTCTTAAGCAAAACTCCTTGACAATGAGAAAAAAATTGTATATAATTCGCGTCCACTTACACTGAGGGGCATATGAAAAGTATAAACTCAGAGAAAGAGTAAGAGTTATTTAAAAAAATATAATGTTAATAAATAAGAAAATCATTTAAGT
>JBNKLC010000033.1:0-5282 GCA_050292155.1 Arcobacteraceae bacterium
AGCGTTCCGTATAGAACAAAACAATGTTGTCGCTTCCTTCCAGATTGTAAAAATCATGGCCTTTCGGGATTTTTTGAAGTCCAACCTTGGCCTTTCCGTCTTCAAATTGAGCTACGTACTTGAGTTTGCTATCTGCATCAGCAGCCTCCTTATACATTTTTTGAAAATCGTCCTCGTATTTTTTCAAGGATTCAAAAAAGGCCTCGTTGGAATCGGTCTCCAGACTTTCCTTGGGCAAAAAAGCTTCATTGGCAATATTATGATTGATAGTAAAATCAACTATTTGGAGATGATGATATTCATATATCATCTCTTTTGCAATCTCTTCTAGATGTTCTTTCATTTGCTCTTCAGGTTTACCAAGCCAAAATATCTCTATCTCGTATTGCTCTTCATCCGTTTTAAATATAGTGATAAGACAATGTACGGGTAGGACAATATTTATTTCATGCAAAAGATCTTTTATATACTCTTTCCAATCTTTGATAATATCCGAGGTAATAACCATTTTATCCAATAGTTTTACCTCAAATTCCAAAATATCTTTATCGACGGCAATATTTCTTAGTTTGGAACTTAAGTCATTTAGACCATTCATAATTTTATTAAACTCCAAAAAGCTATTTTTTGCACAAGACATATCAATTGTCTTAAAATCTTTAACGCTGTTGATATTTTGAATTTTTTTCTCAAAGTTGTTTATTGAGATGTTGATTTTTTTTAGCAAATGTAACGAAATGAAATAAGATATTAAAAACATCACAGGCAAAATGATAAGAGAGAAAAATAGATATTGCCTTTTTGTCTCCTCAATAACGGAAGTAAAATCATACGCAACCTTCACTGCACCTAAAATATCATATTCTTTTACATTGGTATGGCACTGAAGACATTCGGTTTTTGCCGTAATAGGTGTAACTATCTCAATAGAAGTGTCGCTTGAATTTGTAAACTTTTCTTTTGAATCAAATACGTGCTGTATCTCAGAGGTAATTTTCCCTTGGGCAATTTCTCCATAAAGATTTTCTACATTTTTACCTCTATATATTTCGATATCGTAAGAGCTGTTTTTAAAAGAAGATTTTGTATTTTTTATAAAATCTTGCAGTTCTTCTCGACTCCAGCCTTTTCTCATAACCTGATACATAGAGTTAAAAACTTGTTTGGAGAGTGATTCGGAGAGTTGTTGGTTTTCATGTATTGTGAGGTTTGTATGAATATATGATGAAAAAATATAAAAAATAAAAAACAGCGCAAAAGTGATTGCTACCATGGACAATCTAAAATAATTTTTTAAAGTTTTAATTTTCATAAGCTCATCTTTTTTTCTATAGGTTAAGTATAAATGATATAGAAAAATAGCTTTATTGTCAAGTTTTAATATTATCCTCCACCCACAAATTGTAATAACTCTATCTTATCATTCTCTTTTAAAATAAAGCTCTCCCAATCCTCTTTTTTAACGATTTCCATATTTACGGCACAAGCCATCACTTTATCTTCTATTTGAAGATCATTTATTATTTGATGTAATGTAGCATCCTGATTTACTGTTTTCTCTTTACCGTTTATTATAAGCTTCATAGTTATTTCCTAAAACGAACCATTTTAAATCTATCCCCCATCCCGATGGGATTTAAAAGAGTTTTGACTTTGTTGGCTTCTTTTAAATATGTTGTTTCATCAACATTTTTTTGTAATATATCCAAAAGTTCAATGATACCAAATGAAACCAAAGCTTTTAACTGGGTTGTATATTCTACATTGTTTGCTCCGGCTTTTTTAAAACTGTCTATCACATGGGAAAAATTTACATCATATGTGATATCGCTTTGTCCAAAAAGAGCTTGGAGATCAAGCTCTTTTTCATCTTCAACTTTTTGATTGTTCATATCGATAGAGCCACTTCTCCCTTGAAAGATAGGATATACATTATGTTTTTCGTATATTCTGCATGAGAAATCATTTCTAGGATATTTTTCTCCGTAATCAAAAGAGATAAACTCAAAGTGTTCAATCCCATCACACATATTTTTTGCAAACTCTTCATAACCAACGGCAACTTCACCTTTTGTAATTTTATATTTTTTACAATGTGAAGTTAATTTTTCATCATCATTATCCATAAAATCGATGTGATGATTTTGAACGGCAGCATATTGTAAAATATTTTCTTTTGTCGTATATACCAATTCGCACGGAAATGCATCAAAGATTTCATTAGCTACTATAAACGCATTTGTTTGTTTTACTCCCGATATATCATTGTAATGTTTGAGTTTGATTACATCTCCAAAACATTTTTTGAAATACTCTTTTTGTTTGATTCTTAGATGTTCATATCTCTCAACAATAGCAAATTCTAAAGTATCTATAAGTTCAGGTTTTAATGTAAAAATAAACTGAATCATATCGGCTAATAAGTAACCATGATGGGCACCAATTTCGATAATAGTGGAATTGTGGGGCAAAAATCCTTCTTCAATCACATCTACAACTCTTTTGCCTAAAGTTCCGCCAAAAAAACGACTTGAACTCACTGCTGTAAAAAAGTCCCCCTCTTTCCCTATAGTTTTATATCTTGAATAGTAACCTTTTTTACCGTAAAGCCAATCATAAAAATAGTTGCTAAATGTAACAGGTTTATTCATCAACAGTCCGTGCATAAACCTCTAATAATTCAAGTTGCTTATCGATATCTAAACTTAAAAGTTCAAGTTTTTTAATCTCTTTGGAGTTTTGCATCGTCTCAACATCAGAAGGTGTTTTCATTCCAACATCAAGCTGCTCTTGAAGCTGTGTCAATAAAGAATCATACAACACAACATCCTCTTTTGTAAGAGCAATTTTTTTGTCAAGACTGTTTATTTTTGCCATAGTATTGTTAAAAAGAGCCAACTCTTCTATTTTTTTATCTTCCAAAGCAGCCTTTTTTTGTAAGTATTCAAGCTTTGAACTCTCAACAGTGTTATTAAATCTTATATCAAACGGTATAGTGATATTAAATCCTACATTGGTAGTCCCGTCTTCGCTTAAAGCAGGATTATTATCCGTATCGTGATATTTTGTATAATCGGCGGTAAAATTAATAGAAGGAAGATAACTGGATATAGTCATATTTTTGAGCCAATAACTACTATTTATATCCTCTTTTGCCTGTTTGATATATATATTGTTTTGAAGAAACTTCCCATCATCTACAATTGAAAGTTTTGGAAGAGGCAGTTCATTGTATTTTTTATCGGTAAATTGAGTGAGATTATTGAGTAAAGTTTCTTTTTGATATTCCAAGTCCACAAGGGTATTTTTATTGGTATTGGTATCTATTATAGCATTGTCCAAAAAAGAAGTATCAAGCAGACCGTTGAGAACCTGCTCTTTTTTTCTAATAATATCAAGTTCTCCATTTGCCACTAAAAGTTTTTGTCTTTGGATACTAATATCTATTTTTTTAATTTGAAAAAGTAGATCTACCGTTTGTTTGATTAACTCTTTTCTTTGCGTATCAACGGAAGTTTTTGAATATTCCCCCATACTTTGAGCATATTTTATTGCAAAGTAGATTCCACCGCTTTTAAAAATAGGCTGTGAAATACTTACATACGACCTCTTGGTTGTATACTCTTCCCCCTCATTATAAATATATTTATAGCTAAAAGGATTGATCCAGTCCTTTTTGAGTTTTGCACTATCTTCAAGAGCTTTTTCATAAGAATAGTTCAAAATATCCCTTTTATTTTGTGATAATATATCACTATCATTATCGCTGCCGTAAAGGCCGCTTCCTAACAAAGATAAAGCCAGAGTTAAATATTTAAAGTGTCTCAAGAGCACACCCCAATCTTTTAAACCCTTCGGCTATCTCCTCTTTTGAGATACTAAGCGGAGGGAGTAGTCTGAGTGTATTTCTTCCCGCTTTAAGGACAAGAACCCCTTGATCGAAAGATGCATTGATAATTTTTCCTAACATCTCTGCTTCTTTGACACGAAGCCCTCTCATCAACCCTAGTCCAACCATATCGCTAAAGATATTTGTATGATTCTCATAAACTTCTTTAAGCTTTTCCTCAAAAAAGATCATTGTCTCATCAATCTGACCACTGTTTTTCATCTCATCAAGTATAGTACACGTTTCAAGTGCAGCTCTTGTGCTGAGGTAATTTCCTCCAAAAGTACTTCCATGATCTCCTGGAGTAAAGATATCTTTATGTGTCGTCATCACAACACCGATAGGAACACCACCTCCTACACCTTTTGCCATAGTGATAATATCAGGCTCTATCTCATAAAGATTTGAGGCCAAAAATTCCCCTGTTCTATAAGCACCGGTTTGTACTTCATCTACTATTAAAAGAATCTCTTTTTCTTTTAAAAAGTTTGCTAATTTTTGTACCTCACTTTTTTCAAAAGGCTGAACACCACCTTCTCCTTGTACAAGTTCAATCATAACAGCAACAGTTTCATCATCAATTGAGTTATAGATATCATTTATCTGTTTGTTATAAGAAAACCCATCAGGATACGGAGCAAAATGAGAAGTATGAAAATGATCTTGACCTGTAGCTTTTACAGTAGTAATAGTTCTTCCATGAAAAGAGTGTTCAAGTGTGATAACTTTATACCTTTTGTTATCAAACTTTGTTTCGCCGTATTTTCGTGCAATCTTTATTGCACCCTCATTTGCTTCGGCACCGCTGTTTGCAAAAAACATAGCAACATCATAACCGCTTAGTTCATTAATTTTTTGAGCTAATTTTGCTTGTGGCTCAATTCCATAGAGATTTGAAATATGGATGATATTTTTCGATTGTTCACAAATAGCATCGGCAATTCGCTTATTTCCATGTCCACACGATACTACACCTATACCACTCGTAAAGTCTATATAGCCCTTATTTTGATCACTGTATAAAGTAGCATTGATACCTTTTACAAAGTTTACATAGTTTCTGGCATAAGTATTGAGTACATATTCTTTATCAATTGTTTCTAAGTTCATAGAGTTATAACCTCTCTTTTTAATAATAAATTTATCATATTTGGCTTGAATTATATCAAAAAAAAACTATATTACATAATATATGAGTAAATTAAAAAGAGGCTAAAGTGATAATTTCCAAAATTTAAGCCCATCTTAAGGCAAACTCCTTGACAATGAGAAAAAAATTGTATATAATTCGCGTCCACTTACACTGAGGGGCATATGAAAAGTATAAACTCAGAGAAAGAGTAAGAGTTATTTAAAAAAATATAATGTTAATAAATAAGAAAATCATTTAAGT
>JBNKLC010000034.1:0-2152 GCA_050292155.1 Arcobacteraceae bacterium
ATTTATATAGACCCTCCATATGTTTCAGAAAAAGGTTCACATGTTAACTATCATTCAAGGTATCATTTTTTAGAAGCTTTAGTTAATTATGATACATTTGTAGAAAAAATTAATTTTGATAAACTTAATCATGAAGTACAAATTAATAATAGTTTAGAGTTTGAATCTAAAAATACAATAACCAATGATATTGAAAAGCTAATTAACAAGTATAAGGATAAAATTATAGTTTTTTCCTATAGAAATAAAGGAATTCCTTCAATAAAAGAGTTAAAAGATTTATTTTTAAAAAATGATATGGAGTGTAAAATACATTTAATAAAAACACATTCTTATGCACTACATAAAAAGAATAAAGCCTTGGGAGAATATGTATTTATAGCAAAACCAAAATCTTTAAATATATAATGTAATATGCAATCCTACCTAAACCTTTCATACCTACTTCGATAATGCCCTGAAAAATTCAGACGATTTTTAACAGATTTTTATTTCCAAAAATGTTATAAAATTAGTCAGAATTAGGAGAAAGATATGGCAAGAAAAAAAGGGCAGACTTACACAGCAGCACAAAAAGCAAATGTAGTGCTTGAGTTGATAAAAGAAGAGAAGACTTTAAATGAGTTGGCAACTCAGTATAAAGTAACTCCAAAAACTATTCAAAACTGGAAGAAGCAATTTTTAGCAAATGCCTCTAAAGCATTTGAAGATGATGGCTCATCAAACAAAGAGGAGCTAAAAAAGCTTCAAAGTGAGAATGATGAGCTGGCGAAAACATTGGGACGAACAACAATAGAGCGAGACTGGGCAGTAAAAAAGCTAAAGAGCTTGGACTTATCTGATAAAAAAGATCTTGTCGAATCCAAGCTCACAACAAATCTATCAATGACAAGACAAGCAAAACTCATAGAGTTAAATAGAAGTGCTTTGTACTATAAGCCAGTGGGATTGAGCAGTGCTGATTTGCAGATACTTAATCAGATTGATGAGATCTATACAGACAATCCTGAATATGGATACCGCATGATACACCAACAACTTATAGAAGATGGCTGTCGTATCGGTAGTAATCGAGTCTTAAAGTATATGGGAGTGCTTGGTATTGCTGCACTCTATCCCCATAAGAAGAAGCTGACAAGCATCAAAAATTCCGAGCATCCAATCTATCCATACTTATTAAAAGAGTATTGGTATAAAACAGGCAAAAAGAGTAAAGCAGTTAAGGTGGATGCACCAAATGAAGTTTGGAGCGGCGACATCACCTACATTCGTATGAATGGAGGCTTCATGTACTTAGCGGCAATCATTGATTGGAATAGCAGAGCAATCCTTGCATACAAGCTATCCAACTCAATGGATGCAACTTTAGCAACGGATGTGTTAAAAATGGCATTGGATAAATATCCCGCTCCTAAAATCTTTAACTCCGATCAAGGAAGTCAGTATACAAGTTATGAGCATACAGGGCTGTTAAAAGATCATAATATTCAAATCTCTATGAATGGCAAAGGCAGAACAATTGACAATATCATCATTGAGAGATTTTTTAGAACACTCAAACAGAGCAACATCTACATATCAGATTATCAAACCATAAAGGAGTTAAAACAAGGAGTATCAGAATATATACACAAATATAATTTCAAAAGATTTCACTCATCACTACAGTATCAAAAACCGATGAATGTTTATCTTGATTTTATTGAAAAAATGATATCATAGTGGAATTTAAAAGGTAGAAATAAATTAGCTTTAAAAATCGTCTGAATTTTTCAGGGCATTATCTTCTAAGAGCTTTCTACCTCTTCATTACTTTCTATGTCTTGATGTTTTTTCTATCAAGTGCTACACACGAAACAGGTGGGGCAGGGTTTGAGGTTTTAGCTATACCTTTGTTTAGTGCTATAGCAATCATCAGTTATGCTATAAAGATCAGAGAAGACAAATATATTTTACTAATTGTGTTTGTTTTGATGGGGCTAGGTTTTGCAAATCCACAGGGGAGTTTTTTACATACCAACCTTGTAGGAGCTAGTATGTTCACTCTCTTTTTTCATGCTATAAGACCTTGGAATTAAACCCATCCTCAAGCACTTCATCCAACTTCCCCGATGAATATCAACGAGGGGTCAATCAACCACCTTTAAAATCA
>JBNKLC010000035.1:0-84646 GCA_050292155.1 Arcobacteraceae bacterium
TACATCTTGGGTAAATGTATTTGTAATTGTATCTGTTGCTACTTCAGTTACTGTATCTGTCTCTGTTACAACAGTTGTCTCTACAACTGTCTGCGTTACTTCACTATCGAAATTCTCTGTATTTGTTGCCGTTAGTGTTTCAATTGCCGTATCTGTTGCTGTCTCTAGTGCTGTATGTGTTTCTAGCTCTGTTGCTGTTGCGGTATCTGTTTCCACATTTGTTGCAGTCTCGGTTGCTGTTACTTCTACCTCTTGAGTATAACTGCTTGTATATGTTTCAGTTATCGTTTCTGTTTGTGTTTCATTATCTGTATTTGTTACTGTTATCGTATCTGTTAAGGTATCAGTCTCTGTCAATGTTTCTGTATGTGTATTTGTAACCGTATCTGTATTTGTTACAGTTTCCGTCACTTGAGTATCGGCTCCATATGTGTGTGTTGCACTTAAAGTTTCGGTATCTGTCACAGTCGCTGTTTGTGTAGCAGTACTTGTTTCTAACTCTGTATGTGTTTCACTTACGGTAATTGTATCTGTTACAGTTATATTATCCGTTATTACAGTATCTGTTTCTACAGTTTGTGTAATAGTATCCGTATCTGTGATAGTTTCTCCTGCAGGTACAAAATGTGTCTCTGTAACTGTATAGGTATCTCCATCTGTATCTGTTAAAGTATCTGTATCTGTTACCGTTGTATCCACATCGTATGAATTTGTTGTTGTAATTGTATCTGTATCCGTGATTGTGATAGTATCAGTTTCAGTGATAGTTGTCTCGTTTGTAACAGTTTGTGTTACTGTTTCTGTTCCTATTACCGTATTGGTTAGAGTCTCCGTAGCACTATCTGTATCTGTTGCGGTACCTACACAAGTTCCTGTTATAGTAAGTGTTTCCGTTACAGTATCTGTTGAAGTACTTGTTATCTCTACTTCTTGGGTATAACTATCGGTAAAAGTATTTGTAATTGTCTCTGTTACTGTTTCATTATCGGTATTTGTTACCGTTATTGTTGCTGTTTCTTCTACTGTTTGCGTCTCTGTTATCGTATCTGTATCTGTTAAAGTCTCTGTTTGTGTAACTGTCTCTGTTACCTCTTGAGTTAATGTTACCGTATCTGTATCTGTGGCTGTTCCTGTATCTGTGGCTGTTGCACTTTGTGTATCTGTTGAAGTTTCCAATGCCGTAAAAGTTTCACTTACGGTAATTGTATCTGTTACGGTTATATTATCCGTTATTACGGTATCTGTTTCTACGGTTTGTGTAATAGTATCCGTATCTGTAATGGTTTCTCCTGCAGGTACAAAATGGGTCTCTGTAACTGTATAGGTATCTCCATCTGTATCTGTTAAAGTATCTGTATCTGTAACAGTTGTATCCACATCGTATGAATTTGTTATTGTAATAGTATCTGTATCTGTATCTGTAATAGTATCTGTTTCAGTGATAGTTGTTTCATTTGTCACTGTCTCCGTCACTGTTTCGGTATCCATTACACTGATTGTTTGTGTACCTGTTGCCGTAACGGTACCGCTATATGTCTCACTATGGGTTACCGTATCTGTCAATGCAATAGTATCTTCGTCTGTTACAGTTACTTCCAACGTCGAAGTTACAGTATCTGTAGCCGTAACAGTATGTGTCGCGGTTGAAGACTCTGTGTATGTTTCACTATCCGATGTTGTAATTGTCTCGGTTACCGTATTTGTTAAGGTATCTGTAACCGTTATAGTATCCGTATCTGTTACTGTATCTGTTACGGTTACTGTATCTGTCACAGTTGTCTCTGCACTATCTGTTGCCGTGTATGTTTGCGAATCTGTTGCAGACTCTGTGTGTGTTTGTGTATCTGTATCGGTATGTGTGCTTGTCTGAGTGTGAGTATCGGTTGAAGACTCCGTATGTGTTTGCGTATCTGTATCGGTATGCGTTTCGGTATCTGTTGCTGTGTGTGTCTGTGTATCCGTACCAGTGTTGGTTACGGTATCGATTGATGCTTCCGTATAAGTCACCGTATAACTTGAAGTTTCAGTATCGATGGTCGGAGTTGTTTCAGTTGGTACTGTTTCAGTTGGTACTGTTTCGGTTGGAGTTGTCGGCGTTTCCTCTGGATCTTCCGGTCGCTCCGCAGGATCTTCATCCTCAGCAGGGGTTACCTCTTGATCTCTCTCATCTTCAATTCCAAGATATGAGGTATCTGTAAGTTCTCCTGCTGCGGCTGCATCCATAAGATCCAATAAAGCTTGAAAATCATCTACCACCGCACCGCTTGCAAGGGTACTACCATCCATAGAAAGTGCTTCTTTGAGTGCCTCAATAATCTCGCCGCTTTCAAATTCCGGATTATTTAAAGCCTCTTCAATAGCTTTATCCCCGGCTTCATTAGTCGATACCCCCAAAATAGTATCCAAACTAAACGGATCCATCGGATCGTTTTGTTGTGCCAACTGTGCCATATCATGCATAACTACATTTACCCTTTGACCATTGGCATCAATAAAAAATGCACTAACGGTATTATTGTCTTCCGTTAGATTAAAGGTATAGTTTATCGCACCCGTAAAATAAAAATGCTCCCCTTGAGAAGGGGTAAGTTCCAAGTCTCCCGTAAGCTCTTGCTCTCTTAACTCGCCATTTGAACTTCTTATAATCAGTTTCATCACAAACCTCCCAGATAGTTTTCGATTTTCTATTATATGAAAAAAAAGTTGCTATAAAGTTGCTATAATAAAAAAATTTACTTTTTAATTATACGGATAGTATTGTGAATCTCTTCAGAGGAGATAATATAGGAAATAAATTTGATTTCGGGATGTCTTTTATACCAATCTTTAGGCTTTTGTCCTATCTTATAAAATTTTGCCAAATTTGCCAAATTTGTATCACATGCCATCGAAAGCAATGCAAGGGTTACCAAGGATCTCTTTTTATCGGGGTGGGGCCATTTTTTTCCTATTTTATCAAGCTTGATATCATATTTTTTCATCAATTTAAAAAAGTTGCCAAAAAGCTTTACACCAAATTTTTTATCTAATGCCCAATAAAACTTGTGATCACTTTTATCTTTGTGTACCGATTTTCTCCAAAGAGCCGCTTGTGTAAATCCCAATTTTCTCATAATGAGTACCGATACATACTCAGGGAAAGGACTTCTCCCATTTGACCACCAATCGGAAGGATAACCGTTTGAACCGTAATAAGAACTTAGAAGATTTGTAAGCTCATGGATCATAATCCATATTCTATATCTATCTTTTTGCCATACGTTACTTGTAAAATTTATAGAGTTATTAATCCTTTTTGCATTGGCACGAATACCGTTTAGTTTACTATTTTTTTTAATCGTAACCAATATCCTTTTTGGCAAGATTACCTTATCATTTAAAAACATTTTATTAAGTTCTTTTGTGGAGTTTTGGATAAGTTTTTTTACCCACATATTTTGGCTCGGGAAATCTGATTTTACCACTATGTTAATATTTTGGGAATAGAGTACTTGAAGAGTTAAAAAAAGAGCTATCAATAGTTTTTTCATAGACTCAATCATACATAAAAATATATTGTTTGTCAAATTATAACTATAATATTTATTTTTATAAAGTTTTTTATTGTAAAATGAAAGCAAAGATTGAAAAAAGGCTTATTTATGTTAGTTAGATATATTATTCTCACTTTGCTTTTATCGGCTTCTCTTTTTGGAAAATCGGACTTTTTAGCTATAGCAACAGGTTCAAAAACAGGTACCTATTTTCAAATAGGAAAAGATATTTCTGCCATTTTTAAAAAATATGATGCTGCACTTGAAGTTACCCCTACAAAAGGTTCAAAAGAAAACCTTGATGCACTTACGAGAAAAACGTTACAAGCAAAAGCAAAATGGGCAATTGTCCAAACCGATGCACTTGATTATTATAATTTTTTACATTTTAAAGCAACAAAACAAGATGTTACTTCTTCAATAAAAACTCTTTTGCCTCTATATAATGAACATATTCATATTTTTTCACAAAAAGGGAAAAAAGTAAGTTTTCAAAAAGGTTCCGTTATCCGTATCGGGATTCCAAGTAAAACAAGCGGAGTCAATATTACGGCACATTTAATCGAAAATGCTTATGGTGTAACTTTTGAGTATCGTTATGTAAATTTTAAAGCCGGTCTTAAATATCTTCAAGATAATAAGCTTGATATTTATATAGATGTTATCTCTTTACCGGCTAAAAGATACCAAAGACTTACCGATGTTGCACTTGTAGAATTACCTCAAAATAAAATTATGGACAAAACATATATCCGTACACAATTTAACAAATCAACTTACAAATGGTTGGATAAAACTATTTCGGGTTATAAAGTTCCAAATGTAATCGTAACTAATAGAATTGATAAAAAATATAACCAAGTAGTAGGTGTATTTTTAAAAATTATACTTAAAAACTACAAATGGCTTATCCAAAACGGTCATCCAAAATGGCAGGAAGCTTACAACAACAGAACTTTAAAACTAAAAAATATGCACCCTGTTGCATATAATATTTTACAAAGGTAAATTATAATAGCGGTAATGAGATATTAAAAGTTGAACAACCGCTTTGTTTGTTTACTTCCAAATCAATTGTACCGCCTAAATGATCTTTAACAATAATCTTTGCAATATATAGTCCAAGACCCGTTCCGTTTCTATCATTTTTTGTAGAAAAATAGGGATCAAAAATTTTATGGGCTATATTTTTTGGTACACCCCCTGCATTATCCGTTATTGACAATATAATATTTTGATTTAACTTACTTACATCAATAATGATTTTTTTATCTGTAACCTTATTTTCGATAAGTGCATCTTTTGCATTACTTAAAATATTTAAGATAACCTGTCCCAGTTCATTTTCATAGCTGTTCATTTTTATTTTTTCTGTAATATTTACCGTTACTTTGATATCTCTTTTCTTAAATACAGGAACTAATATCTTAATAGTTTTATCAATAATTTCACGGATAAAAAACTCTTTTTTCTCTTTATCCGGCTTAAAAAATTCACTAAAGTCATCAATTGTTTGGGACATTTGTTTTATTTGGAGTTTTGAATTGTTTTCAAAGGTTTCAATGACGTTATCGTTTAATTTTCCCATTTTATATTTAAGGGTAATAGTTTGATTTAAAATAGAAAGGTTATTAAGCGGTTGTCTCCATTGGTGTGCTATCATAGAGAGCATTTCACCCATTTGGGCCAAACGACTTTGATAGAGCATCATTTTATCTTTTTCCCTTATATCGTTTACCGACTTTTCAACTTTATATTTAAGTTCTTTATTCATACGGGAAATTAAATAATGGCGATAGATAATTAAAAAAACCAAAAGTGACAAAAATAACACTATTTTTATAAAAAGGTCGTAATCAAACCCTTTTTCATAGCGTATATTAATATATTTATTTAATATCGACTCTTTTTCACTTTGGCTCAATGAATTTACCGCTTTTTGAAAAATAGTATTCAGTTCAGGGATATTTTTATTGGTAGCCAAAGATAGATTTAACGGTATGCCAGTATCCCCTGAGATTTTTAGATTTACCAATCCTTTATTTTGCATATACCATGCAACGGTTGGGACAATATCGATAAATCCAAAAATCTTCTTATCCTCAACTTCCCTTAATCCTTTCTCCGTACTGTCAACCTCTTTTAGCTTGATAGCGGGATATCTCTTTTTTAACAGCTCTACAACCACGTAGCCTTTTACCACACCAAAGGTTTCATTTTTTAAATTACCTATATTATCGATATAGGCAACATCATCCCGTGTCACAATAACATTTTTATTGCTAAAATAGGGTGTGGTAAAATCAAGATACTTTTCACGTTCAGGCGTCTTTGACATCATTGAGACAAGATCACATTTCCCCTCTTTTGCAAATGCAATTACCTCCATCCAATCTTTTGTTTTCACAAGCTCTATCTTTTGTCCGATTTTTTTTGAAATCAAATCGATATAATCAGCCCCTATCCCTTGATATTTTCCATTTTCATCTATATAATCAACAGGTCTCCAATTGGGATCGACACATACGCCGACGGTTCCATGTTTTGTAAGCCACTCTTTCTCTTTTGTAGAGAGTAAACTCTCTTTTGTAAAATCTCTAACCCCTGTAAAAAACCACTTTTGCTTCAACTCCAACATCTTTTCTTCAGGTATATACAAAAGTGCCTTATCGATAATATCTTTTAAAATAGACCAATCTTTTCTTATGCTATATCCTAAAGCTATTTTTTTATCAAACTCCAAGATCGGGTATATACTAAAATCATTGTTTTTATAAATTCTATACCATATATCGTGCGAGGTTATCGTAGCATCCGCTTCCCCTTTTCTAACCTTATTTATACACTCATCATATCCATCAACAACTAGAGGCTCTACATCACTATATTTTGATACAAGTTTATCATGGATAATAATCCCTTTTTGCTTGACAAATTTAATATTTTTTAGATCCGCTAAGCTAGTGATATTTTTAGGATTTCCAACTTTTGTAACCAAAAGAAATTTTATTATATAATATGGATCTGAAAAGACAAAAAACTTCTCCCTCTCTTTAGAGGGCCAACTGTCTGTTAAACCATCTATCTTTTTTGCCCTTGCTTCTTTTGTAATATCTCCCCAAGCTCCCGCTTTTATTTTAATATTAAGCCCTGTAAGTTTATTAATCTCTTTTAAAAGGTCTATCTCAAACCCCTCAATGGAGCCATCCTCTTTTACGATAACATTAGGCTCCCACTTGGCTCCGCTCCCAAAAGTGATATTTGGATGGGTTTGAACAAACTCCAACTCTTTATCGGTAAATTCTATTTTTGATGTTACCGAAGTTTGATAGACAAACTTTTTTGGATCTATAAATTCTTTTGTTTTACCAAGTTTTATATAAAGCTCTTCAATTTTTTTTACTCTCTTTAGATCAATACTTCCTATCTCATACACATCGGGTTCCATCAGTTTTTCCGTCTCGTTTGCTTCAAACAAAAGATGCTCTCGTGATTTATTTTGGGTATTGTATTTTTTTAAGATAAGATCAACCATCTCTTCTTTATTGTTAAGGGCATATCTCCACCCTTTATTTGTAGCTTCTACAAAGTTTTTTACCCTTTTGGGATATTTTTTTAAGTACTCTTTTGTGGTTGTTAAATTTAAACTGTACAAAAGTTCCCCGCCATAGTGTGAGGGATCCATAATTGTAAAAGGGATTTTCTTTTTTCTAAAAAAATAGGGCTCATTGGTAAGAAATACTGATGTGGCATCTACTTTTCCCTTTTCAAATTCTTCTAAATCAAAAGAGTTTGAAATCAGTTTATAATCATTTTCCGTGATATTATAATCAAGAAACATTTTCTGAAAATTAACGTTTTGAATCTGCCCGTAAGATGCCATAATGGTTTTACCTTTTAGATCTTTTGGGGTAATAATATTTGGCTGCACTACCAGGGCTAAAGGGGAGCGTTTAAAATAATTTGCAAGAAATACGATAGAGTTGCCTTGTTGATGTTCAAATATAGCATTGGTATAAAGGGTTGTAAAATCTACATCTTTTGCAAATAGTTCCGATACAAAATCGCCGCCTTTGTATTCTAAAAGCTCTACATCGAGTCCTGCATCTTTATAGTACCCTTTTTCAAGTGCAGCGTAAAATCCGGCAAATTCAAATTGGTGTTTCCATTGAAGACGTACTTTAATGGGTTCGCCAAACAGATACCCAAATAAAATAAAAATTATAAATACTATTCTAATCAAAAATAAACCCTCTAAGATTTAAGATTTTCAATAATTTTAGCTAAAATTCCTTTCAATTCTTCCCTGCCGATCGGTTTAATAAAATAACCGCTAATCCCGTGATGTATAGCTTCTAATATTCTCTCTTTTTCATTATGCCCCGATAATATTACCACTTCTGTTTTTGTATCTTTTTGTCTTATCTTTTTTAATACTTCAAGCCCATTTAAACGGGGCATATTTACATCGAGTAAAACTATATGTGGCGATTTATCATTGTATACTAAATATGCTTCTAAACCGTCTTTTGCCGTAAATACTTCGCCAAAATATTTTTGAAGATATATTTCATACTTTTTTAAAAGTGCAGATTCATCGTCTGCTATTAAAATTTTTAACCCATTACCCTCTTGGAGCATCATTTTATCCTTGTATTTTTTATTATCATTTGTTCTAATATGTTATTGTATGTCACAGTTTAATATATTAATCTAAGTAAACTTCTAGTAGAATCTTAGAATTCTTATGAAATAACTTTTAGGATTTTATTATGAGTTATAAACTTATACTTATTGAAGATGAACTTGATACGGCAAAATTTATGTTGGATTATTTAGAAACCAGTGGATTTAGGGTAGATATATTTACAACCGTAACAGATGCTACAATCAATATAAAACTGAAAAACTATGATCTTATTTTATTGGATTTGAACTTACCGGATTATACGGGATTTGAATTGTTAAAATATCTTAATAAAAATAAAATATCTATCCCTGTTATAACGGTTAGTGCTTATTCTCAAACAGAAAAAAAGCTTGAAGCATTTCAACTGGGTGCCGTTGATTATGTAGTAAAACCTGTAGACTTGCAAGAGTTGGAAGCCAGAATATGGGTACATTTATCAAAAAACAGTAAAATAGATTCTATCCTACTAGATAATATTTTTAAAAATATCGACCATACAATTTATTTTAATAATACCCCTTTAAAGTTAACTTCTACGGAGTATAAAATTTTAAATGTTTTATTGGAAAATAAAAATATCTTAATTAAAAGAGAGGAGTTAACGAAGCTACTTTCATCAAACAGCAGCCCAAGAACACTTGATTTTCATATAAATAACATAAGAAAAAAACTAGCCAGTGACAAGGAATATATATCCACAGAGTATGGAATCGGCTATAAACTTAACTTTTAAATAAACACCCGTTATTCATCAGATTCCTAAGATTTTAATCTGAATTTACTGAGATTTCTATTTTATAATTATCTAAAATCTTAAATGGTAACAAAGGTACAATGATGGATAATACAAAACTTAATAACTATATACAAGAAAATGACTCTTTAGAACTTATAGACGATGAACTCTTAGCTGAAATAATTTCTGAAAATCAAGAGGAATTTTCAAAAATTCAAAATTTACGCGAGGATATATTATTAGATAACTATATTGAAGATGATTTGGATTATTTTATCAATATTCCAAGCGATACAAAAGATTCTTAAAATATGTTCTACAATAATGTTAGATAATATAATAGATGACTGTCAACTAAAACAAGACATACAAAGTTATCGCTGCTACTTAGAGCAGTATCTTGCAATTATAGAAAAAAGTAATATGATTTCCAAAACGGATACTTTTGGAAAAATTACATATGTCAATAAGAGTTTTTGTAACGTATATGGATATAGCCAAGAGGAATTATTAGGCAAAAGCCATACAATTTTAAAACACCCGGATAATCCAAAAGAGCTGTATGAAGATATGTGGTACACCATTAAAGTAAAAAAACAAACATGGGAGGGGATGGTAAAAAACAGGGCAAAAAATGGAAAATCTTATTATGTAAAAACTATGATTACTCCAATAAAAAACCTACAAGGGGAAGTGGTAGAATACATAGCAGTTAGAGATAATGTCAACGCAATTATCGATGATAAAAAATATCTTTTTAAAAAAATAGAGGAAAATAAGCTTTCTATATTAGTTTTAGTACAGATAGATGAATTTGACTTGCTTGAAAAATTTTATAACACGGTTACAATGGATCAGATTGAAAAAAATTTTGCATTTTACCTAAAATCATATCTACCCAAAGAGTATAAATTTGAAAATATCTATTCTTTGGGCCAAGGGAAATTTGCACTTTTAGATAATTTTTATAATTTTGAAAAAACAAAAATAAATATAGAACACTATCTTCAAAACTTTGCACTTAATATAAAAAAATCAACTTTAAAATTTGACGATATGGAGTTTGATATAAATGTAGTCATAAGTTATGCGATAGGGAAACATCTTTTGTTTGAAGATGCAAAATCGGGACTAAACGCTGCACTGACAAAAGAGGTCAAATTAAACTTTTCCAATGACTCCTCAATTGCTGTATTTCATGAAGCAAAAAAGAACTTTGATATGATGAAAACCGTAAAAATTGCTTTGGATAACTATAAAATAGTATCTTATTTTCAACCTATTATAAATAATACTACACAAGAGATCGAAAAATACGAATCATTGGTAAGATTAATTGATGAAAATGATAATATCATCTCCCCGTTTGCTTTTATAGATATATCTAAAAAAGGAAACTATTATCATAAAATCACAGCAAGGGTACTTGAGAATTCATTTAAAATTTTAGATAAAATCAACACTGAAATATCTATAAACATATCTTTAGAAGATATAAAAAAAGATACCGTTGTTCAAACTATATTTGATCTTTTAAAAGAGTACAAAAAAGATACCCACAGAATTGTTTTTGAACTTTTGGAGGATGAAAATATAAAAGATTTTAGCCCTATTATCGATTTTATCAAAAAAGTAAAACGAAAAGGCGTTAAAATTGCTATAGATGATTTTGGAGCCGGTTATTCCAACTTTGAAAGAATATTGATGTTTGAGCCTGATATTTTAAAAATAGACGGTTCATTAATCAAAAATATTGAAAAAGACAACTTTAGTAAAAACCTTATTGAAACTATAGTTATGTTTGCACAAAAACAAAATATTAAAACGGTTGCAGAGTTTGTAGAAAATGAAAATATATTTAATATATTAAAAGAGATAGGGCTTGATTATTCCCAAGGGTATTATTTTGGGAAACCAAAAGAGCTATAACTTTACTTTTCATTAGATTCCTCAGATTTCAATGAGAATCCACTTAGAATTATATTTTATACTTTTATAAAAATAAGTTATTATAAAAGGATAAAAAATGTTATTGAAACATATTATGGTAGTTTTTATTTTGGCGGCTTCACTTTTTGCCAGATCAAATTTTGAGGCTATAGCAACAGGCTCAAAAACAGGTACTTATATCCAAATTGGCAAAGATCTTTCTACTGTTTTTAAAAAATATAATGCCGATTTAGAAGTTATCCCTACAAAAGGATCAAAAGAAAATTTAGATGCGCTCACCGGTAAAAATGAAAAAACAAACGCAAAATGGGCAATTGTCCAATCTGATGCTCTTGATTATTATAATTTTTTACATTTTAAAGCAACAAAACATGATGTTATAGACTTAATAAAACCTATTTTACCAATGTATAATGAACATATTCATCTATTTGTTAAAAAAGGGAAAAAAATAAATTTAAAAAAAGGCTCACAATTTATAGTAGGAGTTCCAAGTAAAACAAGCGGAAGTAATATCACTGCAAATTTAATTGAAAATGCATATGGTGTGACCTTTGGTTATCGCTTTATAAACTATAACAAAGCGATGCAGTACTTAAAAAACGGCAAAATTGACATCTATATGGATGTAATCTCGCTACCGGCTACAAAATATGAAAAATTAGAAGGTATTTCACTTTTAGAACTTCCTCAAAATAAAATTATGGACAACAAATATATAAGAACTAAATTTAACAAATCAACTTACAAATGGTTGGATAAAACTATTTCAGGCTATAAAGTCCCAAATGTAATTGTAACAAACAGAGTAGATAAAAAATACAATCAAGCTGTAGAAATTTTTTTAAAAATTATACTTAAAAACTACAAATGGCTTATCCAAAACGGTCATCCAAAATGGCAGGAAGCTTACAACAACAGAACTTTAAAACTTAAAAATATGCATCCTGTAGCGTATCGTATTTTACAAAGGTAGCTTTTCAATCTACTGTTTTAGTTTTTTCTCGGCTCAAATTCTAAGACGGTAGCATTGATACAAAATCTTCTTGTCCCATCTACCCTATCAAATACATGCCCTAAATGGATACCGCTTTTTTTGGCAATTACCTCAACTCTATTCATTCCGTAACTATAATCCGGTTTTTCAATTACCGCTCCATTGACGGCTTTGTAAAAACTAAGCCATCCCGTCCCTGAATTAAATCTATCTTTTGTATCAAAAAGAGGCTCTCCTGAAAGTTTATCTATAAACACCCCATCGGGTGTATCTTTAAAAAGATCATACTGTTTGCAAAACCTGTTATCGGTCCCTTTATTAAATGCAACCTTGTAACTTTCACTTGATTTTCCCAGTTTAAAAGCTCCAAGTTTTTCATAAAATTCTTTTTCATTAAGATAACCTCGAAATGAAACTGTCTCTGTTCCATCTTCAATAAATATAATAGTAGGTGTTGCATCTAAAGGTGTTTTTATATGATAGTTTTTAAGCTGCTTTGCTAAAACCGTTCTTAGTGGAATCGTCCCTTTATATTTAGAACTTACGTCCTCTTTAAATTTTTCACAATATGGACAAAATCCTTCAGACTCCACCACAACTATCTCTTTACCTTTCAGGGGGACTAACACTTTAAGTTCTTTTTTTTCTTTTTGAAACTTAATACCTGTTGCATGAGACGGACAATAACCGTTTGGATGCTTTTTTAAATAATCTTGATGGTATTCCTCTGCTAACCAAAATTTTTTAAGTGGTTTTACTTGGGTTACAATATCTCCATATCCATGTTCTTTTAAAAGTGTTTGGTAGGTTGCTTTTGTTTGATTGATAATTTTGAGTTGCTTATCAGTGGTGTAAAAAATAGCACTTCTATAGTTATTTCCTACATCGTTGCCTTGTCTATTTTTTTGGGTCGGGTCATGGATCTCCCAAAATGACTTGATAAGTTTTTCACTGCTGATTTTTTTAGGATCATATAATACTTGAACTGCTTCGGTATGATTGGTAACACCGTTTGCAGGTGCACTATACCCGTAATTTAAAACTTCCCCGTATTTTGGATTTTTAAAACTCCCGCCGGTATACCCTGAACGTACATCAACCACCCCGTCAAGTGATTCAAAATGTTTCTCAACTCCCCAAAAACATCCTGCTGCAAATACGATTTCGGCTAACATAACTTACTCCTTGGATTCTTTTACACAAATTATAAACTTTTTTTATTGGATAATTGTTGTAGTTGATGTAGTGCTAAAAATTTTTGTTTATTTTTTAAAAACTATTCTAAAACTTGCACCTGTATATTGTTTTCCGTTATACTCATAGGTCTCATTATGAAAACTCAATTCCCCTTTATGATGTTCCGTAATAATTGAACTTGCCAAACTAAGTCCAATTCCTGTACCTACACTTTGGTGTTTTGTACTAAAATAAGGTTCAAAAATTCTATCTTTGATATTTGGGTCTATCCCTCCTGCGTTATCTTTGATAATAATCTCTATACTGTTATCAACCAACTTTGTTGAGATAAATATTAATTTTGTCTCTTCTTGTGGAAGTTTCTCCTTAACTGCATCTTTTGAATTGTTAAATATATTGATAAGTGCTTGAATCAATTCATTTTGATGCCCGTCAATAAGCATATCGTCTTCAATATCTGTAATAAGTTCGATATAATTATTTTTAAAACTCGACTCCACTAAAGTGAGTGCTTTTTCAATAACAGCAACAATATGTATAGGTTTCGGTTTTTTTGATTCCTCTTTAATAAAATTTCTAAAATCATCAATGGTTTCTGAGAGATACTTTGTTTGTCTAATAATATTTTCCATATATGTATCAAAGGTATCATCATCCAAAGCACCTATCTCTTTTTGTACTTTTGCCCCACTTGCACTTGTGGATATAATAGATAACGGCTGTCTCCATTGATGTGCAATATTTCCTATCATTTCACCCATAGATGCCAATTTTGCCTGTGATTCCATCACTTTAAGTTTTGTTACATCTTTAATGGTTATTAAAATTCGTTTTTTATCGGGAAGTAAACTCATACTCATATTCACGGTTATCACTTTAGCATTCTTTATAGTACATTGTTTTTCAAAATTTGTTATCTCTTCATTATTTCTCACTCTTTGTAATGCTTCTTTTGTTTTCTTTTGATCCTCTTGTACAGTAAGTGCCAGGCATGACGTTTTCAAAAGTTCCTCTTTTGTAAAATCTGTTATCTCCACATAACCTTGATTGCACTCTAAAAAATTTGACTCCAAATCCATGATAGCTATTCCATCTTTGGCACTATTAAAAATCATCTCAAACTCTTCTTTTTGCTCTTGAAGTTTTTCTCTTGAAAACCTTACCGTATCAATCATTCGGTTAATAGTGCTTTCCAAAGCTACAATCTCTTTTGAACCCTCTTTTTGAATCTTTTGTAAAGGGATACCGTCTTTATCTGTTTTTTGTAAATTATCCACCATCACATTTAAAGGTCGTAATATAAATAATTTCATACTAAAATAGATACCGATAATTAATAAAATATAAATAACTATGGTAATGATGACATTTTTCGAAATAAATTGATACAATTCTTTTTCTATAAGTTCATCTGCCCCGTATACAGTAATAGAAGCCATTTTTTCACCGCTTATCCTAGCCAGTATGTCAGTGGTATAAAAAGTAATACTTTTATTAAGAAATATTTGTTGTTTGAGATCATTTTTATCAAAGTCTCTGATATCCCAAAGATCATCTCTTATCTTTCCGCTGGTATATGATTTTCTCCCCAAAACATTACCCATACGATAATCTTCAATCACAATGGCTAAAATATCCGTACGATTCATCTCATTTACAATAATATTTGCATATTCATTAGGGGAAAAAGATTCTATGTAAGTTCGCATAGAACCTTTTAGCTGTTCGGCAGTGATACGTACCTCTTTTTGTAATTCTTTGTGCAAATTATTTTTAATCTCGGAATATGTAAATATCCCATACAAAGACATTATAAAAGTAACTATCGTTACCACTATAAAAACTAATAATGACTGAAGTGATATATGTTTTTGTTGTTCCATTTTACTTTGTACTCGCAATATCCCAACAAAGAATCTTATCAGATGAGACCAAATAAGCCGATCTTTTATTTAAATTCACAGAAAATATCATAGTAAATAAACGTCTCAAAAACATCTCAAAATCTCCAACTCTTCTAAAATTATTATATCTCATTTTAAATAAAACTCAAAGTTTTTATATAGTAGAGTTTCGCCATGACAAATATTGCAATACTTGCTTCACACAACGGCAACGGCTTTGATGCTTTGTATGAGGCAAAAAAAAATAAAACTTTAAATATCGATATTCCTATTATCATCTCAAACAATACAGATGCCGCTATTTTACAAAAAGCTCAACAGTACGGTATCGAAAATTATATTGTAAACAATAAACTTTATGAGAATCCCGATCAAAAAATATATGAACTTATAAAAGCAAAAAAATGCCACTATATATTTCTCTCAGGCTATATGAAAAAAATTTCTTCCCTTTTAACGGATAATTTTAAAACTTTCAATGCCCATCCGTCACTTTTACCAAAATACGGCGGCAGTGGTATGTATGGAAGATTTGTACACGAAGCAGTAATAAAAAACAAAGAGATAAAAAGCGGTATTACTATTCATATGGTAAACGAAAATTACGACGAGGGACAGATTATTTTGCAAAAATCTCTTGAAATCGATACCAACGATACCCCGCAAAGTTTAGAAGAAAAAATAAAAAAACTTGAAAAAAAAGCTATTATAGAAGCTTTTACAAAGTTACTTACGAGCAATCAATAAAAAAATCGGAAAATCGGCGTGGGGTTTTTTAGCCACACTTATCTGTTCTATTTGTATATCTCTAAAATTTGCTTTTTTTGCACACTCTTTAATAAACTCTTCATCAAATCCAAAATGATACACTCCCGTATTTTCACTGTGAAAGGAACCATCCTCCGCATAAAGATCACTGAGAGCTATTGTTCCATTCTCAGATAATATTTCATAAAATTTTTGAAACAGTTTCTCTATATCTTCAACGTGATGCAGAGTCATAGAAGATATTATACCGTCAAATTTTTGATCCATATCACTACTTGAAAGATCAAGTTCAAGTACTTCAAGGTCACATTGTACCAAATCTCTATTTTCTAGCAATGTTTCATTCATCGACGGAGACATATCGATCCCCGTTATTTTTTTAACATACGGAGCAATCTCTATGGTTAAGAGTCCCGTGCCGCTTCCAAAATCCATCAAGTGCATATTTTTATTGTAAGAGATTTTATCTAACATCCCATTTGCAATTGTTTGTACGTTACGAACCCGTTTAGAATCTTTTGAATAGGTTTTTGACTTGTGTTGAAAATAATCTATTTTTTCTTCCATTAATAAGGTGCCTTTCCCGTCCAATCTCTTATCATCTTAATCTCCTCTTTACTCAGTTTTGCCTCTTTGTGCATAGCAATATAACTTGCTAACGGCATAGCCGCATAAACCGTTCTAAATATCCCTTTGAGTTTATCGTCTTTTTGTTTTTCGGTGTAACTTTCCCATGTAGAAAAATTCAACCATTTTCTCCCCAATTCTACATGATCTTTAATCCAAAAATTAATTGGAGCAATAGAGCTATACCATGGGAGTTCAACACTATTTGAGTGACAATCGTAACATGATCTTTTAAATACACTCATAATCTCTTTTGGTGCTTTTATCTCTAACTTTGGATCGGTAGCCGTACTGTCAATCTTTGAGGGGATAAACTGTATCACGATTAACATTGCTAAAATAATATAAAAAACATTTTTCAAAATTTTCTCCTAATTAAAAAACAGATCATAAGTTCTTGAAATTTTAGATTCCAAATCTTGTAAAGAGATAAGTCTGCTCTGTCTTATAAACTCTTTTTTGTCAAAAAATACAATCACTGTAGGAATACTCAATACTTGAAACTGTGCAGCCGTATCCCGAAACTCTTCACTGCTTATATACACTTGTTTGATTTTGGGAAACTTATCTGTAAAAAGTGTTTCTACTTTGGGCTTTAAAGCGTGGCAAACACCACAATCTTTTCCACTAAAATATACCATAACCGCGTCATTGTTTTTTAACACGTTTTCTAAATCAAATTTATCCATACAAACCTACATCAAAAAATACTTCGCCAATGCCAAAAAGCTAAAAAATCCCATTATATCGGTAACCGTTGTAAGAACTACCGTGCTTCCAATGGCTGGATCTATATCTAATTTTTTTAACATCAAAGGGATAACCGCTCCAAAAAAACCTGCACAAAAAAGAGTTATAATCATCGAAAGTGCTATCACAAATCCAAGCATACCGCTGCCAAACCATAAAAAGGCAATAAAACCTAAAAGGATTGCAAAAACTCCACCGTTTGACAAAGAGAGAAATACCTCTTTTTTAACTGCATCACGACTATTATGATCATCAATATCCCCCAACGCCAACTGTCTTACCATAACGGCTAATGTTTGTGTTCCTGCATTGCCTCCCATTGAAGCAACTATAGGCATTAACACCGCCAATGCAATATACTCTTTTAAAGTTTCATCAAATAAACCGATCACAATAGATGCTAAAATTGCAGTTAAAAGATTGATAAAAAGCCACGAGGCTCTTTTTTTCCCGATTTGAAAAAGTTTCTCCTCTTGCTCTACCTCTTCATCAACCCCTGCAAGTTGGTACATCTGCTCCGTTGCATTTTGCTCAACAACATCGAAAATATCATCGGAAGTAATTCTCCCTAAAAGCCTCTCTTTATATCCAACAACCGCTACAACGGAAAGATTATAATCCTCAAACTTTTTAACAACATCGTCAATATCCTCATCCCCGGTTACTCTAAAAGGTTTATAATTTCCCTCCGTATCGGACCCTATTACCTCTGAATAGGTTGTGGCAAAATCATACGTTAAAAGATCTTCCAAAGATATTGAAGCCAATAAACACTGCTCATCATCTACAATAAAAACTTGATGGATATTTTCAAGCTCGTCCTCTTTTTTCAATTTTTTTAATCTATCGATAGATGCTTGTATCGTTTCATCGATATGGGCACTAAAAAGCTCGGTCTGCATATATGCACCGGCTTCCTCTTCATCATATTTTTTCAGCCAGTTAATATCATCTTGATCCTCTTGGTCAAGGGATTTTAAAATATCATCCGCTTTTTGCTCATCTATCTCTTCAAGTTCTTGGATAATATCTGTTGCATCATCCGTTTCAAGCTCTTCGAGTGCTTGGGATATTTGCTGATTTGAAAGAGAGTTATATGCTTTTTCCCTTAAGTGTTCGGGAAGTTCAAGTAGAACCTCTCCTAGATAATCTTCCGGAATTTTGTGGATAGTTTCATAAAAACTCTCATCATCTTTTTTTTTGAGTTTTTTTAATTTATATGCAATATCCGAAGGATGGTACTGCTCGATGTTTTGTAAGATCTCTTCAAGCTCTATTTTTTTTATATCTTGTGACATGGAAAACCTCTTTTACAATTTATAGGTTAAATCAAACTTTTCAAGTTTCATCGGTACATTTGCATATTCCAAAGAGTTATCAAGTTCTTGTTTCATATTTTTTACAATATCCATAAACTCTTTTTTCTTTTTCCCTGTTAATTTTGTTTTGGTTACACTGATAACCCGTAAAGGATTAATGGCTCTTCCGTTTTTATATAAACCAAAGTGCAGGTGGGGTCCGGTACTTCTCCCCGTACTCCCAACTCGTCCGATAAATCTTCCTTGCTTTACCCATGAACCTACTTTGATTTTACTATTATAACTATTCATATGAGCATAAAGGGTTTTTAAACCGTTGGAATGCCTTATGATAACTGTTTTACCATACCCCCCTTTTCTCCCTTTGTGGATAACTCGTCCACTTGCAGATGCAAGTATTCTTCTCCCTGTAGGCGCTGCAAAATCAACTCCCAAATGCGCCCTATATCTTTTTAAAATAGGATGCCATCTTTTATGAGTAAACCTACTTGAAATTCTTGTATATCTTAGAGGTGTTTTTAATAAAAAGCTTGTAAGACTTTTCCCTTTATCATCATAATATCTTTGATCAATTGGATTTTCAAAGATATAGTAGGTTTTTCTTCGCATCTTAACAGAAGCCCCCAAAATTTCAGGTACACCAAAATATCTTCCTGATCTAATCTTTTGTTTAAACACAATAGAAACCACATCATCTTTTCGTAATCTTCTAAAATCAACGGAGTGTTTAAAAGCCAAAATAAATTCATTTGCCAAAGCTCTGTTTCCCGTAGTTTCCAAAATATCTTGATATGGGGAATTTTGTATTTTTATTGCAATATTTTGCTCAACCTCACGATATTCTATAGGGATAATATCAAGGGTAAATTTCCCTTTTAGATCTTTGAATATATGTATCTGCATCTGCTCACTAATAGGAATCAATGCTTGTTCGATTTTATTGTTTTCATTATATAAAATTTGAAACTCAACCCCTGCATATATCTCACTACAAAGTTCTTTATCTGTTTTTGAAAGATTAAAATAAACATCTCTGGGTATTTGATGTTTTTCAAAAAAAGTGAGTAAACTCTCCCCTTTCCACCAAACATCTTCATGGATATAAGAGGCAAATAGATAATTAATAAAAATAATAAGTGATATGATAATTTTCAATGAAAACTCTTTTGTTTGAAATTTAAGGCTTTTATTATACAATTTCATATCTTAAAAAACGGGAAATTTTATCAAAATGCAAAAACTATTCATACTACTTGTTCTATCATTAAACAGTTTATTCGCTCTTTCTAATGATTTGGTCCAAATATATAGGACTCAAGGGGTCGATGCGGTTAAAGAAATTCTTGAACAACAACTGCAAAAACAAGAATATTGGGATTACTATTTGGAAAATAAAGAGATATCAAACGGTTATTACGAATCTATCCAATATGTAATGATCTGCCAAAAAGATATGCAGGAGATTGCCCTTTATGATACAAAAAGGGAAAAAAAGCTTTTCTCCTCTTCTGTTTATACCGGTAAATTAAAAGGGGACAAAAAAAAAGAGGGAGATTTAAAAACTCCTTTAGGTGCATATAAACTTACCAATAAACTTACAAAACTTGACCCGTTTTACGGTCCTTTGGCACTTACTACAAATTATCCTAATATTTTTGATAAAGCCAACGGGAAAACAGGACACGGTATATGGATTCACGGTCTTCCCGAAAATGAAGAAAGAGATGAATTTACCCAAGGATGTATTGCTCTGGAAAATGACAAAATAACAAAACTTTCAAACTCTATCAATTTGCAAAACTCTGTTTTAGTCATTAGTGAAAAAAAATTTAATCCCGTCGATAAAAAAGATATTGCCGTTATACTTTCCAATATTTTTAAATGGAAAGAAGCTTGGAAAAAAAGTGATCTACCACAATATCTTTCATTTTATGCTACCGATTTTAAAAAATCCAACGGTCAAGATTTAGAAAAATTTACCCAGTATAAAACAAAAATATTTCAAAGAAAAGAGAAAAAAAAGATAAAGTTTTCCAATATCAATGTAATCCCTTATCCAAATGATTTAGGGAAAAATCTTTATAAAGTTATCATGGATGAAGAATATAGCACAAAAAGATACCAGTTTGTCGGGAAAAAAGAACTTTATGTAGAGATCAAGAATAACGCGTTTAAAATATTAACTGAAAGTTAAGAAAATCACTAACTTAAAATTTAAACTTTTATACAAGAGATTTTTAGTATAATCTCCCCCTTAGATAATATTATAGAGGATTTTTCATGTTAGATTTTGCAATTATCGGTGGAGGACCTGCGGGACTTACAGCCGGGCTTTATGCCACTAGAGGCGGTCTTAAAAATGTTACGATGTTTGAAAAAGGCTTACCCGGTGGGCAGATAACCCAAAGTAGCGAAATCGAAAACTATCCCGGACAAATTGAAATTGTAACAGGTATGGAACTTATGGATAAATGGCCCCAACAATGTCAAAAATTCGGTTTAAAGCATGATATGAACGAAGTATTAAACGTTACAAAAAACGGAGATATTTTTACCCTTGGTTTAGGAAACGGGGAAAAAGTTGAAGCCAAAAGCGTTCTAATTGCAACGGGAAGCGTTCCTAGAGCTGCAAAGGTAAAAGGGGAAGCGGAGTTTTTTGGAAGAGGAGTGAGCACTTGTGCTACTTGTGACGGATTTTTTTACAAAGGGAAAGATGTTGCCGTGATGGGTGGTGGAGATACGGCTGTCGAAGAAGCAATCTTTTTGGCCAATATTTGTAAAACGGTGTATCTTATCCATAGACGTAATGAATTTAGAGCCTCTCCCCACGAGGTGGAAAAATTGAAAAACTTTGATAATATTATTATGGTTACGAACCATGCTACCCAAGAGATTATCGGAGATAAGATGGGAGTAACGGGTGTTATCGTAAAAGACAACGACTCCAATGAAACAAAAACTTTGGATATAGAGGGGATATTTATCTTTGTGGGTCGTGATGTTCTTAATGCACCGCTCAAACAAGAAAACGGAAGCTTTTTATGCGACGTAAACGACTCGGGAGAGGTGATCGTAAATCTTAAAATGGAAACTTCCGTTGCAGGACTTTTTGCTGCCGGAGATATAAGAATAGATGCACCGAAACAGGTTGTATGTGCCGCAGGAGACGGTGCAATTGCAGGGATAGGAGCTATCGCTTATTTACAATAAATATTGATATGTGAAGCATAAATAAAAAGGAAATAATTAAATGTTAAAAGTAGGAATTTTAGGAAGTACGGGGAGAGTAGGATCATTATTGATTGATGATTTAAACAACGATGCAGATGCAACTATAGGAAGTGTTCATGTTTTTGATGAGCTGAAAAAACCTTTACCTGAGGATACAGTTGTTACGAATAATATGGAGACAATGCTTGAAGCGTGTGAAGTTGCTATCGATTTCTCTGCACCTGCTGCTACGCAGGAACTTCTTGAAACGGTCATTAAATCCGATATTAAAAAACCTTTAGTTATCGCCACTACAGGATTTAACGAGCATCAAAAAAATCTTTTAATCGAAGCGAGTAAAATTACTCCTATCCTTTATGCTACCAATATGAGTTTGGGAGTTGCCGTTTTAAATAAACTTGTTACTTTGGCATCAAAAACTTTATCGGATTTTGATTGTGAGATTGTAGAACAACACCATAGATATAAAGTTGATTCTCCAAGCGGTACGGCACTAACCCTTGCAGAACACGCAGCAGAAGCAAGAGGACTTGATCTTGATAAGGTAAGAGTAAGCGGAAGAGATGGAGATATCGGCGCTAGAACAAAAGATGAGATTGGTGTAATGAGCTTAAGAGGCGGCGATATTGTAGGACGACATACGGCAGGATTTTATAACGACGGCGAATTTATAGAGCTTCACCATACTGCAACATCGAGAAATACTTTTTCACGTGGTGCTATCAGGGTTGCAAAATGGATCGTTCATCAAGATGCCGGTCTTTATTCGATTAATGATTGTTTGGGATTATAGGAGGTACAAATGTGTGCAGTTGTAGGTATCTTTGGAAATGATAATGCCGCAAGAATAGCCGGTGCGGCTTTATTTGCCATGCAGCATCGTGGACATGAAGCAACAGGAATCAGCAGCGGTGGTTATGAAGATAAAAAAATCCACACCATTAAAAAAATGGGATATGTTCGTGATGTTTTTCATGAGGGAACGTTAAAAAAACTCCCCGGAAATATTGCTATAGGTCACAATAGATACTCCACGGCAGGAAGCGACTCTGTTTCCGATGCGCAACCTATCCAGGCAAAATATAAACTAGGGGAAATATCTATTGTCCATAACGGAAACCTTGTTAATAAAAACGAAGTAAGACGAAAACTTATTGACGAGGGTTCAATCTTCCAAACAGATATGGACACCGAAAACCTTATCCATCTTATTGCAAAATCAACACAAGACAGGCTTCGAGATAGAATTACCGAAGGATTAGAGCATTTAAAGGGTGCTTATAACTTTATAATCCAAAGTAGAAGTAAACTTTTTGTAATAAGAGATAAACACGGAATCAGACCGCTTAGTTTAGGAAAGCTTAAAAGCGGTGGATGGATAGTTGCCAGTGAAACTTGTGCTTTTGATCTTGTGGAAGCTGAATTTGTAAGAGATGTGAATCCGGGAGAAATGCTGATATTTTCAAAAGAATATGAAGAACCTGAATCTCTGCAACTCTTTGAGGGATTTGAATTTAGACCATGTGCCTTTGAGTATATCTACTTTGCAAGACCTGATTCTGTAATTGACGGAAAAAGTGTATATAAGACAAGAGAAAATATGGGAAAAGAACTTGCAAAAAATGACATGAACAATAATATCAAAGCCGATATGGTAATACCTGTTCCAGACTCTGGAGTTCCTGCAGCCCTTGGATATGCCCAACAAAGCGGTATCCCTTTTGAGCTTGGAATTATCAGAAACCATTATGTGGGAAGAACTTTTATCGAACCTACCCAAGAGATGAGAAACCTTAAAGTAAAAATGAAACTTAATCCGATGAAATCTCTTATTGCAGGAAAATCTCTTCTTGTGATTGACGATTCTGTGGTAAGAGGAACTACAAGTAAAAGAATCGTAAAAATGTTAAAAGAAGCAGGAGCTGCCGAAGTTCACTTTAGAGTAGCATCGCCTATGATTCAACATCCTTGTTTTTACGGAATCGATACTCCGACAAAAGAGGAACTGATAAATGCTAGAATGTCTAAAAAAGAAGTGTGTGAATATATCGAAGCAGACTCTTTAGAGTATCTTTCAATCGATAATTTACGAGACTCTTTAGGGAGAGATAGAAACTACTCTTTACCTAGTTTTGACGGTGATTATTTTATTGAGTGAGATAAAGAGTTAAAAACAATTTGAAACATCTAAATACAATCGGAAGATATTGGCGTAAAAAATATGGACAAAAGGTTTATAAAGTACCTGTAAGTATTTCGGGATTTACCTGTCCCAATATTGACGGTACCGTTGCCAAAGGTGGCTGTAGTTTTTGTGAAAATGAATCTTTTTCCCCAAATTTAAAGGACAATTCCAAATTTAAACTCAATCTTGGAAGTAAAGATAATCCTCATCTTGAAAAACAGTTACAACAGCTTCAAATGCAATTTGAAGCAACAAAAGAGGTATTGCAAAATAAATTTGGTGCAAAAAAATTTATCGTATATTTTCAATCTTTTACCAATACATATGCACCCCTTGATACCCTTAAAGCTCTTTATGAAAAAGCTCTTGGTTTTGACGATGTAATCGGTCTTAGTATTGGTACAAGAACTGATTGTATTACCGAAGAAACTTTAGACTATCTGCAAGAACTTTCACGGAATAAAGAGATTTGGGTAGAGTACGGAATCCAATCAATCTACGATGAAACATTAGAAAAAATCAACCGTGGTCATGATTATTCCAATATAAAAGAGTGGATCAAAAAAACCAAACAAAGAGATCTTTTAGTGTGTGGGCATATGATATTCGGTCTTCCCGATGAAACTCGCCAGATGATGTTACAAGGAGTTAAAGAAGCTGTAGAACTTGGCATTGATTCTATTAAATTTCATCCTTTGTATGTCGTTGAAAATACACTTTTAACAATAGATTACAAACAAGGAGACTTTTATCCAATTACCGAAGAGGAATATATCGATACGTTAGTAAAATCTATTAAAATACTCCCCCCGTCCGTTTCAATTTCCAGAGTAACTGCAGGGATCAGTGACAGCACACTCCTTGACCCAAAGTGGTGTAACGATAAACATACCCAAATACACAATATCAAACAAGCACTTTTAAAAGAGGGACTTATCTACTAATGGATAATAAATATACTAGATGTCAAATGCTTTTTGGCGATACGTTTTCCAAACTTCAAAAAGCTAAAATTATTATTCTTGGAGTGGGCGGGGTCGGTGGATTTGCCCTTGACTGCCTTTACAGAAGTGGTGTGCAAGATATTACCATAGTTGATTTTGACACCTATGATGTTACAAATCAAAATAGGCAGATAGGGAGTGATGCAGTTGGTCAAATTAAAGTTGAACATCTCAAAACCCTCTATCCAACCGTTACTGCCATAAATAAAAAAATTGACCGTGAATGGATAGATAATTTTGATTTTAAAGAGTTTGATCTTATTTTAGATGCTATAGATGATATAGATGCCAAAGTACACCTCATCAAAAATCATTATAAAAAAACTATAAGTTCCGCAGGAAGTGCAAAAAGGATAGATCCTACAAAAATAGAATATATCAATATATTTAAAACATACAACGATCCTTTTGTCAAAAAGTTACGTGAACGGCTCAAAAAAGAGAGATTTAACAAAAATTTTAAAGTGATTTTCTCTTCTGAGTTACCAAATTGTAAAGAGCTTGGAAGTTTTGTAGGGGTTACCGGTTCATTTGGACTCAGCATGTGTTCCATTACGATCCAAAAAATAATAGAGTCTTAAATTTCATATCTTTGCATATAACCATTTTAAAATGGTTACGCTTCCCATAACAGTCCCAATCAAAGTTATAAGAGTTAAAAAATAATTAAGTGAAAAATGGATAAAATTTAGAAAAGTACAATACTACAAAAGGAATTTTTATGAGCGGTATTAGTAATAGTGTAGAGCAATTGACACAAGCTCATCTTAGAAATGTTCAACAGTTAGCTGTTTTTAGAACCGGTCAAAATGATATTTATGCGATTAATATAGCTAAAATTAAAGCTTTTATTATCACTGAAGAGGTTCAAATCACTTCAACACCTACGGATACTGATGTTATTGAAGGTATCGCTACAATTAGGGGAGAACCGGTAACTCTTGTAAATCTTGACAGATGGCTTGGCTATGAAAAACTTCCGGTTGAGGATTACAAATTAATTATCTTTTGTGAATTTAACCATAAACAAGTCGGTTTTTTGGTAAAAGATATGGTAAATATTGTTGAGAAAACCACTGCTGAGCTTAAAAATTCTGAAGAGCAAAATTCAAAAATTACTTATACAACCTATGTAGAAGTAGATAAAGAAGAGAAACTTTGTACCGTATTCAACGCCGAGCAGCTACTTGCCGATATCGGTTGGACAGATATTAATCCAGACGATTTAGAGAGATATATTACGGCACCTCTTAGCAGAGATAAAAAAATTCTTATAGCAGAAGATAGCAATGTAGCAAGGGAAGTAATCAACCAATTTTTGATTAAAGCACAAGCAGATTTTGAAATACTTCATGATGGAGGAGCTTTGCTGCATAGATTAAGTGAATATGAACCAGGTGAAGTGGGTCTTATTATTACCGATATTGAGATGCCTGGAACTGATGGATATCAAGTAGCACAAGCGGTAAAAGAAAATCCAAAATACAAAGATATCCCTATAGTAGTCAATTCCAGTATGACGACAGATGCAGTAAAAGGGAAAATGCAAAGAATCGGTATTGATGATTTTGTAGGAAAAACAGATGTCCCTTCACTTTATAATATATGTTCTAAATATTTAGGATATGCCTCTTAATTCACAGTGTAATCTTTTACACTGTGCAGTACAATTTGTACTTTTGTTTTATATATACCCAAATGTCCTGATTTTATAGACAATCTATCTCCATCTTTTGGTCTTTTGATATCTTTTTTAAAATATACCTTGATTCGGCTGAACTGTTTATTTTTTGGATAATGCAGATATCCTTTTTTATATATCCCTTTTAAATTTGTGATAATAAAGTTCTGATATTCGTATGCAAAAAGATCAATCATATTTCCATCTGTATAATATTGTGTATACTCTTTAATTTTTTTTAGTTTTTCAATATTTGATATTGTTTTTATCTCTTTAAGACCGTTATACACCTCTAGTGCCTCAACGGTAAAATTATATACTCCTCCCACTTCAAGCTCAGCTGGAGGATTAAAAATCACAATTGCTCTTTGACTCAAAGTTTGATCCAAATGTTTTACGATTGCAATTTTTTTATTTTTATAAATCACAACAATCTCTTCTAAATCAAAATCACTAATTTGTTCAAAATTATATAAGGTATCTATCACTTGAAGTTTTTGTTGTGTAACAAAATCATAATTTTGCAAACTTGTCGAAAATTTTGCAACAATAGGGAGATGATCAGAATACCCTTGTGCTTTATAGATATTCCATCTATTTAAATAATCTCCTTTATACAAATAAGGAGGATTAAAAACATAGAAGCTCTTATCTATATAAGATATCCCTTTTTTATCAAATAAAGCTCTTGGAAGAAGTATATTATCCGGTGTTTGTTGTTCCATTTTGTAGATACTGCTAAAACGATCTTTTGTTTTTAATTCAAACCATAAATTATAATGTACTTTTTGGGGATATTCACACATTGTTGCTTTTTTTACAAAGTTTTGTTCTATTGTAGTATTGAGTATTTGGTTAATCCCTGTAATACCCGATGTATCATTAAGATTGTTATCAAATTTAAACGTATGGTATTCGTTATAATTAGAGTTTAAATCACCGGCTATAATATAATCTTTGTTTTTTGGAAGTGATTTTATATCTTTATTTAAAGCTGTTGCATAAATAATTCTTTTACTCTCTACTGCCCTTTTAGAACGCCAATGATTTACGTATATGATAAACTCTTTTTGGTCTATTAAAACCGTTGCTTTTAAAATATCTCTTGAATTTTTATCAAATTTATCCACATCGATTGCACTACTTTTCATGATAGGAAATTTGCTAATTAAAGCAACCCCTACGGATGATGTCTCTTTTTTAATAAATTTATAGTATTTATAATTTGGAACTCTATGAAGCAAATTTTCTAAAGCTTTTTGTGTTTCTATCTCTTGCAGAGCAACAATATCTGCATCCAGATCACGCAAAACTTGAGCTATATTGTCTAGTTTTTTATTTAATGAAGTTTTATTCCAAAGCTTTGTATTGGGGGTATATTCTTCATATTCCGTACCGTCTTTTTGAAGGTCAAACAAATTTTCTACATTATATGAAGCTACACTAAAATCCTTTGCATCTACAACAAGTGTAGATACAAAAAAAAGTAAAAAGAAAAATTTTTTACGCAAGTTGCTGTTTTAAAAACTCTAAGGCAACCTCTTTTGCCTCACCTATTTTAGAAACATCTTTCCCACCTGCTTGTGCAAAGTCGGGTCGTCCCCCGCCTCCTCCACCTACAACGGGAGCTACTGCTTTGATCCAATCTCCTGCTTTAATCGACGCATTTTTTACCCCTGCAACAAGCATCACTTTATCCCCTTTAGGTTGAATAAGCAGTGTCGCTACTTTTTCATTGCCGTTTTTCATATCATCCACAAGCTTTTTAATATCCCCTTGTTCTACAATATCAACAACAATTTTTACGTCGCCTACCATCTCCTCTTTTAAAGGTGTTGCTACATTCTCATGAGCTGCTTTTAGCTCATTTTTAAGCTCTTTTATCTGATCTTTAAGCTTTTTAATACCAGTGATAAGATCATTGTTTTTAACTTCATTTTGTGCTTCATGCACCGTATTGATTATATTTTTTGTATATTGGATAGCGGCTAATCCGCACACCGCTTCTATTCTTCTTACTCCTGCACTTACACCACTCTCTTTTACAATATAAAAGCTTCCGATATCATGGGCATTTTGTACATGTGTTCCTCCACAAAACTCAACCGAAACATCTCCAAAACTAACAACCCTAACCATATCGCCGTATTTTTCCCCAAACATAGCGATTGCACCTTTATTTTTTGCTTCCTCTATAGGAAGCTCTTCAATAGAACCCTCTAACCCTCTTGCAATCATAGAGTTTACCAAATCTTCAACCTCTTCAATCTGCGCTTCACTCATCGCTTTTGGATAGGTAAAATCAAATCTAAGTCTTGATGCATCGTTAAGTGAACCTGCTTGGGATACTGTTTCTCCAAGTACCATCTTTAAAGCGCTTTGTAAAAGATGTGTTGCACTATGATGCTTGGCAACCTCTCCACGATTGGCAACAACGGCTTCCATCACTTGACCTTGTGATAATACCCCTTTTTCAACTTTAACATGTGAAAGATTGATCCCGTGAAATTTGTCCGTTGATTGAATCATAGCAATAGCATCTTGGGACTCTAAAGCTCCCACATCTCCTGTTTGCCCACCGCTTGTTGCGTAAAACGGTGTTTGTTCCAACATAACCCATCCAGTCTCTTTAGTATTTAAGCTTTGTACTTCATTGAAATTTTCATCTAAAAGGGTTACGATTTTACTTGTATATCGAATATTTGTATATCCTACAAACTCATTTATCCCATATTGTTCAAGTAATGTCTTAAAATCTCCTTCACTGGCAGCATCGCCACTCCCTTTCCAAGAAGCTTTTGCTTTTGCTTTTTGTTCATCCATCAAAATATCAAATTTTTCACTATCGACTTTCAGACCCTTATCTTTTAACATATCCTCGGTTAGATCAAGGGGGAAACCTTTTTCATCATACAATCTAAAAGCAACATCTCCGCTAAAAATCTCTTGAGTATTGCTAAGTTCTTCATTAAAAATTTCCATACCCGATTCGATAGTTTTAAAAAACCGCTCCTCTTCTAAAGTCATCTGCTCTTTGATATACTCTTTTTGCTCTACAAGTTCCGTATAATGTCCACCCATAATCTCACATAACGAATCGTAAAGTTCGCTCATAAAAGGCTTTCTAAACCCAAGAAGATACCCGTGTCGTACTGCTCTTCTCATTATCCTTCTATTCACATAAGGACGCCCCTCATTACCAAATAAAATTCCTTGGCTTAACATAAAAGAGTTTGCCCGTAAATGATCTGCTATAACCCTAAAAGAACCTATCGTCTCCTCTGTAGCACTCTTCCCTGCCAAGGTCTCAAGTTTTTTTATAATAGGCTGAAAATTTGAGCTGTCAAAGTTATTTAAAACTCCCTCTTTGATGGCAATAACCCTTTCAAGTCCCATCCCTGTATCGATTGACGGTTTTGGAAGCGGGTTTAAATTGCCCTCGTTATCTCTTTCATACTGCATAAATACAAGGTTCCAAATCTCTAAGAATCTATCTCCTTCTCCACCCATCTTATCTTCAGGAGAATTAAAATGCTCCTCCCCTTGGTCATAAAAAATCTCACTACAAGGTCCACAAGCTCCCGTATCTCCCATAGACCAAAAGTTATCTTTATCGCCAAAACGCATAATTCTATCTTCACTGACATGTTCTTTCCACATATCATACGCTTCATCATCACTATCATGTACCGTTACCCAAAGCTTTTCAATGGGTAATTCTAAATTAACGGTAATAAACTCCCACGCATACGAAATAGCATCTTTTTTAAAATAATCTCCAAAAGAGAAATTCCCCAACATCTCAAATAAAGTATGATGACGTGCCGTATATCCTACATTTTCCAAGTCATTATGTTTTCCACCTGCTCTTACACACAATTGACAACTTGTTGCTCTTGGATTTTTTGGAGTCGGTATTGCTCCTGTGAAAATATCTTTAAACTGTACCATACCGGCATTTGTAAACATTAAAGTCGGATCATCTGGAACCAAAGGCATACTACTGATAACCTCATGTCCACGTGAACCAAAAAACTCTAAAAATTCTTTTCTAATATCCATCTAAATTAAACCTATTTTTTGTATTTATTACCAAAAGTAGTAATCTTAAGGGAGATATTTTACCCTAAAATTACTGAAATACTACATGCTAAGCTCAAACCTCTATTATCCATTTATTTTTTTGCTAAAATAATTATTTAATACTTACATAAGGATAAGGTTTGTATAATCCTTACCAAAACAATTTAAGGAAATAGATATGGGTAAATATATTGAACTTACAAATGAAAATTTTGAAGAAACTACAAACAGCGGTGTATCTTTGGTAGACTTTTGAACACCATGGTGTGGACCTTGTAGAATGATCGCTCCTGTTATTGAGGAATTAGCAGAAGAGTTTGACGGAAAAGCTTCAATTTGTAAAGTAAATACTGATGAGCAACAAGAATTAAGTACAAAATTCGGTGTGAGATCAATCCCTACAATTGTATTTATGAAAGATGGTGAGATTGTTGATACTATGGTTGGTGCTGCTTCTAAACAAGCATTTGCCGATAAACTAAACGGTCTACTTTAATATTTTATACAATTTATTAAAAAGGGATTTTAGAGCTTGTCTCTAAAGTCCCTTTTTTTATAACTACTGTAAAGGAATATCATGTTTACAATGGGTGCAAATCTCGATGAAGAAACTTGGGATACTTCCAAGAATATATCTAAAAAACAAACACCAACAGATACCCTCCCTAAAAATCAACACCAATTAGTTTTTACTTTTGAAAAAAGAAATGGAAAACCGGTTACTTTAGTAGGACGATTTGAAATAGATGAAAAATCTAAAAAAGAGGTTTTAAAACTTTTAAAAAAGAAACTTGGAACCGGAGGAACTATCAACAAAGAGTGGATAGAGATTCAAGGGGATAAAAAAGATGCTATAATAAGAGTATTGGAACTTGAGGGTTGGAAATTTAGGAAGAGGTGATGAAAAAAGTTTTTAATGAGGTGGGTTTGCTGGATCAAAAATGTTACGATAAATTTGGATTAAACGAAGATATCCTTATGGAACACGCCGCTTCTTCAATTGCTACATTTATCGATGATGGTTTTGATCCCGATTCATCTATTTTGATTGTCGGAGGTATTGGCAATAATGGAGCCGACGGTATAGCCCTTGCCAGACTTTTGTATACAAAATTTAATATTATCCTGTATCTCCCTTTTGAAGTAAAATCTTCCATGGCAAAATTGCAACTGGATAGAGCCAAAAAAATTGGCATTGATATTTCTACACAAAAAGATTGTTTAAAAAATAGCTATGATATTGTAGTAGACGCCGTTTTTGGTACGGGATTAAAAAGAGAACTTGATACTAAAACCGTACAAATAATACAAATGCTTAATACTATGACTAGCTATAAAATAGCTTGTGATATTCCAACAGGAATAGATACCTATGGAGATGTGCCACAAATTGCATTTAAAGCCCATACCACTATCACGATGGGTGCACTTAAAAAATCTCTTTTTAGCGACATTGCAAAAGATTATATAGGAGAAATTCTAGTAGCTGATCTTGGGGTGCAAAGGGAGCTTTATGAAGATGAAACTGATTGTTTTTTACTTCAATCATCAGATATGACTCTACCTTTAAGAACACAACAATCAACCCATAAAGGAAACTTTGGACACTTTGCAGTAATCATAGGGCAAAAAAGCGGTGCGGGGATGCTTTGTGCAGAAGCAGGATTTGCTTTTGGAGCGGGTCTTGTAAGTGTCATAGACCATCAAAGTTTAAATCCACCCCATCATATAATGGAAAATCATAAACTCCCTCAAAACACTACGGCAATAGCCCTTGGGATGGGACTTGGAACCTATGAACAAAACGAGGTTTGTGAAATATTGCAAAATAATATTCCCAAAGTAATCGATGCCGACCTTTTTTATCAAAAAGATATTTTACAAGTTTTAGAAAAAGATAATATTGTCTTAACTCCCCACCCAAAAGAGTTTTGTGCACTTTTAAAACTGTGTGGATTAGCTGATATTTCAATAAATGAGTTGCAGCAAAATAGATTTAAATATGTAGAAACATTTAGTAAAAACTACCCAAAAACCGTGCTTTTATTAAAAGGTGCCAACAGTTTAATAGCACACAATAATAAAATTTATATAAATGCTTTAGGAAGTAGTAAATTAAGCTTTGGCGGAAGCGGCGATGTCCTTACGGGTCTTATAGGTTCACTCTTAACGCAGGGGTATACTCCAATTGAAGCTGCAATCAGTGGAAGTTTAGCACATACTCTTGCGGCTGAACATTTTACTAAAAACAACTATGCCATGGGTCCTTTAGATATTATTGAAGGGATTAAGATATTATAATGACACCGTTTTTAGTACAGACCACAACAGACACTAAAAGTGAAGCAAAAAAAATTGCCGACATCCTTATCAAAAAAAAACTTACCGCTTGTATTCAAATCTCTGCTATTGATTCAATTTATGAATGGAAAAATCAAATTTGTAAAGAAAAGGAGTACCTGCTCAATATAAAAACAAAAAAGAAAAACTATAAAAAGATTGAAAGGGAAATCAAAGAAAATCATAGCTATGATGTGCCCGAAATAATTGGGACAAAAATAGTCTCTTTAAGTAAAGATTATAAAAAATTTATGAAAGAAGGTATGCAATGAACGACAATATTTTAAAAATTGGAAACTATGAATTTAACAGCAGACTTATTGTAGGAAGCGGTAAATATAAAGACTTTCAAACTACCAAAGATGCTACACTTGCAAGTGGCAGCGAACTTATCACAGTTGCAATTAGAAGGGTAAATATCACTAATCCCGATGAGGAAAATTTATTGGATTATTTTAAAGATACAAATGTACAACTTCTTCCTAATAGTGCTGGATGTTTTACCGCTGAGGAAGCTATCACAACATTTAGATTGATGAGAGAAGCAACAGGAATCGATATTATTAAACTTGAAGTTATCGGGGATGCACAAAAAACTTTATACCCTGATGTAATCGAGACAATTGAAGCTTGTAAGGTTTTAAAAAATGACGGATTTACAATTATGGCATACACAAGCGATGATCCTATTATGGCAAAAAGATTGGAAGATGCTGGAGCTGATGCTATTATGCCCCTGGCAGCTCCGATAGGTTCGGGTCTTGGAATTCAAAATCCATACAATATCGCTTTTATCAAAGATGCCGTAAATGTACCGGTAATTGTAGATGCAGGACTTGGATGTGCAAGTGATGCAGCCTATGCAATGGAACTTGGAGCAGAGGGGATTTTGGCAAATACTGCAATCGCTCAGGCAAAAAATCCTATGGCTATGGCAGAGGCTTTTAAATATGCTACGATAGCCGGACGACTTAGCTATAAAGCGGGAAGAATCCCTAAAAAACCTTATGCAACTGCAAGTTCTCCAATTGACGGACTAATTCAATTTTAATAAAAAATAGAGAAATTTTTATATTTCTTTATTTTCCTCTTGACATTAACAAAAATTTTCTATATAATTCCAGTCCTTTTTAAGAGCAACTCTTAATAAGAAACTACGGAGTGTAGCGCAGCCTGGTTAGCGCATCTGGTTTGGGACCAGAGGGCCGGAGGTTCGAATCCTCTCACTCCGACCATTTAAAAACGTTATTTTAAAACTTATTATTAATAAAATTATACTACATATGGTGGGTATAGCTCAGTTGGTTAGAGCATCGGGTTGTGGTTCCGAGGGCCGTGGGTTCGAGTCCCATTATCCACCCCACTTATTTTATTAATAAAAAATCTACGCGGATGTGGTGAAATTGGTATACACGCCAGACTTAGGATCTGGTGCCTCACGGCGTGGAGGTTCAAGTCCTCTCATCCGCACCAGAGAGTTTAAAAAATAATACTAGATGTATTATTTTTTAAACTCGAATCTCTGTAAGTTTATCTTGCAAGGTTATAAACTACAAATGCTTCCTTAGCTCAGCTGGATAGAGCAACGCCCTTCTAAGGCGTAGGTCGCACGTTCGAATCGTGCAGGGAGTACCACTTTAAGCCTTATTTGATTACTCTTTTGAGTGATTAAATAAGGCTTTTTTTATTGCTTGAAATTTACCTTTTTCATATTTTCTATGTCAAATCCAAACGAATCGCAGGTCAATATAACTTAAAAAAAAGCCCCACCGAAGTGAGGCTCTTTGAATTTCGAAACTTTGTACTTTAGGAAACAAGAAAAACACACCTTGTTTTCATGTTGTAAGTATAAATCATGAAGATGAAATGAAAATGAACAAACAATCAACCTGCATATAAATTACAAATAATACTTATATATGTTTTTTTCTAATTTCATATCCCTATTTTTTTGAATCTTTGTTATAATTTTTTCAAACAACTCTTGTGTTATACTGTTTAATAAAATCACTATAGAAGATTGCTCCAATTCAAATCTTATTTTATTTTGGTCAAGAAATATTTTTAAATCATTCTTGTCAGAATCTGGTATACAAACTTTTTGACCTGTGATTTTTATAGGTAAGAATTTTATTTTATTTTTAATATCTTGATTCATGTCATACCTCTTTTTTTCTATTAGATTACATCATAAAAAGAATTTAAAAAAGTAAATTTATGCTAATTTATCCCATCATTTGTGCTATTTTTTTCTATTTTAAGCTCCAACAAGTTAAGAAAAAAGTAAAATTATACTATGAAAAAAAAATCTACTACAAAAACCCATTATGAGCAGATAAATTTGGCATTGGCCTATATAAACAGCAACTATTCTATCGATATAAAAGCAGATGAACTTGCTAGTATAGCAGGGTATTCAATCTTTCATTTTCACCGTATTTTTAAATCTATTACAGGGGAAAACGTACATGATTATATAAGAAATACAAGACTTGAAAAAGCTTCCAATCTACTTATTTACAACCAACATAAAAAAATTGAAGAGATCGCTTTAGAATGTGGGTTTTCAACCGGTACCGGATTTAGTGCCGCTTTTAAAAAAAGATTTGGAGTTACTCCAAAAGAGTGGAGAAATGTAGAGTTTAAACTTTATAATGAACCACAAAATGGATATTTAGACGATATCAAAATAGATGAACCTGAAATTATCAGTATGCCGACCATGTATATACTTTATATGAGAACTTACGGATATAAATCAGATATGAGTGATCTATGGAAGAAACTTTATAGCTGGTGTGATCATAGAGAGGTTTTTACAAAACCCCATAAGTTTATAGGACTTTTTCATAACCATCCTTTAACCCTCCCTTCTAACAACGCCAGATATCTGGCATGTATCCAAAGTGATACGGATACTTTTAGAAATGCAGAGGTGGGAAAGTGTAGGATATTGGACGGGAAATTTGCCAAATTTAGTTTTCATTGTACACACGAGGAGCTTTACACTATTATGCATCTTGCCTATCTAAACTGGCTGCCGAAATCCGATTTTGAACTTAGAAACTTTCCCTCGTACGTTGAGTATAAAAATCCTGAGAATTTACTTTTAAACGGTAAGCTTGACATCGATTTTTATATGCCTATTCAAACCATATTTTGACAATACTCTATTGCAACCCCTTCACGCAATCCATCATCAAATACAATAGAACTTTTTTTATTTAAACATTGATAAAAAAGTTTAAATATTTCTACCCCCGTATCTATAAAATCATCTCTGCCAGTTCCTACTCTTTGAATCAATTGTTCTTTATCAAGCTGGTTTAATTCTTTTTGTAATTTTATAATTTCATCTAAACTCAACGTAGTTCCGTTTATAATATTTTTATCGTATGTTTCATAATTTAATCCACACTTTAATGCAGTCAAGGTTGTAGGTGTTCCTGCTGTTGCAACAAATATAGACTCCCTCATATCTTTTGTACAAACAAACTCTTTTAATAGTGTTGCAAAACTTTGAAAATCCTCTTCTTTAGAATTTGATTGTGTTAAAGTTACGATTCCATAAGGGAAGCTTACTATCGATTCTTGATTGTTTTGATAAAGTATAAGTTCCGTTGAACCGCCACCGATATCTAAAAGTAAAAAGTTATCCCCTTTTATATTTTCTCTTTTGAGGGCATATTGCATTGCTAAAAGTGTCAATTGCGCCTCTTTATGGGATGAAATAATCTGAAACTTAATACCTGTCATTGCATCAATAGTATTGATGATATCATCTGCATTTTGTGCACTTCTCATCGCTTGTGTAGTAACGGCTATGACTTTTTTTGGTTCATATATAATTTTTTCTCTGCTTTGTTTGATCGCTTCTAAAACACGATTTAAAGCCTCTTGGGATATTTTACCGCTGCGTGTCAATCCATCGGCAAGTCCAACCGCCGTCTCATACTGTGTGATTTGTTTCTTAGTCACACAATCAAATTGTAAAACACGAAAAGAGTTTGAACCCAAATCTATCGTTGTAATAACATTATTCATACATCTGCCTTTTTTCTAAAAAAGAAGTTTACAATGAAAGCTTTTAAAGAAAATTAAATAGCAAAAAATAACTATGATTTTATGATTAGTATGTTAAAATTTCTTTTAGAGTGAGATTGATTTTCACTTGTTTAACACAAGGAGTATACTATGAATACAAGTATAGTAGGAAGACATGTAAAACTAACCGATGACTTAAAACAACACGTAGAAAGTACCATCGATACTTTTAAAAAATATAATTTAGATATTATTTCAGTCAATGCAATAATCTCTCAAGAACAAAAGCACGGAAAAAATTTAATAACATTTGAATATGTACTCAATGTAGCAAATATCGATACGTTAGTAGTAAAACAAAAAGACAAAGACCTCCACGCAGCGATTGATATTGCAACAGACAGGGTATGTAAAATTTTAAGAAGACACGCAGATAAAATAAAAGCCCATGATGCAACAAGACTTTCCGATATTGCAATTGCCGAGGAGGAAGACTCAATTGCAAAAGAACTGGAAAAACTTGACTCGGAAATTATACCGATGAGACTAGAGTCATATAAACCGATGGAAATAGAAGAAGCATTGACCAATCTTAAAGCCTCAGAGGAAACATTTAAAGTCTTTTACGACATGGATGATAACTTTAGAGTTCTTTATAAAATGAAAGACGGAAAATTCGGACTTTATTAATTGTAACTTTTCAATGTAAAAAACTCAAGCAAGTTGCTTGAGTTTTTTTATCTCTTTTTTATACTTTCCCACGCAACTCAATGAATCTACATTCAACAAAAACTGATAGTTATTAAACAAGCAGTAAGCTAATCAAGATATAATTCTTTTATGTTTACAGGTTTGATAAGAGAGATGGCTGCCGTAGTCAATTTCCAAAATAATATTCTTACGCTTCATGCAAAATATACTCCAAAAATAGGAGACAGTATTGCGATTAACGGTGCTTGTCTAACCGTTATAGAAGTATTTAGCGACGGTTTTAGCGTAGAACTCTCCCCCGAATCCCAAAAAATATTGGCAATGGAAAACTATACAGATAAAGTGCATATTGAACCTGCTATGATGATGGGAGATAGATTTGAAGGGCATATTGTCCAAGGACATGTGGATTGTATAGGGGAAATTACCAATATAATAGATAACGGTAACTCCACCGATTTTTATATATCTATCCCTAAACAATTTACAAAATATCTAATTCCAAAAGGTTCAATCACGATAGACGGCGTAAGTTTAACTTTAAATGATGTGAAAGATGATCAATTTCGACTTACTATCATTCCTCATACCATCAAAAATACCCTTTTTGAAAGCTATTCGATAGGTTCAAAAGTGAATATCGAAACAGATATGTTTGCAAGATATATTGAAAATATCATCTCCCATAAAAATCAAGAAAAATCTCTTTCATGGGAAAAAGTAGATACTATTCTAGCTGCTTATTAGCAGTAGCTTCCTCTTTTTGTATCATCTCTTTTTTCTCATAAAGATAATATTCTCTATTTCCCAAAGTATTTGCATAAGGTCTTACATATACCTCTTGAATATTTTCATCTTTTTTTACCTCTTCAACTTTTCCGACTTTAATCCCAAAAGGGAAAATTGAATCCATACTGCTTGTAATAACTTCATCATCTATATTGACTTTTTTCCATATTGGAACATATTTAATGATTATTCTTCCTAAATAATCGACCCCGGAAGTGATCCCAGGAGAATTTTCATCCCCTATAAAAACCGTGTAGTTACTTTTTTTATTTTGATTAAGATACCCAATTGATTGGGCATTTTTATTTACAACTATCCCCGCACTAAATCCATCATAGGTTATCAATGCTTTTATTTTTTCTTCATCACTTGGCTGTTTATCGATAATCACTTTTGAATAGTCTGATATTTGGTAATATGATACAACTTTTACTTTAATAAGATTATTTTCATCAAAAGATTTTTTTTCTAAATGATTTACCAATTCATTATATTCATTTTCTTTTTGCCCATAAAGGAGTTTATAGTGTAAATTTTCTTTATTTTGTTTTTTAAGCTGTTCTATATAATCAAGCTGATTGATATATTTATTAAATGCTTCGTTGGTATAAATAAAAGCATTTAAATAGATTTTTTGAATCTTCGAGCTTAAGTTGAGAAGCTCTTGATAGATTGTCTTTTCAAAGCTAAAGAGATAGCTGAGTGCTATCGCTATAGCTATTAAAAAAAGTAAAAACTTTTTATTCATTTGAAATTAATTTTAATAAAGAGTCCTCATCTAAAGTTTTACTTGTACCGTAAGCTACTGCTAAAAGAGGTTCTTCTGCAACTCGAACCGGGAGTTTAATATCGTTTGTTAAATATTTGTCCAATCCTCGAATAAGTGCTCCACCACCGGTTAAAACTACTCCGTTGTCTACCACGTCCCCTGCTAAATCAGGCGGCATCTCTTCAAGTACTTGTCTAACCGCAAGTGATATCTCTTTGAGTGGTTCATGAAGAGCGGCTCTTACCCCTTCGCTTGTAAGTTCAATAGTTGTAAGAAGTCCTGAACTGTCCCGTCCTTTTACTTTAATCGTCATATCTTTTGGTTGTTTAACCGCTGTTCCTATATCAAGTTTGATACTCTCAGCCGTTCTCTCCCCGATATAAAGATTAAAGTTTTGTCTTACATAATCTATAATCGCTTTATCAAATCTATCCCCTGCAACCTTAATAGATTTAGATAAAACCAATCCACCAAGAGAAGTTACACCGATCTCGGTCGTACCTCCACCTATATCAACTACAACATATCCATCGGGAGAACTCACGGGGATATTCGCTCCAATCGCAGCAGCCATAGGTTCTTCAACCAAAAATACCTCTCTAGCACCGGCACTCAGTGCCGATTCTTTTACCGCTTTTCTCTCCACCTGGGTAATACCATGAGGGATACAGATAATAATTCTAGGTCTTAAAAACGATTTTCTTTTGTGGGCTTTTTCAATAAAATACCGAATCATTCTCTCCGTCATCTCAAAATCTGCGATAACTCCGTCTTTCATCGGACGAACTGCTTGGATATTTACGGGAGTTTTCCCTATCATTTGTTTAGCTTCTTTTCCAACAGCCAAGATTCTATCTCTTCCATATCTGTCATGTTGTACCGCTACAACCGAAGGTTCATTGATAATGATCCCTTTTCCTTTTACCGACACTAACGTATTTGCAGTACCCAAGTCTATAGCCATATCATTTGAAAACCAACCGATAAATTTATCAAAAATCATTTTTTATTTTTTCCTCTTATTTTAATTTTTAAGCAACCGCTTCCGTTTTTTTCTCTTTTATAGACGGTTGTTGCGTTTTATTTACAACATTCTTTGTAATAGTAACAATTTTTCCTTTGTATTCAGGTAATTCGTACATAATATCAAGCATAATTTCTTCTAAAATTGATCGTAAACCCCTTGCTCCAGTTTTTCGCTCAATCGCTGCAGTTGCTATAGCTTTTAGGGATTCTTCGTCAAATTCCAACTCCACATCATCCATATTAAACAATTTTGAATATTGTTTTACAAGTGAATTTTTAGGCTCTTTTAAAATATGTACCATCGCATCTTCATCAATCTCTTGAAGCACTGCCGTCATATGAAGTCTTCCTATAAGCTCAGGGATTAATCCGTATTTTACCAAATCATCCGGTTCAACAAGTTCCATAATATTATCTTGCTCTTTTTTCGATTTTTTCTCTTGATTAAATCCTAAGATATTACCACCTTGTCTTTTTGAGATAATATCTTTTAAACCGTCAAATGCACCGCCGCATATAAATAAAACATTTGTAGTATCAAGTTGAATCGAATCCTGCCCCGGATGTTTTCTCCCACCTTTGGGAGGAACATTTACTAAACTCCCCTCAACAATTTTAAGAAGTGCCTGTTGTACACCCTCTCCGCTTACATCTCTTGTAATACTTCTATTTTCGCTCATTCGTGCAATCTTATCAATCTCATCGATAAAAATAATCCCCTGCTCCGCTTTTTTGATATCTCCGTCAGCTGCTTGGATAAGACGTGTTACGACATTTTCAACATCATCCCCCACATATCCCGCTTCTGTTAAACTGGTTGCATCGGCAATCGCCAAAGGAACATCGAGATATTTTGCAATAGTTTGCGCTAAAAGTGTTTTACCGCTTCCTGTTGGTCCGATAAGCAATACATTTGATTTTGCCAACTCTGTTATATCTTCACTTCCACTTTGTTTAAAAATTCTTTTATAATGGTTATAGACGGCAACACTTAAAACTTTCTTCGCTTTTTCCTGCCCTATTACATACTCATCTAAAATTGTTTTTAACTCTTTAGGAGTTAATATCTTTTCTACAATTGATTTTGTATCTGTTGTTTGTATATTTTTATTATTGTTTTCTTTATGGTTTTGAATAATTTCATATGCCGATTTTGCACAAGTTTGGCAGATAGTCGCATGATCTCCTGAAATTACAGGATTTTCTTCACTATCACTCACTCCACAAAAATCACATTTATAATTTTCTTTTTTCATTTTTTATTTCCTTGTAAAAGGTATTCCTCTTTTCGTATTTAGTATAAATTCTGCCAATGTTTTCACATGTGCATTCTGTGTTGTTTCCAAAATCTCTGCTGCTGCTTCTTGCAACGGTTCTTTTGATTCAAACAGTTTTTTATATGCTTTTTTAATTGCATCAATATCGGATCTATCTTTAAATCGTCTGCGAAGACCCGTTAGATTAAGTCCTCTAATAGTCGCTCGATTTCCTTCCGTGTTACAAAATGGCGGTATATCTTGAACGATAATACTTCCACCGCCGATCATCGCTTGTGTTCCTATTTTACAAAATTGATGGATAGCACTCAAACCGCCTACCACAACAAAATCATCAATCTCCACGTGCCCTGCAAGGGTAGCGACATTGGCAAAGATACAATTATCCCCTATGATACAATCATGTGCAACATGGGTATATCCCATAAAAAGATTGCCGTTGCCTATTTTGGTAACCGACCCGCCACCTTTGGTTCCGGGATTAAAAAGGGTAAACTCTCTAATTTTATTGTTATCTCCAATGATAAGCTCCACATCTTCTCCGTCAAATTTAAGGTCTTGTGGAATTGAGCCTAATGTTGCGTGGGAAAATATTTGGTTGTTTTTACCGATTGTCGTTTTCCCCTCTATCATACAATGGGTTGCAATAGTCGTACCGCTTCCGATTGTTACATCTTTCCCTATAATAGAGTATGCTCCGATAGTTACATCATTGGCAATTTTTGCCCCATCTTCAATAATAGCCGTTTTGTGAATATTACCCATTATTTATCTACTACCATCGCCTTTAATTCTGCTTCAGATACAAGTGTATCATCAACATAAGCCTTACCATCTAACACAATAAGATTTTTTCTTAGCTTGATAATTTCAATTCTATACTCTAATCTATCTCCGGGTTTTACCGGGTTTCTAAATTTTGCTCTATCGATACTCATAAAATAGATCACTTTTGATTTTAATTCCTCTTCGCTAAAACCTGAACTTTTTAATGCTAAAATCCCTCCTGCTTGAGCCATCCCTTCGAGAATCATCACTCCTGGATAAATTGGGTGTCCCGGGAAATGCCCTTCAAATACAGGTTCACTTATCGAAACGTTTTTATATCCTATAACACTTTTCCCCTCTTCTATCTGCGTTATCTTATCAACCAATAAAAATGGATAACGATGGGGTAAAATTTTTTGTATCTCTACAACATCTAACATTTTGTCTCCTACTTAACGATCTTTAAATATTTTACATCTGATTTAACTCTCTATTATAGCTAATTTTTGTTTATTTTTCATATAATTACATCCCATAACTTTTTTAAATAGAAAATTCTAATCTTAAGATTTAAAGTAATATTTAAGATAATCATTATAAAATCACTCTCGAATTTAATTTAATAAGGAATATAAATGTATAACAGAGACTATTTAACAAACAATAGTAATAGAAGTTATTCAACGCACGATGAGGCGTACAGTTCAAATGAACAAACAAGAACCCATACGGACTTGGTTGCATTTTTAAAAAGTACCTATCAATTATTTGCCAGTTCTTTACTGGCTGCAACTGCCGGAGCTTATATCGGTCTTGATATGGTTAGTACAATTTCAAGTTGGTATTGGGGATTGGTTATCTTGGAGTTTGCTCTTTTATTTGGATTATATGCGGTAAAAGACAAACCTGGAATTAATCTTGCGGTATTATTTGGATTTACTTTTGTAAGCGGTCTTACGATTACTCCTCTTTTAAGCAGCGTATTTAACATGCCAAGCGGAGCAAGTATCGTAGCCCAAGCGTTTTTAATGACTTCTGTTGCATTTGGCGGAATCTCTATGTTTGCACTCACAACTAAAAGAGATTTCTCCGGTGTGGGGAAAATGTTGATTATTGCGTTGATTATTTTAGTTGTAGGATCAATCAGCAATATATTTATAGGTTCTCCTATTTTACAACTTGGTATTTCTATGGTAGGGGCATTACTTTTTAGTGCTTTTATCCTTTATGATACGCAACAAATTGTAAAAGGTGGATTTTCAACTCCAATTGAAGCGGCTATTAGTTTATATTTAGATTTTCTTAATCTATTTATTTCGCTTCTTCAGATTCTTGCTGCATTTAACAGCAGCGATGACTAACGATATTTTACCTTCCAAAGAGAACCTAAGGCTGATAGATGCAAATCTAAACCGTCTTAGGGAAGGTATACGGGTTGTAGAGGATATTTTTCGATATATCTACAACGATAAACAAACTGCGACCGAGCTTAAAGAGCTTCGGCATAAATCAAGAATTACAATCTACAATGAACTTTTAAATTCACGCGATATCCAAAACGATGTTTTAAAAAAAACAACAACAAGCGAACTCGATAGAGACAATCTCGATTCGATTTTAATTGCAAATTTTAAAAGAGCACAAGAAAGTGCGAGAGTTCTTGAAGAGTTTGGAAAGCTGATAGATCAACCCACAAGTGAAAACTTTAAATCAATTAGATACGGTTTATACCATTTAGAAAAAACTATTACGAATCGTTAAGTAAACACTTAAGAGTAATTCAATATAATCTTTCCCTATAATTTTAAGGAGTATTTTGTAGTGATATATTTTTTAATCTACCTTTTTATCGAAGTGATGGTATCCTCTTTTTTCATAACCCAAATGGGTGGATTAAACACTTTTTTAGAGATTTTATTCTCCGCATTTATAGGGGTTTATATCTTAAATAACTTCAAATACTCTTTGCAGGAAAACATTGAAAAAATCAGATCGGGGAAAATTACGCAAGAGGAATTTGTAAAAACAAATGTAGCAAAAAGTTTTGGTGCAATCCTTTTAATAGTACCCGGATTTTTTACCGATATAGTGGGGATATTACTCCAATTTGGTATTCTTATCTCTGTAATCGGAAAAATTTTTTCAATCGAACCTCAAAATAAAACACACCGGTCCGATCCTTTTGAAAATAAGGATAACCACTCTAATAACACATATTACAAGAAGGAGATTAACGATGAAATTATCGATGTTGAAATTGTTGATGATAACAGCACTACTAAGCAGTAGCTTATTTGCCGATACAAAACTTGAGGGGCTTTTAGTTAAATATGAAAAGCAAAGAATCGGTAAACAACTTGCGCGGATGGGCGGAGAGTTGCACAGTGTTGAGATAATCTTAAAAAAAGATCTTAAACAAAACAACTGGATCGGTTACGTAATGCAACTTGATTTTACTCTGCAAGGGAAAAAGCTGAACCAAAGAGATACTCTCTTTTCAAACGGAAATCTAATATCGCCTGATCTTATTAATATAAAAAATAAAATCTCTTTTAAAAACTTGATGTATCCTACACTTACAAAAGAATTTTATGATAAAAAACATCTTGTAGCAGGAGATCCAAATGCAAAACATAAACTTGTAGCATTTAGCGATCCATTATGCCCGATTTGTATTGATGAGATGCCTTATATTATGAAAAAGATTATCGATAATCCAAAAAATATTGCACTATATTATTACCACTTGCCGCTTCAAATGCACCCTACTGCAAAAGTGCTTTCAAAGGCTTCTCTAATAGCTTCAAAACAGGGAATTAAAAATGTTGATTATAAAATCTATAAAGCAAATTTTCCCGAAAAATATAAATTTAATGCCTATGAAGAGAAAAATGAGCAAAAAGTGTTAAACTTCTTTAATAAAGAATTTGGAACAAGTATTACTATGGCACAAATTAACGACACAAAGCTAAAAGAGTCATTAAAACACGATGATATGATGTCTGAAAAGGCTTTTGTAAGTGGAACTCCAAGTTTATTTTTTGACGGTGAGTATGATATGACGCGATCAAAATTTGAAAAGTACTTAAAATAATGGATAAATTAATAATAGCAACAAGAGCAAGTGATCTTGCACTTTGGCAGGCATACCACATTAAAGATAGGATTGAAAAAAAATTTCCCGAACTTGAGGTTGAACTCAATAAGATTGTGAGTCGTGGGGATAAAATATTGGATAAACCTTTGGCACTGGTTGGAGGAAAAGGGCATTTTACAAAAGAGCTTGAAGATGAGATGTTAGCGGGGAATGCACATTTAGCAGTACACAGTTTAAAAGATGTTCCAACTTATATGCCCGAAGGATTACAACTTGCGGCAGTTACGACAAGACAAGACCAAAGTGATGTTTTTCTTTCCCATAAATTTGCTTCGATTGATGATCTTCCACAAGGTGCCGTTGTAGGAACTACGAGTCTAAGAAGAAGAATGCAGCTTTTAAACATAAGACCCGATCTAAAAGTAAAAGATTTACGGGGAAATGTAAACACACGACTTAGAAAACTAAGTGAGGGGCAGTATGATGCTATTATCTTGGCTTGGATAGGTCTCAATAGACTTGATTTATTAAAAGATATTCCATACACTCAGAAACTTCCGCTTGAGCTTATGATCCCCCCTATGGGACAAGCAGTTCTTGGTATTCAAATCCTTTGTAATAATGACAGACTTTTGGAGATTGCAAAAAGTTTAAATGATGAGAATACTTACCTTTGTACACAGATTGAAAGGGATTTTATCTCAACAATTGGTGCAGGATGTTCAGCTCCGGTTGCTTGTAATGCAACGATTGAGAATGATACGGTAACGCTAAAAACTATGATAGGGTATCCTAACGGTACGCACATTATGTCCGAATCATTAAGTGAAAAAAGAACTATTAATTCCACTTTAGGAAAAACTTTAGCAGACAAAATGATTCAAAATGGAGCACTTGAACTTTTAAAAGATGCAGAAAAAAACGCATTTAAAGATGAGATGCCACAAAGACTTTAAAAAGGGAATAAATGAATATTTTTAAAAAACTAATTTTACTTTTAAGTACTACACTTTTTTTATACGGTTCAACCGAACTTAAACATGCCGATTCATACAATGATGCAATCCAGAAAGGGATAAAAGAGAACAAACACGTAGTTCTCTTTGCACACAGTCCGTTTTGTCCATGGTGTAGAAAAATGGAAGCGGATACTTTATCAAACCATGAAGTGATAAAACTTTTAAACGAGAAATATATTTTTGTAACAATTGATTTAAGTACCGAAGTTGAAAGGGAAGATGTTCCTCCTAAATTTCTTCCACAAGGAACCCCCACGACTTTTGTTATCGATCCGACAAATCAAGAAAATCTTTTTACAATGAGAGGATATAAAACACCTGATAGTTTTATTTGGAGACTCAGTAAATAATTTTACTTAGATAAAGCCCCACCGGACTTGCTAAAGTCCACGTGGCTTGTCTTTTTTTTTCTAGTTGTAACTTTATATCTTCCAAACTTAATCTCCCCGATGATACTTTCATAACAGCATCTACTATCATCCTTATTTGACTTCTTAGATAAGAGTTTGCACAAAACTTTAATACATAGATATCTTTATATTTATAAAGTTTAATATCGTATATCTCCCGTACGGTAGATTCCGGTTCACTTCCAGTCTTACAAAAATATTCAAAATCATGCTTTCCCATAAAAAGTTTTATTGCCGCTTTGATTTTTTCTTCATTGATTTGCTCATAACAAGAGATATAATTTACCTGAAAAGGACTTAGTTGTTTATCGGTAAATAAATAGCGGTACTCCCTTTTTTTTGCACTAAATCTGGCATGAAACTTTTCATCGACTGCACTTTTAACAGCCCGTACATAGATACTTTTGGGTAGAAGTTTATTCAACTTTTCTTTAAGCTTTTGCAGATTGTTCCAATAATCAGGTATATTACACGATATGACCTGTCTAAAAGCGTGGACATCTTTATCGGTTCTTCCACTCATTTCAAGCTTTGTTTGTATATTTAATATCCCTAAAACCTCTTCTAAAACACCTTGAACCGTTTTTTTATCGGGTTGAATTTGTGATCCAAAAAACTGCGACCCGTCGTAGCTTACGGTAAGATATATTTTTTTCATTTTAGTAAGCAGGTTTTATTCTATATTTATAAAAATAATAACCAATCACAAACCAAATAACCGGAAGATAAATTAAAAGCTGTAACTCCAACACTTTGGAGAGTTTATGGCTAATTACGATAAAAACAACCGTTGCGCCCAAAGAGAGTACGACACTTTTATTTTTTTCATATCTTGGATTATAATACCCTGCAAATATTATAAAAAAGATAGATAAAAAAGGAAATATCGACCCTAAAATAGAAAAAGTAAATTTATCCATATCATTTTTCCAAAAGTTAATAACGTCATTTAATGAATTGATATCCTCTTTTTGTTTAATTTGATTATGTAAAACCATCTTTTTAAAATCAATTTGATTGATTTCATCATTTTTAAAATCAAACACCCTTCCATCTTGTAAGTTGAGATTTAATGCGTTCCCAAAGTTTTCAACCGTACCTTTTTTTGCCGTAATAAATCTTTCATTTTTCAAATTTTTTTGATACAAAACAATATCTTTGTAAAAACCGTTTTTCTCTTGTGATACATAGATCATCCATTTTCCAAACTCCTGTCCGTACTCACTTGCCTGGATATTAAATTTTGCTTCATTTTCTTTATGTGTAATAAAAGCTTCTTTTAAAAAACTTGCTTTTGGGATAAGGATTAAAGATATTACCAAAATCAAAAAAGTGGAAAACAAAAGGGTGGGAAGTATCATTTTTATAATTTTTATAGGACTTAAACCAAAACTCGTGATCACTATCAGTTCATATTCACTTGAAAGTTTTGATAAAGCAAGTGCCAAACTCACAAAAATAGTTACAGGCAATGAGTAAAAAAGTATTGTCGGTATATTATAAACATACAACTCGACCAACTCTAAAAAACTCAGTTGAATAACAGAGGTAAGCGATGCAATTTTAACCAAAAATATTATTGACGTAATGGTAAAAAGTGTTAAAAAGATTGGAAAAAATGTTTGTGAATATGTTTTGTAAATATAACTTTTTAAATTTTTCATAAACCGATACTCTCCAAAACAGATATTATATTGTTTTCACTTAAATAAACTACTACAAATCCCAAAGCCAAAAAAGGGATAAAAGGGAGTTCAAAATCATTATTTTTTATTTTATTCATCAGTGAAGGTATTATAGCAAAAAGTGCGGCTAAAAATATTGCTACAACTCCAAGATGCAATCCTAAAACTCCTCCAATCAATGCAAATATAGGGATATCCCCTTCCCCTAAGGCTTTTTGCTCTTTTAAGCTCTCATCTTTATAAAGTTTCGCTTTTATATTTTGTATATAAAAACTTACAAAAAATTCTAAAAGAGTTGCAGCCCCGGCAAATACAAAACAGTAAAGATAGGAAAACTCTTGAGTAAAAACCGATCCCACAAGAACAATCAATAATAGATAATCCGGAACAGCCTTATATTTTAAGTCGATAGCAGATAAAACAATTAAAGTTGAAAAAATAAATCCTATGATAAAAAACTCAATTGTAACTCCTAACTTAACATAAAGTATAGTTAGTAACAATGCCGTCAAAAGTTCAACAAAAGGGTAACCCAAAGATATTTTTTCTTTACAATTTGAGCATCTCCCTTGAAGATACAAATAAGAGATCACAGGAATATTTTCATACCATTTTATTTGCGTATTACATTTTGGACACACCGATCTTTTTGGATTCAACAAAGATATCCCCAAAGGAAGCCTAAAGATAAGCATATTTAAAAAACTTCCAACTATTAATCCCACTATTAATATAAAAATCTCTACCATACTCACAACTTAACACTCATTATTAAACACCGCCAAACCGTCTTTCACGTTTTTTAAAATCAGATAAAATATCATCCAGTTCGTTTGTATTAAACTCAGGCCAATAGGTAGGGGTAAAAAACATCTCTGCATAGGCACACTGCCATAGAAGATAATTTGAAATTCTTACCTCTCCGCTTGTTCGTATAAGTAAATCCACATCGGGAATCCCCGCAGTATCAAGACAAGATTCTATATTTTTTTCACTCACTTCAAGTTTTTTTTCATTTAACCTTTTTACAGCCCTTACAATCTCGTCACGACTGCCGTAATTAAGTGCCAAAACCTGTGTAAGTCCTGTATTGTTTTTTGTTTTTTCTTCCGTTGTATTTATAATCTCTTGAAGTTTTTTAGAAAATTTCGCTCTATCTCCAATTGCACGAAACCGTATATTATTTTCAAGATAGGTAGATAATTCATTTAGCAAATATTTTTCCAAAAGCTTCATCAAGTACTCAACTTCAAGTTTTGGTCGCGTCCAATTTTCGGTGCTAAAAGCATAAAGCGTTAAATATTTTATCCCAAGCTTTGCACAATGGGTTGTAATCTCCCTTACAACTTTTGCACCCTTTTCATGCCCCGCAGTTCTTTTAAGCCCCTGCTCTTTTGCCCATCTGCCATTACCGTCCATAATAATAGCAATATGTTTAGGTAAATTATTACTCACTTGTACTCTCTTTTAATATATCCAATAACTCCATAGATACGTCAAGTTTAGATGCAGGTGCAATGGTTTGTACTTTTTCTTTTGTAATTACCTCTAAAAGATTATTATCACTTCCAAATCCGTTATCCTCATCTAAAATATTTAAACAAACCCCGTCAAGATTTTTATTTTCCAGCATATTTTTAGCATTTTGCTCCGCTGTTTGTTTATCCATCTCCGCTTTAAAACCGATACAAAAAATCTCATCTTTTGGAAGCAAACTTAAAATATCTACATTTTTTTTCAAAAGCAGTTTCCACTCCTCCCCAATGGCATCTTTTTTTATTTTCCCCTCTTGAGGAAATTTTGGGATATAATCACTCACGGCAGCTACACCAAAAAAGTAAGGCTTTTTTTGGATAAGCTTCATCTGTGAACTATCCATAAGTGTTGCTTCGCTCATTTTCCCTTTTTTTGCAATCCTTAATGCGTCATTACAATACTCTAACATCTCATGGGCATTCATTACCTCGATAATATGAACAGAACTCGGCAACTCCTGAACCCTGAATCCTGAACCCTGAACCCTTACCAAACACACATCCGCCCCTTTATAATAAAGTGCCGTTGCCAAACTTGCCGCCATCTTACCGCTGCTAAAATTACTGATATAACGTACATCGTCTATCTTTTCAATAGTACCGCCACCGTTTAACACAACCTTTCTATCAGCCCAATACTCATCCCTTAAAAGCTCTTTGGCAGTTGCATGAAAAATATCCTCTATCTCAGCCATCGCCCCATCGCCTATATCACGACACGCCAACTCTTTGGATACACTTTCTATAAATTTATAATTACAAAGTTTCAACATCTTGAAACTTGCTTTTGTAATTGGATTGTGCAACATATTTGTATTCGCCGCAGGTGCCAAAATCTTAACACTCGGATACGCCAATGCACTTTGTGTAAGAATATTATCGGCAATCCCATTGCTAAGTTTATTAATAGTATTGGCTGTAGTTGGAGCTATTACAAAAATATCCGCCCATTTCCCTATAGCGATATGGTTATTGGGTGTATCGGTGCTCCAATCCTCATTGGTATCATCCAATACTTTATTTTGTGAAATCGTTTCAAAAGTGAGAGGCTGAATAAATTTTTTAGCAGAGCTTGTCATTATCACACGAACATTTGCCCCCGCTTTTATATAAAGTCGTATAAGCTCCAACGACTTATAAATAGCAATGCTTCCGGTTACCCCTACTAAGATATTTTTATTTTCAAGCAATTGCATTATTTTTCCTTGAAGAATTTATAAAAAAATCCTTTGATAGATTTTTGCTTTGTTCGGCTGATTGCCAAATCCCCTTTTTCTACGTCACTTGTAATCGTACTTCCCGCTGCTATTATCACATCATCTTCCAATGTCACGGGTGCTACCAACTGCGTATCGCTTCCTATAAAAACATTTTTACCTATTGTAGTTTTATATTTGTTGATTCCATCATAATTACAAGTAATTGTTCCTGCTCCTACATTTGTCCCGCTGTCTATATCACAATCTCCAAGATATGAGAGATGTCCTGCTTTTACACCCTCTAACTTTGCTTTTTTAGTCTCCACAAAATTTCCTATATGTGAATCTTTTAATTCACTTTTTGGTCGAACTCTGGCAAACGGTCCTGCACTGCTATCGATTAAGACTGCATCTTCAATTACGGAGTTTGTTTTGATATGGGAGTTGATAATTTGTGTACTTCCAAGTAGTGTCACTCCGTTTTCTATGATACTTTCTCCCTCGATTTTTACACCACTTTCGATAAATATAGTCTCGGGCAATCGCATAGTTACCCCGTTTTTCATAAAACGCTCTTTTATCCTATTTTGATGGATAACCTCAGCATTGGCTAAATCAAATTTAGAGTTTACCCCTTTAAAATTTTCCTCATTTACCACGACAGGTTTTACAGCTAAATGAGCATCAATTGCCATCTCTACAAGATCGGTTATATAATATTCTTTTTGCACATTATTATTTGAGAGTTTCGGTAAAGACTCAAGTAAAAACTTTGTGTCAAAACAGTATATTCCTGCATTTGCCACATTTACTTTTAACTCTGCTTCATTACAATCTTTTTGTTCAACTATTTTTTGTACATTACCATCTTTAATAATTACTCTACCATATCCATCTGCACTTTTTAATTCAAGTATAGACATGGTAATCATTGCATCTCCTACCAACTTTTCAAGTTCATCCGATTCAACTAAAGGCATATCGCCGTTGAGTACAAGTGTCTTTTCATGTTTTAGAGTGATCCCCATCACAGCCCCGCCGGTTCCCGGATAATTCTCATGGTCTTGGATATGATAATTTATACCCTCGAAATATTTCTCCATCTCTTTTTGTACAAGCCCTGATTGATGATAAAGCACAACAGTAATATCATCACTTAATTTTTGTGCTTCTAAAATAGAATAGTAAAGCATCTCGTATCCTGAAATCTTATGCAAAACTTTAGGCTTTGATGATTTCATACGGGTTCCCGCACCTGCAGCTAAAATAATAATCGATAGATTGTTTTTCATATTTTATAAGTCTCTTTATTGATTGAAATAGTACTTATTATACCACAATTTTATTTAATAACTTTTTTTGCCAAACCCTCTTTTGGGACGATTATTTCTCAATCTTCTTGTTGTAGTATTCTTTTTTTGGGGAAATCTTTTTTTCTCTTCATTTTTTTTATGATCTCTCCTTTGCGGACGCATCAATGATTTATTTGATTTTAAAGAATTTTCACAAAAACTATTAAGCTCTACCCTTGCTTTATTTGCTTTATCGCTGTCTGGAAAAAGGGTTGGAAATTTAAAACTCAGCCAAAGATAAAGCGATATTTTTTTTACCTCGTCCTCGGCTTGTAAAAGCTCCATTTGTGTTTTTGCTATCGTCCCTGTTTTAGTTACCAATTTAAACTTGATCACTTTATGTTTTAACACCGCATCTACATATTTTAAATAAGCATTTTTAATCAAAGGAGATCTTGTATTTATCGGGGCCGATGCCAAATGATATTTTTCTTCCAAGGTTAAATTGTCTCTTGTATCCAAAATAGAGGCAAGTTCAATCATTGTTTTGATACTTGTTGCTTCAAAAGGACCGTCGTATTTCATATGTTTTGAAAAATATTTTAATATCTTTGTTAAACTTTTCGTATTTAAAAATGTTGCCATCTGTTCCACTTGCATCTGGGTCGCTTTTACTTTTACGGGAGGCTTGATAGTATGCATGGAGGAGTGAAACATATCGCTGATATGTTCTAAAACTTTTTTTGAAGTTGCACCGATATGTCCGATTTCGTGGTGTCCGTATCTCCCTGCACGTCCCGCTATTTGGATTACCTCATTGGGAGTAAGCGCTCTTTTTTCTTTTCCGTCAAACTTTCTATCGGTATCAAAGAGCAAATGTTTTATTGGAAGATTAAGCCCCATGGCAATAGCATCCGTTGCAATTAAGATATCAGATTTTCCCTCACGGAATCGTTTTGCTTCTTCACGCCTCACTTCAGGGGAGAGATTTCCGTAAAGAACCGAGACTTTATGAAACTTGCCAAGTTTTTGTTTCAGCTTTAATACATCGTTTCTACTAAAAGTAATCAATGCCGTTGCATCTTTTATATCTCGTAAAATAGTAGCTTTCGTATCTACTTTTAAAGGTGTTTTTCTTTTAAACTTTACCACCTCAAGTTCTTCGCCGAGATATTTGGCAATCTTTTCAATCACACTCAAAGCATTGACACTCCCCGTCATAATCACTTTACTTGCAGGTGCTCCCAAGATTGCATTAACCCATGCCCATCCTCTATCTTCATCTTCAAGCATCTGTACCTCATCAATCACACACACATCTACTTCAAGATTAAAACTAAGCATCTCGATGGTGGAACAGATATGAAAAGAATCTTCGTCAAAAATCTCCTCTTCTCCAGTAATTAAAGAGGAGTTTATCCCCTCTTCTTTAAGATATTCATAATTTTCAAGCGCCAATAATCTTAAAGGTGCAAGATATACTGCACTATCGGCTGTTTTCATTTGCTGCATCGCTTTATAGGTTTTACCGCTGTTTGTGGGTCCCACGTAAAAATAGAGCTTTCTTTTTATTTCACGTGCCAAAGGATAAAGTTCTTTTAAATCGCAGTTTAAAAGATCATTGAGTTGTTCTTGAAATGATAGGTTCAAAAGAGATTACCTTAAATTATATTTTGGGTATAATACCAAATTAAATAAATATATAAGGTTAAAATTAATTTATGGATTGTAACTACTTTGGAATATGTGGCAGCTGTACACTCGGCGATAAAACGTATGAAGAGCAACTAAATATTAAAATAGAAAATGAAAAAGAGAGATTTTCCTCTTTGTACAATGGGGATTTTGATATTATCAAAAGTGAAGACGGCAACTTTAGAAATAGAGCAGAATTTAGAATTTGGAAAGATTTTTTAGATAAGCAAGAGCAAACTCCTACCATCTCTTATGCTATGAACGATAAAGAGAAAAAACCGTTTAATATCCAAAGCTGTAGTATCGTCAATGAAAATATATCAAACCTTATGCCGCAACTTTTAGAATCATTGCAAAGCAGTGAAATCTTACAATTTAAACTTTTCTCTATCGAATTTTTATCGGCAATAAGCGGCGATATGCTGGTTACCCTTATTTACCATAAAAAACTAGACTCCTTTTGGGAAGAAGAGGCTAAAAAACTGCAAGAAAAACTGCATATTAAAATTATAGGAAGAAGTAAAAAACAAAAAATAGTTTTAAGCAGTGATTGTATTAAAGATACTCTTACTATCGATTCCAAAAAATATAATTTTCAATATTTTGAAGGGGGATTTACCCAGCCAAATCAAAAAGTAAATGAAAAGATGGTTGAGTGGGTTATACAAAACAGCTCCCATAGAGATGATCTTTGTGAACTTTATTGCGGAGGGGGAAATTTTACTATCCCTTTATCAAACTATTTTGATAAGGTTTTGGCAACCGAGATTAGTAAAACCTCTATAAAATCGGCTAAAATAAATTGTGAACTTAATAATATAAATAATATAAAATTTATTAGAATGTCCAGTGAAGAGTTTGTAGAAGCACAGCAAGGGAAAAGGGAATTTAGAAGACTAAAAGAATCCAATGTAACCCTAAGCGATTATAATTTTTCAACTATTTTTGTCGATCCTCCAAGGGCAGGTTTAGATGAAACAACCACTCAACTTGCTGCACAATTTGATCAAATCATATATATATCTTGTAATCCTGAAACTTTACATAGAGATTTACAAACACTTACAAAAACCCACTCCATCAAAAAATTTGCATTTTTTGATCAATTTGCATATTCCCATCACATTGAATCGGGGGTCATTTTAAATAAAAACTTTTCTTAATATATTATTAACTATTTTTTAGTTATAATTAAGATGTTTAGAAACCTTAGTTTTAAAAATTATTTTTATTGGAATAGGATCGTAAAAGATGAAAGCAATTATAGCTTTAGAAGAACTTATTAAAGAAGATGAAGCGCATATAAAACTTTCAAAAAAACAGTTGTCAGAACATGAATCAGGTGTAAAACCACTTTCAAAACTAGCAAAAGCATCTGCCGAATCAACCCTCGAATCAGCCACCGTAAGACTTGAAAAAAACCAAAATAAACTTCAAGAACTCTTAAAAAAAGATATTTCCGATCTTGAAAAAGAAGAGCGGATGAAAGAAGCTATAAAAAGAAAAAACTATTTTGATTTTCAAAAAAAACGTATCGAGCGGGATGTAACCAAACCGAATGATATCAAACTTGAAGCGATGATAATAGTTGATGAGCTTCCAGAAGATAAAGATTTAGGTATCGAGGATGATATTCTTTGGGATGTTGCCGAAAAATCAATCAAAATGCAACTCACCTTACACGAAAAAATTGATAATAAACTCAAAGAGATCCAAAGTGATTTTCAATCACTTTTAAAGGATTTAGAAGACGAAGATATTAGTGAACTTGCCCTTTTAAGTAACCAAATTGCAGTTCTTGTACTGCATCTATCTGTTTTAATTGAAAATATTGAAGAGAATATTGAAAATGATGAAAAAGAACTACCGTTTCCGGGACTTCCTAAATTTGAAGATTGGTGGATCCAGGAACTTTGGCACAATCATCAGGCATATCTTGGACTTTTTAAATGGAGACAGATTGTTGCGGGACTTTGTCAAAATGGTGCACAAAAAAGAGCTTGGGATGTAATTTTTGCCAACTGGATTTCTATCAAATCATACATTTGTCATAAAGGCGAGTTAGCCTATAAATACAACTTTGCTTTTGATACGTTAATGCAAAACCATACGGGACTTGAAGAGGAGCTTGCAACTGCCAGTTTGATATCTATGGAGAGCATTTTATACAAACTCACAAAAGTTGAAGACTTTACAAAAGTGGACGAAGCGGCACATCAACTTGTGACGGAATATACCAAATTTAAAAGGGTTCAACTCAATTACGAAGAACCTAACGAAGAAGAGGCAAAATAATATGAAAGCACTTATTGCGATTCAAGACCTTATCAACCAAAATAAAAAAAGAATTAAAGTTCTCGAAGCTCAAATAAACGACCATAACAATGGGATAAACAGGCTTTCAAAAATGGCACTTGCTTCAGCAGAAAATGGAGTAGAAAGATCAAAAGAAGCTTTAGAGAAAAATGAAGTTATCTTAAAAGAGCTCATGTCAAAAGATATGATAGAGCATGAAAAAGAGCAAAGACTCAAAGAGGCTATCAGAAGAAAAAACTATTTTAAATATCAAAAAATCAGACTTAAAAGAGCCATTGAAAAAGCCAATGACCAAAAACTTGAAGCTATGATGGTTGTCGATGAACTTCCTGCTGATGTGAATCTTGAAGATGACGATATTTTTAATATTGCAGAAACTTCTTTAAAACTTGATCTTAGAATCCATGATGAGCTGGATGATGAGCTTGAAGAGATCAAAAGAGATTTTGACAAACTTCTTAAAAACGTCAAGAAAGAAGATATTGTAAGGCTTGGAGTATTAAATACCCATATTCCGGTTTTGGTACTGCACTTAAGTGTTTTAATCTCAAATATTGAAGAAAATATAAAAGAGGAAGAGCTTCCCCCGTTTAAAGGATTACCGGCATTTCAAGATTGGTGGATCAATGAGATGTGGAAAAACCATCAGGCCTATTTTGCACTTTATAAATGGAAATCTATCGTTGCAAGTTTATGTATAACCGATGAACAAAGAAGATCTTGGAATGTTATCTTTTCAAATTGGATATTTATAAAACAAGTTTTAAATAAAAAAGCCTCTCTTGGATTTGAATATAATTTTGCTTTTGACAGTTTACTCAAACACCATACCAATATGCAAGAGGAACTTGAACTTGAAAATTTACAAGCGATGGATTCTATTGTTCAAGAGATTACCTCAAAAGAGGATTTTGAAACTTTTAAAACAAAACACAATCTTATTACCCCTTATTTAGAGTTCAAAAGGTCAAAATTGGGGCTCGATCCTTTAGAGGAAAATACACAAAATTAACAAATTGCCATCTTTTTACAATTGAAAAAAAAACTATACTATAATACTTCAAAATAATATTTAAGGATAATTATTATGGCGAAGAAAAAATCATCTCTTTTTGAATGTCAGCATTGTGGAGAACAAAGTGTCAAATGGCTTGGAAAGTGTCCAAGTTGCGGTGGTTGGGATAGTTTTATCGAACTTAGCCGTGAACAACTCGAAGTTGTCAAACACAGTGCAAAACTCTCATCGGAACCCTCACGAGCCGTACCTATTACACAAATCGAACAAGATAATATTACAAGATTTTCTACTAATAATGAAGAATTTGACTTAGTATTGGGCGGAGGAATAGTTCCCGGAAGTCTTACACTTATTGGAGGAAGCCCCGGAGTGGGTAAATCGACACTTCTTTTAAAAATTGCAGGAAACTTGGCAAAAACAGGTAAAAAAGTACTTTACGTAAGTGGCGAAGAATCAAGCGGTCAAATCAAAATGAGAGCCAATCGCCTTGATGCAAATGAACAAGATCTTTTTTTACTCTCTGAAATATCTCTTGAAGCAATTCAAGATGAGCTTTTACGAGCTGATTATGAAGTAGCGATTATCGATTCTATTCAAACCATCTATTCAGATAAGCTAAGTTCAGCCCCCGGTAGTGTTTCACAAGTGAGGGAGATAACCTTTGAATTGATGCGAAAAGCTAAAGAGAATCAAATAGCGATGTTTATCATCGGTCATATTACCAAAGACGGCTCTATCGCAGGACCGAGGGTATTGGAGCATATGGTTGATACTGTGCTTTATTTTGAGGGGGAAACTTCTAAAGAGATACGGATGCTAAGAGGATTTAAAAATAGATTTGGTTCCACAAGTGAAATCGGTATATTTGAAATGACCCACAATGGATTGGAAAGTGCCAAAGATATCAGTAGAAAATTTTTTGATTCCGATAAATCCCAAAGTGGAAGCTGTTTAACGGTTGCCGTCGAGGGGAGCCGTGCACTTATCTTGGAAGTTCAAGCACTAGTAAGTGAATCAACCTACCCAAATCCAAAAAGAAGCGCCACGGGATTTGATACCAATAGACTCAATATGCTTTTAGCACTGCTTGAAAAAAAACTTGATTTGCCTTTAAATTCCTATGATGTATTTATTAATATAAGTGGTGGAATAAAAGTAAAAGAGAGTTCGTGTGATCTTGCCGTAATTGCTGCTATTATCAGTAGTTTTAGAAATCGTCCCATCTCAAAAGAATCTGTTTTTATAGGAGAGGTAAGTTTAACGGGAGAGATAAAAGATGTTTACTCTATGGATATAAGATTAAAAGAGGCATCTTCTCAAGGAATTCAAAAAGCAATTATCGCTACTAAACAGACAACTAAAAATGGAATAAAATGTTACCAAGTTGATGAAGTGGTTAAGATGTTGGAGCTTTTTTAGTCCTTTTTAGGTAAAATATCTCCCTATTTAACAATAATTTTAAAGAGGTACAATGGTAAATTACTATTATACAAACGCGGTTATGGGGGAACGACCCGAGGTTACAAATCCAAATCCGAAGTTTTTAAAACAACTTACTCCCGAGGGATTTCAAAAAATGGTAGATCATTTTTACGATATTGTAGTAGATAGTGACATAGCACACTTTTTTCCCGATGATGAAGAGGAACTTGCACATATCAAAAAAAGAAATGCTTCTTATTTTATGATGATCTGCGGTGGCGATGATAGATATATTTCAAAATTCGGCGGGGAATTTGACCAAATAAAAACCCATCAACCTTTTTCTATTCCAAATAAAGCCAGAATCGAGTGGCTTGGGTGTTGGGAAGAGGTTTTAAAAGCAATTGAAGATAAGGTAGACCACGAACATATCCAATCATATTGGAACTGGCTTGAGGTTTTTTCAAAACATATTGTAAACTTTGAAAATGATATACAAACTTATGAGAAAAAAGCTGAACAAGGTGGCTGTCCTATCATGGGTGGAGCCGTTAAAAACTAAAAAAGGGGAGATAAATATGGAAAGAGACATGTGTGCAGATGTAAAAATGGAAGAAGGTTATATGAGAATGAGTATTGAATATAACAATGAAGCCAGTAAAAAAAAGATCCAAGATACTATAGGGCAAATAGAAAAAGAGATGCAGGTATTTCCAAGTGTTATAAGACGGGCTATTAATGAACATGCGGGTAACTTTTCCGTTGAATTTGAATTTGACAGCTGCCAAAGAACTGCCGGTAAATTTTGTGAAGCGGTTATACACGGGTTAGGCATAAATAAGTGTTCGATTTAGTATTTGAGAATAATACTCCATACGATATAGACTTAACTCTGGCAAATACTATTGCCAATGATTTAGGGGTCGAAGAGATTGAACTGATTTTTACCGATAATAAGGAGATTCAAGAGATCAATCTTACTACAAGGGGATTTGATAAACCTACCGATGTATTGAGTTTTCCTTATGAGAAAATGCCAAATACTCCTTTTGGTTCTATTGTTATCTCCTATGAATATGTTGAAAAATACTCACGTGAATTTGAACATAGTTTTCAGGATGAATTTAACCTTTTATTTATACACGGTCTTTTGCATCTTTTAGGATTTGACCATGAAAAAGATAACGGTGAACAAAGGGCTAAAGAGGAAGAATTGATACAAAAATACAACTTGCCTTCAAGTTTAATTGTAAGAAACAGCTAAAGGGATAACAATTTGGATATTTTAATTTTTATAATCTCAATGGGAGCATTGATTTACGGAGCCGATTTTATTATTGAGCAAAGTGAAAAAATAGCACTGCACTTTGATATCTCCCCTTTTGTGATAGGGGCTACTTTAATTGCACTAGGGACTAGTTTACCCGAGATGGCAGTAAGTATGAGTGCTTCATTTAAAGGGAGCGGTGATATTGCAGTTGCAAATGTAATAGGGAGTACCATTTTTAATATCTCCCTTGTCCTTGGAGCTGTTTTTTTAATAGCCAAATCAATAACTCCCAAAAGGGATCTTTTTGCAAAAGATTCTTCATGGTCTCTGTTTCCGATTTTAATTTTTTTATTGATGTCGATTGATGGACAATTAAGTAGACTTGATGGATTTTTATTTGTAATGTTGATGGGTGCGTATCTCCTTTTTCTTATCCAAAGTAACCAAGTTGAAAAATTAGATGATAATCTTGATAAAGATAAATTTGGGTGGTCTAAAACACTTTTTTTACTGCTCATTGGTTTTATTTTTGTGGTTGGCGGTGCCGATTTTGCCATCGAGAGTGCAGGAAATATTGCAAGAGATTTAGGGGTAAGCCAGTGGGTTATCGGTCTATTTTTAGTAGCTTTTGGTACCAGTTTACCCGAACTCGTAGTGAGTATCCAAGCAGCTAGAAATAACAATGCCGATATGGCAATAGGTGCTATTATCGGAAGTAATGTTGCAAACTTTACGATGGTGTTGGGATTTAGCTCTTTAGTGAATCCTTTAAATGTAAATTTATCGGCGAACTTTTTTGATATAACTGCTGCACTTATCGTCTCAGTGATGTTAGTTTTTATTACAGCTAACAAATTGTATAATAAAAGTGCAGGTATAGTTATGATGACTGTTCTTGCATTAGTAATTTCAAATAGTTTTTAACAAAAGGAATGAAGAGTGTTACATGAAAAACTTTTACAACAACAATTAGCTTCCGCAAGTCAATCTTCGGCAAGTCCTATTTTTAATACTCTGCCGCCTCATATTATTACCACTTTAGATAATATGTCTTATGGGATAGCTAGGAAAGAGGGGATCGATTCATTTGAAGTAAAACAAAGGCTTGTCCAAAATATTAATACCCTTACCGGACAAGATGTTAATTATCTTGTAGAACAGATGACAATGCTTATTGAAAAATCTGTCCATGATAATGAAACGATTGACGATAAAACCGTTGAAAAAGATTTTGTAACTTTTCTAATAAGACTTTTTTATTGATTAAAAAATTATGATTATAAATACAACAAAAGTAAAAAGTGAGGCGTTGTTACTTTTTTGCAGGGATTTAATTACCTCTTACCAAAAGAGTAATACAAATCAATTTGAGATTTTAGAAGAAACCGTCAGCTATGTGGATAATCAGATTGAGGATATTTTAAAAGCAATTAATATTACTACGCAACCAATTGATTATTATCTAAGAAACCAAAAAGTTTCACGAATTGCATTTATATTAAGAGGTTATGAATACCTCAATCGACAAATATCAAAAAGTTTTCAACAAGGGGATAATTTTAATCCCTCTATGCTCTGCTTTGCACTGTTGTGTTCTTGGTTTGCGGAGCTTAGTATGTCAAAAGAGGATAAAGAATTTATCTATTTTACCATCTATCCTTACACTGAGGTTTATGATAAACTACTCCTTAACAACAGTGATGAGAGCTATAGAAATCTCAATATTAAAATGCTGACCATAGCGGAAAATACAATTGTACAATTTCATAAATACAGGTTTACCAAGATATGTTAGAAAATTTACTTTTAGATTATAGAGACCCTTTAACGGGCATCATTGTAATTTTTGCATTTATATTTTTAACATCTTTTTTAACCTATACATTTTCAAAATATAAAGAGAGACAATCAAGACTTGAATATAGAAAACTTTTAAAAAGATTTGAGCTTGGTACTTTAAAAGAGGAAGATTATATCCATCTATACTCAACGTATAATTTGCCTTTTGATTCTATTATCCTTTTGGCATCTTCATTTTTACACCAAGGAAAATACGATAAAGCAATATCGGTTTATCTAACACTTTTGGAACATGTCAAAGAACCCGTCAAAAAAGAGGAACTCTTGGAGCTTTTAGGAAGTTCCTATTTTAAAAGCGGTATGCTTCAAAGAAGCAGGGATATCTATCTTAAAATATTAAAATTTTCTCCAAGAAATAAAGTGGCTCTGCACCACCTTTTACTTATCTTTCAAAATCTTAAAGAGTATACAAAAGCAAAAGAGGTAATAGAGTCTTTAGAGGAACTTGACGAGGAGATTTTAAAAGAGAAGCTTTATCTCAGCAGTCTGGAAATTTTAAACGATCCTATGCTCAGCTATGAGAAAAAATCGCTACAGCTTTTTGAAAAATATTTACAAAATGATATGATTGAGAGAATTGTCGTAAATTATCTTATACAATACAATAAAGAGCTGTTTTGGGAAAAAATCGATACATTTCATCCAATGAAAATTATCGATATCTTATGGTATTTGGATTTTGAGGATATTGATTGGGAAAAGGTTAATAATACAAACATCTTAAAAGAAATCTATAATGCAAAAGGGTATATATTGGATGATGCGACACAAAGTAAGCAGTTTGAACTTAATACCCTTATAGCGATAAAACATTCTCCGGTAAAATCGGAACTTGACCTTAATTTTGATTTTATCTGTACGAAATGTAAAAAGAACCATCCCGTATATGAATCACGATGTCCCCACTGCCAAGAACCACTTTCGTTTAAAGTAGAGCCAAAGCTTGGAAAAGCAACTTTAGATCTCTCAAGCTTGGTATAAAAACTATAATGAAAAATATAAAAATATACAGCGACGGTTCAAGTTTAGGCAATCCCGGACCCGGAGGCTGGGGAACGATACTTGAATTTAATGCCCATACAAAAGAGTTAAGCGGCGGCGACCCCGATACAACCAATAACCAAATGGAACTTATCGGTGTTATTGAGGGACTTAAAGCATTGAAAGAGCCATGTGAAGTTGAGATTATCAGTGATAGTAAATATGTTGTCCAAGCTATCAACGAGTGGCTTACGGGGTGGATACGAAACAACTGGAAAACTGCATCAAAAAAACCTGTAAAAAATCTTGAGCTTTGGGAGGAATATGTTACAATTGCACAACCACATAAGATTAAAGCAACTTGGGTAAAAGGTCACAATGGTCATCCTCAAAATGAAAGGTGCGATCTGTTGGCAAGAGAAGAAGCGCAAAAATACAAAAACTAAAAAGTCGATAGGGTAAGATGTTTATAACAAGAAATCATGAACTTTTAAAAGAGAAAAATATTGCGGGATTTATACTAAGACCCGATGTTTTTGATATAAAAGATATTTTTTTAAAAATAAAAACTATTTTTGAATCCAACGGTATCGAGGTACTGTTAGAAGATACTGCTGCCAAGCAATTGGGTATCCAAAAAGGTTTTGATTTTGATACTTTATGTATCAAAAGTGATTTTTTGGTAACGCTCGGCGGCGACGGTACACTGATATCGGTTGCCAGACGTGGAGTGAAACACCAAAAGGCGGTAATGGGGATCAATCTTGGAACATTGGGATTTTTAACCGATATTATGCCTAATGAGATTGACCAGTTTTTAAAGAAATTTAAAGATGATAAATATAGAATAGATCATAGAATGATGATTGAAGCAACTATCAACGGTAAAAAAGCTGTTGCTTTTAACGATGTCGTTATCTCCCGTCAAAGTGTAACGGGGATGATTAAACTCGATGCAAAAGTAAACAAGACCCTTTTTAATACCTATAATGCAGACGGTCTTATCATCTCAACACCTACAGGCTCTACTGCGTACAACCTCTCATGCAACGGGCCTGTTGTGTATCCTTTAACCGATGCCTTTATCGTTACACCGATTTCGGCTCACTCTTTAACGCAACGTCCCCTTGTATTACCTGCTGATTTTCAAATCAGTTTTGAAAATAAAAATAAAGAGTGTGCCGTAGCGATAATCGATGGTCATGATACCTATAAACTTGAACCAAACGATGTAATATCTATCGAAATTGCCTCATCCAAAGCACAACTTATCCACAGATTGGAGCGGAACTATTTTAATGTGCTTAATAAGAAACTGCAATGGGGTGCCAATTGATTAATAGATTTTATTTAAAAGATTATCTTTCATTTGATGAAGTTGAACTGGACTTTCAAAAGGGGCTGATTGTTTTTACAGGACCAAGTGGAGCAGGAAAATCTATTTTGATGGGATCTTTTTTAACACTTTTTGGAGAGGATGATGCAAAAGCAAATTTAAGTGAGATACTTTTAGAAGATTTAGACGTAGAGGATGAAGCTTTTGGAGTTGAGAAAAAAGATGATATTATTATCAAGCAAACAACAACTACAAAAACCAGATATTTTTTAAATCATCAAACCATCTCTAAAAAATCCCTAAAAAGTTTTTGTTCAAGGTTTTCCAAACATCTTCACTTAAAAGATACAAGTGATTTTGACAGTGCAAAGATTATAGAGTTTTTAGATTATTTAGGTTCCCAAATAGATAACGGCTATCTCACTGTCTTACAAAGTTTTCAAGATAAATATTTAGAATATAATACTTTAAAAACAAAACTTGAAAAACTTTTAAAAGATGAGCAGGAACTTGATGAGCTTATTGAGTATACAAAATTTGAGATTAATAAAATAACCTCAATCGATCCAAAAATCGATGAATACGAGGAGTTAAAATCCCTCAAAGATACATTATCAAAAAAAGATAAAATAGAAGAGGTTTTAAATGAAGTCAAACCAATGCTTGATAATTCCCATAAAATATCAAATGCTCTCGCTATTTTAGATGAAGACAGCACTTTTTTTGATGAAGCTGTCAATGAAGTAAACAATGTATTTGAAAAATTTTACGACAATCTTTTATCTATGGACGATAGAGATATTGAAGAGGTGCTTACAAGAATAGAGGAACTCTCCGCTTTAATAAAAAGATTCGGCTCTATTGAAGAGGCTCTTGAGTTTAAAGAACAAAAAGAAAAAGAACTTGAAGGGTATGAGAATATCTCTTTTGAAAAAGCAATCTTAGAAAAAAATGTAAAAAAATCATATCAACAGGTTAATGAACTCTCAATGGAGCTTTCTAAAAAAAGAAAAGAGACATTGGATATTTTACAAATGAAGATTGAGGAATATTTGGAATATCTTTACTTACAAAATTTAACGGTAAACATAAATCTAAAAGAGCTTGATAGTACGGGGATTGACAACGTTGAATTTACACTCAATAATACCCCTTTAGGTAAAATTAGCAGCGGGGAATTTAACCGTCTACGACTTGCACTTTTAACAGCTAGAAGCCACTATGAAATTGATACAAACGGTATACTTTTTTTAGATGAAATCGATGCAAACTTAAGCGGTAAAGAATCTCAAAGTATAGCAAAGGTTCTAGAAAAGCTCTCACGTCACTACCAAATATTTGCAATCTCCCATCAACCTCAACTCAGTGCTACGGCTAAACAGCACTTTATGGTGCATAAAGATGAAAACGGTACATCCCATGTGAATGAACTTAATACGGAGCAAAGAGTTCAAGAGATAGCACGGATGATTAGCGGTAAAAATATCACAGATGAAGCGCTTGAATTTGCAAAACAATTGATTGGGGAGTAACTCTTCTATTAATATTCGGTTAATCTTTGATTTAATCTTTATTAACACCTATCTTTTATAATTGTACTAACCAAAATATAAAGGATAAAAAATGGGAAAAACAACAAAAATTTTACTGGGTCTTACAACATTAGGTATATTGGCAACTTCTGCTATGGCGTGTCCTTCTGGGAATTTTCAAGGTTGCATGCAAAATAAACAATCTCAAAAAATGATGAAAATGAGAGGTCATCAAAATGGTGGTCATATTATGGGTACCATTATGAGACTTGATCTTAATGAAAAACAACAAGAGCAGATAATGGCTATTTTAAAAGAGTCACGACAATCTATGCAAAAACCTTCCAATGCTTTTAGCGATTCACAGTTTGATAAAGAGAACTTTATTAAATCGATAAAAGAGCAAAAAGAGGCTAAAATAAAAAAGATGGCTGAGACTATTGAAAAAGTATATGCACTTTTAAATAGTGAACAAAAAAAGAATTTAAAAATGATGCTTGAAAGTAAAGCGCAATTTAAAGGTGGAAAGTATTGTGATCAAAATTGCAATGGTAGAGGATGATATAGAGTTAGCGCAAATTCTTAGTGAATATCTTGCACAATTTAACATTGTCATAGATAATTACGAAGATCCTTTTTTAGCACTTAGCTCGATAGGACTCAAACACAAAGAGTATGATCTAATTATTTTAGATCTTACTCTTCCGGGGCTTGATGGATTAGAGATTTGTAAAAAACTTGTGGATAAATATGATATACCTATAATTATATCAAGTGCAAGAAGTGATATAACCGACAAAGTAACCGCACTCGAACTTGGAGCCGATGATTATCTTCCTAAACCTTATGATCCAAGGGAACTTGAAGTGAGGATTAAAACAATTCTTAGAAGATATAAAAAAGATATCAATACAACTGTACAACCAAATAAAAAAGAGATTTTTTTACTTGATGACAAGAAACAGGAGATTACAAAAGACAATAACTATATAAAATTTACAATCGCCGAATATCAAATTATGACACTTTTTATCCAAAGAAAAGGATTTGTACTCTCTAGGTATGATATTTTAGAAAATACCGATATAGATGAAAACAGCAGCAGTATTGCCGTATTAATCAACCGAATTAGAGCCAAAATAGAAGAAAATCCAAAAGAACCGAAGCATCTTATTACAATACGTGGATTAGGATATAAATTAGTAGAATGAAAAATAAAAACTCCATATCTTTTACCATAACAGTTACTTTTATTATCTCTATAATAATTGTCACGTTAAGTATGGCTGTACTTTTTGGGATTACTCAAAAAAGAGAACATTTTATTATCCATAAAAAAGCTATAGAGATATCTAAAATGGTTTTTAGGGAACATAGAGCAAACCAATGCAATATATCGGCTGATTTTCAAAAATATTTATCACAATTAAACTATAACCTTATAGAATCTATTCGTGAAAAACAAGATATCTTAAATCATAAAAAGCTAAAAAAAATAAGAAGAATTAAACATCATCAAAATTTTATTGATCTTTGTGAGATAAATGAAAAAAAATATATTATCATTTTTACGCCAAAAGAACCTGTGATATTAGAAGATAAAAACAACTCATATTTTTTAGGAAAATGGATTATACTTATCTATATTGCTATCATAATTTTGCTTCTTATACTTTATTTTACAATTATGAATAAATTAAAACCCGTTAAAATACTCCACGAAAATATAAAACAACTCTCCAATGAAAACTTTAATATTTCCACTCCAACAAATAAAAAAGATGAAATTTCTTTACTTTGTAACGAGTTTTACAATACTGCAATGAAGCTAAAGAAAATAAAAGAATCAAGAAATATTTTTATTAGAAATATTATGCACGAGCTTAAAACACCAATTACAAAAGGGAAGCTTTTAAGTGAATTAAAATATACGAACGAAAACAAAGAAAAGATGAAAAACGTTTTTTTACGTCTTGAAGCATTGATTGTAGAATTTGCTTCTATTGAAGAACTTATCTCAACTAAAAAGCAACTTGATAAAAAAGAGTATTTTTTAGAAGATATTATTGATGAAAGTTGTGAACTTTTAATGATAGAGGATAGATTGATAGAAAAATCTTTTGATCCTACGCTTAAAATCAACATTGATTTTAAACTTTTTACAATTGCTTTAAAAAATTTAATCGATAACGGTATAAAATATTCAGACGGTACAAAAGTAACCATCAAATATGAAAATAATACACTTATCTTTGAAAACCAAGGAGACCCTTTACAATACCCTTTAGAGCAATATTTTGAACCATTTTTTAAAGGGGATAATATAAAATCAAACGAAAGTTTTGGATTGGGACTGTATATTGTGCATCATATATTAAAAGCTCATAATATGCACTTATCTTATGAGCATGAAAATAACAAAAATATCTTTAGTATTACAACAAATTTACAGTAAATCATTACTCATTTTAAAGGTAATGAGATAATAAACTCTGCCCCGGTATCAATTTTATTATCATATTTAAAAGGAGTATTATGTACCTCAATAGTACCTTTCATACCATCAACAATTAAGTTATACACCATACTAAGTCCCAATCCCGTCCCTTGTGATTTGTGTTTTGTAGTAAAATAAGGTTCAAAAATTCTTGGTAAAATCTCTTTGGGTATCCCTCCTGCGTTATCTTTAAAACGGATAACCATCGTTTCATTTTCTTTGTATGTATCTATAGAAAAATATCTATTATGATCCTGTATACTTTTTAAAGCATCTTTTGCATTGTTAAATATATTCATATAACACTGTATCAATTCATTTGGCTGTCCTCTAAGTTCCAATGACTCATCCAAATTCAAAACAAGTTGTATATTATTGATTTTACAAGAAGGCTCCACTATATTTAAAAAGTTTTCAATATTTGATTTTAAATTAAATTTTACAAATTGCCTATCCCCTTTGATAAAGTTTCTAAAATCATCGATTGTTCTTGAAAGATATTGGGTATTTTCATTAATCACTTTACAATTTTTTTCAAACTCTCCATCATCTAAAACACCAAGCTCTTTTTGTAGAAGCATACCTGTTGCAGCAGAAGATATAACAGAAAGCGGCTGTCTCCATTGATGTGCAATATTTCCTATCATCTCCCCCATAGCAACCATTTTGGACTGTTCAATCAATTGCCGTTCACTTTTTTTTGCCAACGTAAGATCACTGCACACCCCTATCCATTTTACAGGCTTATTGTTTTCATCCAAAATAGGAAGAGCATAATCACGCCAATATTGGTATATACCGTCTTTTTGTCTAATTCGGTATTGATGTTCAATCGGTAATGTTGAGTCCATATGTTCTTCTTTAATATTGGCAAGAGAAGGAATATCATCAGAATGAATAAGTTGCAGCCATGATTCTTTATCTTTAGAAACTTCCCCCTTGTCATATCCGAGAAATTCATCTATATCTCCATACCATATTAAACTATCCCTATTAACATCCCATTCATAAAGAAGATCAAATGAAGCTTGTGCCGCTATGGTAAGTCTTGTATTACTTTCATTTAATTCACGTTTTGACTCTTCAAGCTCTTGATTCTTTTTATCAAGTTCTTGTTGATGCTTTAAAACTATTTTATGCCTATAAAGAATAAATACAATTATAAATAAAAATGCAATACTTATTTTTATGAGCAACGAATAATCAAATCCTTGCTGATATTTTACCGATATCCATTTATTATAAATTGCTTGTTTTTCTTCAAGTGTAATAGTATCGATTGTTTTATTGATAATAGAAGCCAAAGTTTTTTTATCGTCATTTACCATCATCATCACATCAAAGTTAAAATTAGAAGTTCCTGCAATTTTAAGATTTGTGTAACCGTACGTATTCATCTTATATGCCAGTACCGGTAAAATTTCTGCAACAGCATCTACTTTTCCTGTAGACAACAACTCCAAACCTTCATCAATTCCGCTTACTTCTGTAAGTTTCATACCAGAAATATTTTTTAAAAGTAATTTATATGCCGATGTATTTTTACCAACTGCTACATTGATATCTTTAATCGCTTTAAAATCTGAGATATATCCAAAGTCGTTTCTTGTAGCTATTGCGATAGGAAAAGAAGCATATGGTTTTGTAAATACGGCATATTTTTGCCGCTCTTTTGTTTTTGTGGTACTTAAAGTGATATCTGCTTTATCATTTTTGATGGCATTTAATACATCCGTCCACTTTTTGATAATTTTACATTGGGATTTAAGTCCTGCTTTTTTTACGATAAGATTCCAATAATCTAACGCAATACCACTGAGTTCATTATTTTTATCAAGAAGATTAAAAGGGGACCAGGTGGTATTTGTCACACATCGTATTGTATTATTTCTAATAAAACTACGCTCCTCTTCATTAAACTCAACCGCTTTATGAAAATAATCTTCTAAAATAAACTTATCTACTACAATATCATATTTTTCTTCACTAAACTGAACAAATACCTCAGCCATTTTTCTTACCTTGAGAGGGTCTATACTCCCTATGGGATAGATTTTCGGCAGCATGATTTTTTCTATCTCATTTGCTTCAAAAAACAATGCATCTTTTGATTTTGATTGTGTATTGTATTCATTTAAAATAAGCTCAACAATCTCCTCTTTGTGTTTGAGTGCATATTCCCAACCTCTATTAGATGCTTCTATAAATGCTCTTGCTTTTTGTGGATTATCTTTTACATACTTTTTTGAGCTAAAAAGATTTATATCATACTGTTCCACTCCATAATTATTTGGATCAAGAACATTATACGCTATCCCTTTTTTTTGTAAAAAATAAGGCTCGTTGGTTAAAAATGCCAAATAAGCATCCACTTTTTTATCTATAAAATCATTAATATCATAACTCGGTGTTACCCTTTTTATATCTTTGAGTCCAAGATTAAACTCTGCAAACATATTTAAAAGACCTGCATCTTTCAAATCCATTTTGGAGATCATAATCCTTTTATTTAAAAGATCAATAGGAAGGCGGAGATTAGCTTGTGTTATAAGAACAAGAGGTGACCTTTTAAAATAATTGGCTAAAAATACAACATCTTTCCCCTGAAGTGCTGCTGCTACAAGTCCTGTACCCCATATACCAAATGTTTTTTTACCATCTATCACTTCTTGGATCTGATCTATTCCATCTTTGTGTTCCACAAACTCCACATCAAATCCTGCATCTTTATAATACCCTTTGTATTTAGCGGCATAAAACCCTGCAAACTCAAATTGATGTTTCCACTGAAGCTGTAACGAAACCTTTTGTAATCCATTTGAATAGAGAGTCGATGATAAAATTATGATACACAAAGCTTTTAAAATAAAATTCATAAAGATATAATAGAACTTTTTTGTTAAATTATTGATAAAATCAATACCTTACGACAAAATTCTATTTAACTTATCTACCATAACTTTACGATATAATTTACCCCATGAATGAATTTAAAGTAGAAACGAAATATTCCCCTGCAGGAGATCAGCCTGAGGCTATACAAAAAATAGTTGATAGCATAAATGCAGGAAACAAATACAATACTCTGCTGGGTGTAACGGGATCGGGAAAAACCTACACTATGGCAAAGATCATTGAAGCCGTACAGATGCCCACCCTTATAATGACCCACAATAAAACCTTGGCAGCTCAACTATATAGTGAATTTCGTGGCTTTTTCCCAAAAAACCATGTAGAATATTTCATCTCTTACTATGATTATTACCAACCAGAAGCATATATCCCAAGGCAAGATCTTTTTATAGAAAAAGACAGCTCTATCAACAGTGAGCTGGAGCGTTTAAGACTTAGTGCTACTGCTTCGCTTTTAAGCTTTGACGATATTGTCTGTGTTGCTTCGGTTTCTGCAAATTACGGATTGGGTAACCCTGAAGAATACAAAGCAAATGTCCAAAAGATAGACGCAGGGCAGGATTATAGCCAAAGAGAAATGCTTTTAAAACTTGTGGAGATGGGATATAAAAGAAACGATAAGTTTTTTGATAGAGCCGATTTTAGGGTAAACGGCGATGTGATAGATATATTTCCTGCATATTGGGAAGATGAGTATATTAGGCTTGAATTTTTTGGCGATGAAGTGGAATCTATCGCTAAAATGGAATATCTTACAAATAATCTCGTAAAAGAACTTGATAATGTTACAATATACAGCGTTAATCCATTTGTAGTATCGCAAAATAGACTTGCCAATGCAGTTAAAGAGATTGAAAAAGAGTTAGATGAGAGATTGCAGTTCTATGAAAAAGAAAATAGAGCTGTAGAATATCAAAGACTAAAACAGCGTGTAGAGTTTGATCTTGAGATGATAGAGGCTACGGGGATGTGTAAAGGGATAGAAAATTACGCAAGATTTTTAACCGATAAAAAACCGGGAGAGACTCCCTATTCTCTTATAGATTATTTTGAAGCAAAAAATATGGACTATCTTATCATCGTAGATGAATCCCATGTTTCCCTTTCCCAATTTCGCGGGATGTACGCAGGGGATAGAAGTAGAAAAGAGGTTTTGGTAGAGTATGGATTTAGACTACCAAGCGCTCTTGATAATAGACCGCTTCAATTTGATGAATATATCAATAAAAAAGGGAAATTTCTTTTTGTAAGTGCCACCCCAAATGAGCTTGAACTTGATATGTCAAGCACGGTTGCCGAACAAATTATACGCCCAACCGGACTGCTTGATCCTATAGTTGAAGTGGTTGATAGCGAGTATCAGGTGGAACACTTACACGACGAGATTAAAAAAGTAGTTGCGAGAAATGAGCGGGTACTTGTAACAGTCCTTACCAAAAAAATGGCAGAGGAGCTTACAAGTTACTATAGTGATCTTGGAATCAAAGTAAAATATATGCACTCCGATATCGACGCAATTGAGAGAAACCAAATCATACGGCAACTACGACTTGGAAAATTTGATGTGCTAATAGGAATCAACCTACTTAGAGAAGGTCTTGATATCCCTGAAGCTTCACTTGTAGCGATACTTGACGCCGATAAAGAGGGATTCCTAAGAAGTAAAACATCCCTTGTACAAACTATGGGAAGAGCCGCTAGAAACTCAAACGGAAAAGTACTCCTTTATGCAAAAAAGATGACAGAATCTATGCAATATGCAATAGATACTACAAATAATAGACGTAAAATCCAAGATGACTTTAATAAAAAGCACGGCATCACACCTAAAACAACCGTTAGAAAACTTGATGAAGACCTTAAAATGGAAGAGTACGACGATGTGGCACTAAAACGGGAAAAACTTACTAAAATGCCAGCATCGGAGCGTAAAAAAATATTGATTGAACTGAATAAAAAGATGCACCAAGCTGCAAAAGAGTTAAACTTTGAAGAGGCAATCAGGCTTCGTGATGAGATAGAAAAGATTAAAAAAGCTTGATTTAACTTTTAGCATCAATAAACTTCTTTAACTCGATATCAAATACTTTAATATCTAAAATAAATTTATCGTATGCCTCTTTTATCTCTTCAAAATCTTCACTCTCTTTTGAGATATGTTCAAGTGATTTTGCACTTTGCATCGCTTCAATGCTCCCTATCATACTCAAGGTTCCTTTGAGGGTATGGGCTATGGTATGAATTTGTTCTATATCTTTTTCTTCCAATGCTTTTTTTATAAGTCCCAACTGCTCTTTTGAAAAATCAAAATAGGTATCGCTCATAAGTTCAAAAGTTTCCCAATCATCCCCTGCTCTTAAAAGTGCATCTTTTTTATTTAAAATATTTTGGCTTTGCTCATCTTGACTTTGTTCATCTATCTCTTTTGCATATTTAATATTTGAGAAAAACTTTACGATTACCCCGATTAAATCTTTTTCGTAAAAAGGTTTTGATACATAATCATCCATCCCCGCATCCAAACACTTTTGTACATCATCTTTAAATACCAGTGCCGTTAGAGCGATGATAGGGATATGAGTATCACGTTCTTTTTCTATTGCTCTTATTCGTTTTGTTGCTTCATATCCATCCATTATCTGCATATTTACATCCATAAATATCATATCAAAGTTACCCTCTTTGTACATATCTAGGGCTTGTTGTCCGTTGGTTGCCTGGGTTATTGTATGGTTTTGTCTTTTTAACATTAAAGTGGCAACTTGAAGATTGACAGGATCGTCGTCCACTACAAGTATATCAAGGTTTGGCATCTCCATATTGCTTTTTTCTTTGGTGCTTTTTTTATTTTGAGTTTCACTTAAAGGCTGCTCTTTACATTTTATAGTAAAGGAAAAGATACTCCCCCCTTTAGGGTTCTCTTCCACCCAGATAATTCCTCCCATCTTAAGTACCAATTGCTTACAAATTGCAAGTCCAAGACCACTGCCTCCAAACTCCCTTGTTGTAGAGGTATCTGCTTGTGAAAAATACTCAAATATCATATCTCTTTTATCTTGTGGGATACCGATACCCGTATCTGATATAGAAAATTTAAGCATATCCTTATCACTATAGTATTTTTCAATACTTAATACCACTTCCCCTTTGGATGTAAATTTGATAGCATTGCTCAATAGGTTGCTAAGTATCTGCATAAGTCTCATACTATCCCCCAAAAGCAATATAGGGGTATCTTTTTTTATATTAAAACTCAGTTCTATGTTTTTATCTTTTGCTTTAAGTGTCATAAGCTCTTTTACATTTTCAACAATTTTTTCCAAATCATACGGGGTCTCTTCCAAGCTTAATTTTCCCGATTCAATTTTGGAAAGATCAAGGATATCATTTATAAGATTTAAAAGATTGGTTGCAGCTGTTTGAAAAATATTTACATACTCTTTTTGCTCACTGGTAAGTTTGGTTTGGGATAATATATCGGACATCCCTATAATAGCGTGCATAGGAGTACGTATCTCATGGCTCATGGAAGCTAAAAACATACTTTTTGCCCTATTTGCATTTTGTGCATTTTCACTGGCAATTGCCGCTTTTTTTCTAAGCTCTTCGGATGTATTTAAAGCTTCGTTGAGTTCTTGGGTACGCACCAAAACCTTTTTCTTTAAAGCTCTATTCCAAAGCATAATAGCTATTATAAATAAACCGGAAAAAACAATAGCTGCGGTAATTATAAATTCACTACTCGGTCTCCATGGTTCTTGCCTGATCAAAATCCATTTTGAAAATATTTTTTTACGCTCCTCTTGAGTGATAGATTTTAACACTTTATTTATAATCCCGTTTAATATAGAGCGGCTTTTATGTGAAGCAAACGAAAGATGGTATACATGCCCAATCTCCCCTGCCATATGGAGATTCACAATAGCATCTTTTGTAATAACATGTGAAACCGAAGCGATATTTCCGATAAAAGCGTAAGAGTTTCCACGGGAGACTTTTTGCAACCCCTCTTTGGTACTTGCAACTATATCCAAAGTGATATCGGGATAATTGCTCTCCATAAATTCTTGCACCGCATACCCCGATACCACGGATACCACTTTCCCTTTAAGCTCTTTTGGATCGATTTTTGTTTTTTTCTCTTTATCGTTTACCACTATAACCGATTTTAGCGATAGGTGCGGCTCGGTAAAGTTTAGTTTTTTCGCTCTTTTTTTAGTTTTTGCAACCGATGGGAGTAGATCAACCTCCCCGTTATACACTTTTTGTAAAGACTCGTTCCAATCTTTTACCCTTAAAATATGAAATTTTACCCCAATCCTTTTTTCAATCAACGAAATATAATCCGCACTTGCCCCAGAGTATTTCCCATCATCGTCAAAAAACTCTATCGGTGCAAAGTTAGGATCAGGTGCTACAGTTAAGATGGAGTGCTCTTTTAACCACTGTTTCTCCTCTTTTGTCAGCAACACTCCGTTTTCTTTATCGATATCGTTTGTTGAGCCGTAAGAGATTGATATCCATTTCCTTAAAAGTTCTTTTCGCTCTTTTGTACTTATAGATGTCAATGCTTTTTGTATTACGGTATTTAGTATGGGCAAATCTTTTCTTGAAGCAAAAGACAGAGCATAACTAAAGCCGGTATCGCTATCCATACGAAGATTTGTAATATTGGTATTTTCTATAATATTACTCGCCGTTGCTACATTTAAAACCGTAGCGTATATCTCCCCCGTGGAGACACTTTTTAGTACCGATTCCGTATCTTTTTTATAAACCAATTTTATACTTGGATAATATTTTTTAATAAAATCATTGATTGCAAAACCTTTGATTGTCCCAAGGGTTTTATTGTGAAGCTCTACGATAGAGTCTATTTTTTTATTATTGCTTCGTGTAATTATTATATCGGGAAACTCCACATAAGGGGAGGTAAAATTCATATACTCTTCCCTTTGTGCCGTTTTTGCCGCAACTGCAACAAGATCGGCTTTTTTGTTTTTTACGGCATCTAGCGACTCTTTCCAACTTTTTGTTTGTATAAATTCAAACTCGATTCCAAGCTTATCGGCTATAATCGCTAAATAATCATTTGCCAAACCTCTTGAGATACCCTCTTTATCTCTAAACTGAAACGGTGCGTAATCAGGGTCGGGGGCTACTTTAATCACGGGATGATCTTTTAACCATTTTTTTTCTTTATCGTTTAAAAATATCTCTTTAGGCTTTAAATCCTCTGAATAAGAAAACATAATCCATTCGCTAAATATTTGGGCATAAGTTCCATCCATCTTAAGCTCATCTAACGTATTTTGCCACTTTTGTATCACGCTATCGGGGGTATCTTTACTAAATGCCATATACATATAATCTTTTTGCACATCAAATAGTTTTTCAATTTTATCGGTTAGTCCCGCCTCTTGGATCATATGTTTTCCCGTAAGATTATTGATAATCCAAAGGTCTATCTTACCTGAAGCTAGTTTTTTGACATTTTCTCTGTTATCGATTACCGATACTAAATTTTTAAATCCTCTTTTTTTAAGAAACTGCTCCCCAAAGTCATCTTTATAAACTCCGATAGCTTTTACTTTTTTTGCATCAGCTAATGTTTTTATATTTAAGTTCGAGCCTTTTTTTGCAAAAAACGTAGTATTGTTAGGTACGAGTGGACCCACCCATTTAAAAAGTTTTTCCCTCCCAGGTGTTCTTGTAGTAGAAAAAAGAATGGTATTGTCGTTATTCAATGCTTCAATATACGCATCACTCCAATATTTAATCTCGATATTCCCTTTATGACCGAGTCTTTTCAACATCTCTTGAACTATCTGGGTCGATATCCCCGTAACTTGTTTTGTTTTTTTATCTTGATAATTATAAGGGGGATAGTCTTCTGTTAATATTTTAAACTGCTCGGCATTTAGATTAAGGGATAAAAAAAGTATAAAAAAGATTAGTATATTTTTTTTCAACATCATCACTCCTTTTATAATACCTCTAAAATATATCCTCTGCCAAAATTTGTTTTTAAAGGAAAATTTGGCACTTTATTTCTTAATCTACTAATTTTGTCACGTATGGTCGAATCGGCAATCTCTTCATCCCTCCAAATAGATTCTTTGATCAATTTAATGGTTAAATTATTATTTCTTTTCTCGATAAATAAATCGACAAGTTTTTTTTCAATCACAGACAATTTTAAACTATTTGTACTTTGCACAAGCTCTTTTGTATCATAATCGTAATAAAGATTTTTATCAAATGAGATAGTGTTTGTTTTTTTACTTTTATTTTTATTAATCACACTTAAAGCTATTTTAACATCTTTTTCATTTATAGGTTTGATAAGATAATTACTTGGATTTGTAGAGAGTGCTTCATCAAGTATCTCACTCTCATCATAACCGCTTATATAAATAATAGAAGCTTTGCAATTATATGTAACCCTTTTAATAACCGTAATTCCATCAAGCCCTCCTCTAATATTGATATCCATAAAAATCACATCCGGTTTTTCTTGCAATATCATATCTATAGCACTCTCTCCATTATCACAAATACCAATAACCCTATATCCCAAATCTTCAATAATACGCTTCAAAAAAATTGTTGTAAGCGGTTCATCATCTACTATTAATACCCTCAATGTATCTACTTTCATCATCTACCTTTTCTATAACTATTTATTATAACTAATGGTCTCTTATACAAAATATTGTAGTTATTCCCATTCAATTCTATCTCTACCTTTTCCTTTTGCCATATAAACTCTTTCATCGGCTAAATCTATCATTTTTTTAATACTTTTACATTCACTAAAATGAGCTACTCCCATACTAACGGTAACAGAAACATCTCTTTTTGTATTTGGAATTTTTTGCGATTTTATATCCTCTTTTAAATTAGTCAGCTCTTGAAGAAGATTATCGTTTTGACTGCAAAGAAGTATAAACTCTTCTCCACCGTATCTATATACTTTACCGTCTAATCTTTTTGCATATTTTTTTAATTTTTGTCCTAGATAAATTAACACTTGATCCCCCGTATCATGACCAAAAGTGTCGTTTATTCCTTTAAATCTATCTGCATCTATAAAGATTGCCGTTAAATTTTTTATTTGAGTACAATCAATAAATTTTTGAAGATCATCATCCATTTTTTTTCGGCTATATACTTTTGTGAGATGATCCTTATCAATAAAGTCTTCAAGCTTATTTTTCTCTTTTTGAAGTTGCTCAATTAAAATACTTTTTTGCTCTGCTAAGGTAAGTGCAATCTTTACATCATTTTCATTTATCGGCTTTACAATATAATTACTTGGATTGGTTGCAAGTGCTTCATCAACTATTTTACCCTCATCATATCCGCTAATATAGATAATCGAAGCGTTACAACTACATCCAATTTTTTTTATCACATTGATCCCGTTTATGGATCCCTTTATATTTATATCCATAAAAACCACATCAGGCTTCTCTTGAACAATAATTTTTATAGCACTTTTACCGTTATCGCATAAACCAATCACTTTGTGTCCTAAACTTTCCGTAATACGTTTTAAAAAAATAGTTGTAAGGGGGTCATCATCTACTATTAAAGTTTTTAATTGATTGCTATTCATGCCAACTCCTTTTTTGATTATTGAAAAAGTATAACATAAAAAAAGTATTCAGTTTCACGACAAATTTACGACAATTCTTTGGAATAGTTCTATCATAAATTATTTACATAAGGATACAAAATGAAAAATTTACTCATACTACTAATGACGACTTGTACACTATTCGCTCAACTTGAGGTCTACACGAATATTGCAAAAACAAACAACAGTATTGCCAAGAATCAGTTTTTTCAAATTTCACTTGATATTATCAAGCAAATGCAAAAAACATTAGGCAAAAATAATGCAGTAAAAATTTATCCTGCAAAAAAATATAATAAAGATACAAAGAATACTATCTTTATAGGAACTACCGATTCATTTACCCAAGACAATTTCAAAGCTCTTAATATTTTTACAACAGAAAAATATACATTATACGGAAATAAGCATGAAATATATTATATTGATACTTTAAAAGATGCTAAAAGTGTGAAAAAAATATATTGTAAAAAATATAAACTATTTCAAAATATTTTTAAAAATAATAAATTTCATAATATAAGTTATATCAAAAAACGAAACACGGGACTAAAAAATTTATTAAAATATAAACAAAGACTTTGGCTAATGTCTAATTGGAAAATTAAAAAAGCTACAAAAAAATATTATAAAAAAATAAAACCTATTCATACTGTTACAACTAAAGAAACCCATATCATGCTTCCAAATAATATAAATGATAAAGAATTCCAAAGTTGGAAAAATGCATTAACAGCTATGCAAACAAATGGCACATTAAAAAAAATAGTTGCTAAATGGGAGAAAAAACTAAATTTAAATCTTGAACTTCAAGCAAATGGAGCAATCACAGTTGTAGATTAAATCATACTTTTTACTAACATCGACAAATTTACGACAACTTGGTGTCATACTTCGCTTATCAAAAATTTCTACGGGAGAAATAAAATGAAAACATTAACAGATTACAAATCAAGATTTAAAATCCTAAAAGGTGGAAAGATATCTTTAGTTTTATCTGCTCTTATATGTGGTACAACACTTTTTGGAGCGAGTATAGAGTCTATTGACGGTGCACCGGCTAACGCAGTTAGTAGCGATGGTACGACTATCGTTGGAACTTCTAGCAACCATGCATATTACTGGACAAGCGAAGGGGGTTTGGTAGACATCGGCTCTTTAGGAGGACTTACTGCTAATGCGTATGACATTAGTGATGACAAATCGACTATTGTCGGTTATAGTTATAACGCAGCTACTCAGATGCTTGCTTTTATGTGGACGGAAGCCGGAGGTATGGTCTCACTGGGTGACCTTGCCGGAGGGACTACATTTAGCTCTGCTCAAGCGATTAGCGGTGATGGAACAACGGTTGTAGGTTATAGCTCAAGTGCCGCAAGCGGTTCTTATACCGAGTCGTTTCGTTGGACAAGCGGTACGGGTATGGTTTCATTAGGAACACTAGCCGGTGGATCGTATGACGGTGCTGCATTGGGAGTGAGTTATGACGGTAGTGTTATTGTCGGTTATGCGAAAAATGCTTCCAGTAACCGCGAAGCCTATCGCTGGACAAGCGGTACGGGCATGGTAGGACTTGGGTTTTTAACCGGCGGTAACTATTCTCGTGCTTATGATGTCAGTAATGATGGCTCTGTTGTGGTTGGATATTCCGGTAATTCTGGTGACTACTATGAAGCAATCCGTTGGGAAGACGGCACCATGACGGGACTTGGTGTTTTAAGCGGAGATGTAGAAAGTTCGGCGTATGCGGTAAGCGGTGATGGCTCTGTTGTGGTCGGTTATTCTGCCGATGATGATGAAGTATCTACTGCATTTCGCTGGACGGAAGCAACGGGGATGCAGTCTATCTCAGAGTGGTTGGCAGCTAGCGGATACACTGTAAGCGGATGGAGCGATACAACTGCTAAAGGGGTAAGTGATGATGGAACTATCGTAACCGGTTATGGAGTAGGACCTGATGGTTACGGTGCTTTTATTGCAAAAGCAACAGGTGGTATAGTAAGTGTCGAAGATTATTATACCTCAATTGAAAGTATCAACAGCGTCTCTGGACAAACTATCTCAAATGTATCTACACTATTACACGGAGCTCACGGTCACCCTGGAAATAGAAGAGCAATTGACGATAAAAGGATTATGTGGGTAGCAGGGGATATCTCAAGCGATAATAGACACTCTACCAAAGATGACGGTTATGTTGGAGAAGTGGGAGTAAGTATAAAACATACTCCAAATTTTACCTATAGTGTGGCAGTCGGGAAAATGAGAGGAGATAGCAAGTTAGATTATAAAGGGGAAATTGATAATGATGGAGAGTATTTGGCACTAGATGCAGATTTAAGACTTCTAGAAGATCAGGACTTATACTCTACAACTATGATAACTTACGGAGAAAATGATCTTACTATAAAAAGAGGATACGATAACGGTGAAACTTTAACGCACTCTACAGGAGATACCAAACAAAAGTTTTTAGCTTTTAAACAAAGATTGCAATACAACGCTACAAGCAACTTTTTTCCATATGTTGAGCTGAGTCATATCAAAGTTGAAATGGATGGATATAGTGAAAGCGGTGGAGGTTTCCCTGTAACTTATAATAAATCTAAGGAGAATATTACAGATTGGAGAATTGGACTTGATGCGAATTTTGATCTTGATGAGTCAAATAGATTAATTACAACATTAGAGGGAGTTCATAGAGTTCAAGCAAAAGGAAACGGCACGAGTGGACAAATCAGTGGGCTGGGTAGCTTTAATATGGATGGAAGAGATTATGATCAAAACTGGATGAGGGCAACTGTAGGGATTGAGCATACTTTTGAAGACAAGGCAAGATTTACCCTTACGTTTAATAGAACTACAAGAGGGGAAGATCCACAGTTTTGGAGCGGATTTAATTACTCTATGCCATTTTAGTGTTAGTTAGGAAAAACTAAAGGAATTTGGAGCATAAATTTTGCTCCAAAATATTTTTCGCCGTCTGTTTCAAATTCATCATTCATTACAGATATAGAACCTCCTATTTTCTCAATAATCTGATGCGTCATATAAAGCCCTAATCCTGTTCCTTGGGATTGATGTTTGGTTGTAAAATAGGGATCAAATATTTTATCGCTTATCTCATTTGGTACACCGCCTCCAGAATCATAAATATTTAAACTCATAAAGTTGTTATCAAACTTTGTTTCAATCAATACTTTTCTTTTTTTCTTCTTATCAAGGACCTTTAAGACATCAATTGCATTATTGATTATATTAAGCAACACTTGCACAAGATCATTTTCTATCCCTTCAAGCTGTTTGTTTTCATGGTATTTTTGTACTATATATATTTCATGGGATTCTATGTTTGCTTGGATAATTGCCAAAGTTTTGTGTATAGTATGCTGGATAAAAAACTGTGTCCTTGTTCGATCATTTTTCAAATAGTTTTGAAAGTCCTCAATGGTATCGGATAAAAACCGTGTATTGTTTATAATATTTTCAAGCTCTTTTAATATCTCTTGTTGATCTTCCATTCCAAGTTCGTAATTAAGTTGAATACCCCCTGCTGCAACAGAAATAGCAGTCAAAGGCTGTCTCCATTGATGAGCGATATTTCCTATCATCTCCCCCATAGAAGCCATTTTGGATTGTTGGGATATGATTTTTTCATTTCTTTTTATCTGTGTAATATCCATAATTGAAATAAGTTTTACCGGTTTACGATCAATAACTACATTTCTCTCTTTTACTTGTACATTATAATTTTTACCCGATGCGCTTACCACAACATCTTCAAAATAATGGTTTGTTGCATCATCCAAAAGCTCATTTTGATGTTCTTTTGATACATTTTGAAAAATCTCAATCAGGGGCATTTGATACACTTCATGTATTGAATTTAGCTCCAATAGTTCCACCGCTTCTGTGTTACAATCAATGCAAGTATCATTTTCAAATATAAACATTGGATTAATAGTTGCATGGAGCAGTTCTTGAAAACTTTTTAAACTATTTTCAATCTCTCTTTTTTGTTTATTAACAGTTTGTTTTGCCCTTGATTCTTTCACTAAAAGATCAACTTTTAATAAAAATTCTTCATAGGAAAAAGGTTTTTTTAAAAAGTTTTTTGCACCCCTTTTTAGAGCATCTCTTACAGTTGAAGATTCATTGGATGAAGAAACTGCCAATACAAAAAAACCATCTAAAAGATAGAGGTCTCTTAAGCCTTCCAAGATACTTAAACCATTTGTCTCAGGAAGTTCCATATCCAAAATAAGTACCCCTATCTCATGATTTTTTAATAACTCTATACCTTCTTGTGCATTGGTGGCTGTTAAGATATTGTACGATCTTTTTTCCAGTATCGTTTGTAATCTATTTAACATAGATATTGAAGCATCTATAATTAAAATCGTCTCCTTCTGATTTTCTTGTAAATCTTGAATCATTTTATGGATATCGTTACTGATATGATGTACTTTATAAGAGGTTATAAAATAATCTAAAATACCTTGTTCAAAATAACTTTCCCTTTGTAAACCGATATCTCGCTCACTTAGAATAATCACTTTACAATCAGTGGTTTGTCGTATAAAATCAAAAATACCATCTTCACTGTTATCTTGAATATTGAGATTCAAAATAATAAGTTGTAATGTATCGGCATATGTTTTTATTTTTTCTTGAGTTTCATTTTGTGTAAAAGCTTGATCAATATCGTAACCATATTGTTTGAGATGATATGTAAGTCTGTTATTAAATTCTTTATCTGTATCGATGATTAAAATAGGAAAATTTTTAACTTGATAAGAATTCAGCATATTGAATTCTATCAGAATTCAAATTAAATTTATTCAAAAAAACAACTGATAGAAGCAAATCCCCTTGCACCGGTTTCTTTTATTTTTTCTATATTTTCTTGTGTTGTTATACCCCCTAATGCAAAAATAAAAAAAGAATTTTCTTGAAACTGATTTACTATATCTTGAAGTGCTTCGCACCCTTTTGGCTCCCCCTTATTTTTTGTAAAAAATATCGGGGAAAAAGTGACCCCGTCGGCTCCTCTTTTTTTTGCTAAATCAACCTCATCCCCACTATGGGTACTAATCAAAGTATAAAGCCCTTTTTGCTTGGCATAAGTAATTATATTAAATTGTTTGGACGTTAAATGCACTCCGTCAAACCCAAGTTTTAATGCTAAATTTATATCTCTATTTATCAACACTTTTGGGATGTTAAATTTTTTTGATACCTCTAAACATACTTTTGCCAAAGATTCTATATCTTGTGTAGTTTTATCCCTAAAGCAAAGTATATCTACCGAGTGTTGTTCTAAAACAATTGCAAGTTTTTTTTGAAAAGTATGTGGATCGGTTCCATAATATTTTGGATCCGTAATAAGATAACTATAAAAAAAGGGAGGCTTTTTTGCCTCCCTTTGAAGATTTGTATTCACAATAATCGTGAACTACTAGAGATACAAAGTATCCTCTAGTGGTCTTCCTCAGCCATCATGATTGAACCTGAAATATATACATAAGTAAGCATCATAAAAATAAAC
>JBNKLC010000036.1:0-54641 GCA_050292155.1 Arcobacteraceae bacterium
TATTTATATCAATAAATCTATCTTTTAAATCTATCTCTTTTTCAAGAAAAGCATCTTTTGAGTTATTAATAATGTTTAAAATTACATGTAGTAATTCACGCTCATAAGTAAATAATTCAATTTTTTCTGTACTTTTCAACCTCACTTTAATACTATTTTTTTCTAAAACTCCATGTAAAATATCAAGTACACTTGTAATTACCTCATCTAAAAGAAACTTTTCTTTCGATTTTGTTTGTTTGAAAAAATTTACAAAATCATCAATTGTTTTTGATAAATGTTCTATTATCTCAAAACTGTTTTCTATGCTTTCTGTCATATATTTAAGATCATAATTTTCTAATAATATCTCTGCCATTAAGTTATTGTTAATCATTGAAATTTCACTCAATGGCTGCCTCCATTGATGTGCTATCATACTTATCATCTCACCCATAGCTGCATTTTTGGATTGGCTTACCATCAATTTGTCTTTTTGTTTAATCTCTTCGGTATCTCTTTTTGTTTTAATCAATCTCCAAAGATCGTTGGATATAAGCATCAAAGTTTCAACGTCTGAAGAGTCGTAATCCTCATTTTTATTTCCAACTCCTACAACCATTACAACCTTACCCTCTTCAACAATAGGGGTACCTATAAGCCGTTGCACACCTATATCTCTTTGAGGCAACTCCATCTTATCGGCATAAGTTGAATAATCATTTACAAAAAAAGGCTTTTTTAAACGTAATGTATTTATGAGTATACTTGCTTTGTTTTGAGCATCAAAAACTTCCTCAGAACATTGCATTTTACTAGAACACGATACAAGCTCTAAAGATTTTTCGTCATTTTCTACAAAATAGATAAATCCAACACTACTTTTTGTAAGATTTTCAAGAATCTCTCTCCCTTTTTGGATAAACTCTTTTTCATCTAAAGTTTGTGCATAGTTTGGCAATTCCAATAAAGCTTCCCCTCTTCTGGCTTGAAGCTGAATCAGTTTTTCCTCCTCTTTTTGTTTGGTAATATCGGTATGAAACCCTACCATCCTCTCAGGATTACCCTCTGCATCAAAAACTGTCTGCCCACGATCAAGTATCCAAACCCATGAACCGTCTTTGTGTCTTAGTCTATGTATATTTTCATACCTTTGGGTTTCTTTGTTCTGATTTGCCAAAATATCCTGTGTTGCTTTTTCCAAATCGTCGGGATGAACCCTTTGTTTCCATGATTGAAGGCTGTTTGGTAATTCTTCATCTGTAAATCCCAACATCTCTTTCCAACGGGAAGAAAAATATATCTCGTTTGTTTTTAAATTCCAGTCCCAAAGTCCGTCTTTACTTCCGTTTATCGCATAACTAAGTCTATTTTTAATCTCCTCAATCTCTGTAATATCTACAAAAGTCGAAACCAACATCTCTTGACCTTCAAAATCAATTTTGGAGCTTGTTACTTTAAAAATAAACTCTTTATCCCCTTTTTTCATAATCGCTTTATGGATCTGTGTCGGATTTTGTAAAATATATTCTAACCAGCTGAGTTCCCCCATCTGTTTTACAAGATATCCCTCTTTAATGACAAAAAGATCACATATACACGAATATTGTCTTTGAAAATCTTCCAAGGAAGTAAAACCGCTAAATTCATAGAACCTTTTATTTGCACTGACAATCTGCTTTTCAACAGCCGATGATGTAACAATTATATTAGAAGAGTTATCCTCTATAGCTTTTAAATAGGTTTCGCTTTTTTTGGTATTTGAGATAATAGAATCATAAAATTTATTGAGTTCATTTCCAAATTTAATAATTAAAAATCTAATAACCATAAAAACAACTAGGAGAAAAAATACCAATATCAAAGCAATCTGAAATTGTGTATTTTTCAGCTGATGAAATTTATAAGTTATATCATTTATAAAAATAAGTTTTCCGTGAATATCGTCTTTGAAATTTTTTAAATCAATTGCATAAAGAAGATATTTGTCATTTTGATAATTCATCAAATAGTTACCGTCAAAATGAAAATCTTTGGGTAAATTTTTCATAATATTTAAATTTTTACCGTCAAGCTCACTATAAAGCTCAAAATTATTAATAGAAAAATCAAATCTACTATCCAGTTCATAAAGCTTTAAATTATCTTTTTTTATAAACAAAGCCCCTTTATGTTTTACGATACTAGAAATAGTCTTTATAATATAATTTGGATCTATCCCTATCCCCAATGAACCTATAAATTCCCCTTGGTAAAATACGGGTACCAAAACTCTAAAAACAGTAGCATATTTTCCGGTTTCATATCCTACAAGAGTTTTTTGTGTTTTCATAATCTCTTGCACCATAATACGATCATTGATAATAGGATCTCCGTATTTATCTTTTTGATGTACCCGTAAAAATGAGAGTCCATTTGCCTTAATAAAATGAAGTGTCTTGAAATATTTTGTTTCTCTTTGTAGTTGTTCAAATCTCGGTTTTAACGCTTGATACAAACCTTCTTTATCATTGGTATGTACATAATGGGCTATATTTTGGTTTTGTATCAATCTGTATGCTACTATAATATATTTTTTTGTAATATCTTCAAAAACATACTTTGCTGTTTTTTGAATATATTCGTGGGTACTTTTTTCAAAATTATCCAAGGCTTTATTTTGTTCAAGATTAACCACATACATAACCGATAAACCAAGCAATACAAAAATTACCAACAATGTTTTTAAAATATTTGATCTTAATTGGGCAGTTCTCTCATCTTCTAACAACTTCAACCTTTATAGTAAATAGATATTTCTAATATTACTATAGTTTATTTTTTCATAAATGTCAAGTTGAAAATCAAGTTCAAATTTTTACTAAATTGTTATCTCTTTTATATCTGCAATCTCTTTAAATGCGTTGTATACAAGCCCTATAAGATTTTTTCTATTTGTCTTGATTTTCTCATTTTCATGGTTTACAAAGACATTGTCAAAAAATTGATCCAGTTCCGTTTTGATACTAAAAAGTGCATCTAACTGCTCATCGTAAGTTGTATATATATTATTTGTAATCGATTCAAATTTTTGATAGAGCACTTTTTCATGCTCCTCTTCAAAAAGCTCTTGTGAAACAGTAAGGTCACTGTTGATATCAATATCGTTTACAATATTTGCAACCCTTTTAAAAGTACTACTTGCCTCTTTAAAACTACTACTGTTTACCAAAGGAGTCAGTGCCTCAATCTTTAATGTAATACTAAAAAGATCTTTTTTACCGCCACTTTGCAGCACCGCTTTAATAATAGTTGGGTTTACTTCACTATAAAGCTTATAGAGTCTTTCATTCATAAATTCAAGCAATTGTTCTTTTTGAAGGTTTGGATAATTTTTAATTGACCCGTCAATTACCCCTTCTATATCAAGGTGCAGACTATGTTCTTTTGCAATTCTAAAAAGCCCTGCAGCAGCTCTTCGTAAAGCAAATGGATCTCTACTTCCGGTAGGTAACATCCCCACACTGAATAGCCCCATCAAACTGTCAATCTTATTTGCCATAGCAACTACACAGCTAAATGTATTGGAAGGTAATTCACTCTCTTCCCCGTCAGGTAAATACTGCTCTTTAAGTGCTGTTGCCAAAAGATCGGGAAGTCCCGCTTTTTTGGCATAGTAGTATCCCATCAATCCTTGCAAATCGGTAAACTCATATACCATATCCGTTAAAAGGTCTGCTTTACTAAGCATCACGGTTTCACCTAACAACTCTTTCTTATCTAAATCAAACTGCTCATCTATAATTTGGGCAATAAATGCTTCTCTTTCACATTTATCATACATACTTCCAAGACCTTCTACAAAACTTACGTTTTTAAGCCCTTCGTTACTCAGTCCATTTTTAATATCATTTTTCCAAAAAAACATCCCATCACTTAATCTTGGTCTTAAAACTTTCTCGTTTCCTGCTGTTATTTGTGAAAAGTCTTCCGTGTATGCGTTTGATACTACGATAAACTTATTGGTAATCTTTCCATTTTCATACACTGCAAAATATCTTTGGTGCTCTTTCATAGATCCTATTATAACCTCATCGGGTAATTCTAAAAACTCTTCATCAAATTTTCCAAGAAGTGCCGTAGGATATTCGGTAATCGCTACAACTTCATCCAAAAGTTCCTCATCAATCTCAATTTTGATATTATTTTGTTTCTCAAGTTTATCCATCTGCTCTAAGATGATTTTTCTTCTCTCTTCAGGATAAAGTACAATTCCATGTTTATCCACTTTACAAAAATAATCCCCTGCAAAATCAAAAGAAAAAGGTTCATAACTTACCATTCTATGGGCAAAACTTGTTTTAGATGATTGTACTCCAAAAAGCTCTCCATCGATAAGTTCATCTCCAAGTACGATACTAAGCCCACGAATCGGTCTTATAAAGCTATCTGCTCTATCTCCCCATCGCATAGATTTACCAAAATTAAGTTTTCCTACAAACTCATTAACCATATCGTTTAACAGCTCTTTTGATTCTTTCCCTTTGATAGTTGTTTGATAGTATAAAAACTCCTGCCCGTTTCTCTCTTTTGTACTCAGTTCCTCTACACTTACACCGCATTTTTTTGCAAATCCATGCGCAGCTCCGGTTGGTTCTCCATCTTTATAAGCAATAGCCAAAGGTGCCCCCCAAAGTTCCTGCTCTTTATCATCTCCTACTACTTTAAATTCTCTATGCCAAAATACCAATCTTCTTGGGGTATAATAAAAATTAAATTCACATAATAATTCGTTTGCTTCTAAAATATCCGCCCATTTTTTTTCAATATTAGGAAGCTCTTTTAAAAATGGAATTGCAGGTAACTCTTCAACTACTATCTCAACTAATAATGGCTTTATCATTCTTCTTTATCCTTATTTATATTATTTTCACTTTTTCTTTTTTCAAATTCTTCTAGTTTATCTTTATGCTTTTTTACTTGTTGTTCGTTAAATCCCCTTAAAAAAACAAAAAGTAAAAAAGCAAATCCTATCCAAACAACTATATCAAGTATCTCTTTCATTTTTTAACCTAACAATGCTTTATAGATAACACCGTCTATATGTTCTTTTGCCAATGCTTCTATCTCACTTGCCTCTTCAATAACTGCCAAAATCCTGCTGTCAAACATATAATGGTCTGCCAAATTTTGCACCTCCCCGGCTAACGCTTTGGAGACAATAATATATTTTGCACCTAAACTATTTGCATAAATAGCTTCTAAAATACTTTGTACGATAACTGCACTTTGGATATCATTTTGCCGTGCATATTCCAAGGATAAACCGTTAAAATCAAATAAAACCGTACTATTTGGCTCTGTATCTTTGATATCTTCTTTACTTTTTATCCTAACAATATTTTCATATGGAATATTTGGATCGCCTATTAAGATCATTTTAAACACCCCTTTGAACAATAGTATTTCCCGCTACTTAAAATCGCTTCATCTTTTGAAACAAAAGTACCGCAAGTGGGACACTCTACCATAACATCGGTAATCTCGTCATATTTTTTACTTTTATCCTGTGAAATATTTTGTTCTCTGTTTTTTTTAAAAAATACCATATACACCAACACCAAAACAACTATAAAAGCTAAAATTTTAAATATCATTAAATAATCCTTCTCTTTTTATATATAGATAATTTCTCTTTTCTCCGTATGAAACAACTTCATAGTTATCAAACTCCAAACCTTTGAGTTCCTCGTCACACATGCTTCCTTTATAAAAAAGGTATTCGGTGTCGTTATCACTTAAATTACCGGTCATACTCATCAACAACGAGGTATTGGTTACCGCCCTGCTTGTGATAAGATCATAATGTTTTGGAGGAAGATTTTCAACTCTATTTTGTACCACCTCTACATTTGGAAGCTCCAAAGTATTTTTCACAAAATTTAAAAATGCCACCCTTTTTGCCTTGGGTTCACATAACACAACTTTCACATCCGGTTTTGCAATAGCTAAAATCATTCCGGGATATCCTGCACCTGTTCCAATATCGATTAAACTCTCAAAACTATTTAAAAATTTTAACGGATAGACACTATCTACGATATTTTCCTCAATTTGACTCTCCTCAAGCTGTGCGGTTAAATTATGCACTGCACCCCACTGTTTTAACAGTGCTTTAAACTTTTTGCATCTACTGTAAAACAATTCGTCAAAATCTAAACTTTCACGTTCAAATCTATTTTGTAAATCAAAAGACATTACAGCAGATGTTCCATTTTCTCTTTTTTGGTTTGTAAATAGTTACTGTTATAAGATGTTTTTCCTACTTTAACCTCTAATCTATCCACAATCTCGACATTATTTAAACTTTTGATTTTTGCAGGATTATTTGTCATCAGTCTTATCTTTGTTATACCGTAGTATTCAAAAATAAAATCAACCACTTCATAAGTTCTTTGATCACTGGCAAATCCCAGTTGATGGTTTGCTTCAACCGTATCAAGACCACCATCTTGCAAAGAGTAGGCATTGACCTTGTTTAAAAGCCCTATATTTCGCCCCTCTTGACGTAAATAGATTACCATTCCACCTTTGTCGTTTATAAAATCAAGTGCATAATTAAGCTGCGCTTGACAATCACACTTTACACTTCCTATCGCATCTCCCGTTAAACACTCACTGTGAATTCTTACATTCACAGCTTCATCTTTATTAAATCCCTCTTTATAGTTGGTTGTATATATTACAAGATGCTCTTTGACACCCTCTTTAAAAGATTGGATTAAAAACTTTCCGTGTCTGGTAGGTAGATTTGCTACTTTTGAAACCTCAATATCCATAAATACCTTTACTTATATATAATTCTTTATTAGTTAAAATGTTGGACATTATAGCAAAAATTAACTAACAGTGATTTTAACAGCATCAAATTAATTTTTTAAAAGAAGGTATCTATATGTTTAAACGATTTAGAAGACTACGAATAAATGAAACTTTAAGGGATTTGGTTAGAGAAACTACCCTTTCTCCAAATGATTTTATCTATCCGCTTTTTGTAAGAGAGGGAGAGGGGATCAAAAATGAAGTAAGCTCCATGCCCGGAGTTTATCAAATGTCTATCGATGAGATAGTAAAAGAGTGTGAATATATTAGAACACTTGGACTCAACTCTATTATCCTTTTTGCAATTCCTGATACAAAAGACAGTGTAGGAAGTGAATGTTTGTGCGAAAACAGTATCATCAGTAGAACAATTCAAGCAATCAAAGCAAAATTTCCCGATATGTTTGTGGTTACCGATCTATGTTTTTGTGAATATACCGACCATGGACACTGTGGAATTTTAAATGAAAATGAAACTGTAGATAATGACGCTACATTAGAGATTTCACAGCAACAAGCACTTATCCATGCACGTGCAGGAGCCGATATGATAGCGCCAAGCGGAATGATGGATGGAATTATTGCAGCTTTAAGAGAGGCACTTGATAGTAACGGGTATGAAAATCTTCCAATTATGTCTTACAGTACAAAATTTGCATCGGCTTACTATGGACCATTTAGAGATGTAGCCGAATCTACTCCAAGTAAAGGGGATAGAAAAATGTATCAGATGGATCCAGCTAATAGACTTGAAGCGATTGAAGAATCTTTGGAAGATGAGAGACAAGGAGCAGATATACTTATGGTAAAACCTGCACTTGCTTATCTTGACGTAATAAGAGATATTAGAAACTCTACCAATCTCCCACTTTGTGTATATAATGTAAGCGGGGAATATGCTATGCTTAAAAATGCAGGGGCAAACGGACTGATCGATTATGATAAAGTGATGTGTGAAACCCTGATGAGCTTTAAAAGAGCAGGAGCAGATATCATTATCACATACCATGCAAAAGAGTACTGTGAACTTTTAAAAAAATAGTTTGTTATGAGTCAAACCTACCAAGAAGCGATTGAAAACTCCAATATCGTCTCAAAAACAGATATTGACGGTATCATCACTTTTGTAAATGACGAATTTTGTAAAATTTCGGGCTTTACAAAAGAGGAGCTTCTTGGAAGTAACCATAATATCGTAAGAGACCCAGATGTTCCAAAAGAGAATTTTACCCTCCTTTGGGATACTATTCTTTCAAAAAAACCCTATAAAGCCACGGTAAAAAACCGATGTAAAGACGGCTCAACAGTATATCTTAATACTACTATTACCCCTATTTTAGATGAAGATGACGAGATAAAAGAGTTTATCGCTATCCGTTACGATGTAACAAAAGAGGTAAATCTTAAAAAAGATCTTGAGAAAAAAGATAAAGAGCTGCAAGAGCTTAATGAAAATTTGGAACAAAAAGTAAAAAAACAAACCAAAGAGTTACGAGAACTCAATGAAAATTTGGAACAAAAAGTAAAAGAGGAGATTCAAAAAAATGCAGAGAAACAAAAACTCCTTTTTTTACAATCGCGGATGGCAAGTTTAGGACAGATGATTGCCAATATTGCCCACCAGTGGAGACAACCTCTCACGGAATTGAACTTAACCTTGTTTAATATAAAAAAAAGTACACAACAGCAAGATAAAAAAGCCTTGAATAATTACTATGAAGAGTCTTTGTCGATTATAAATACGATGTCGAAAACCATTGATGATTTTTCCAATTTTTTTAACCCAAATAAACCAAAAGAGCGTTTTTGTTTTAAACAGGCTATCGAAAAAGCTTTAAGTATTACAAAAAAGATGTTGGATAAAAAAGGTATCGACTTATCAATGGATATGGAAGATATTGATGGATTTGGGGTATCAAATGAACTTTCTCAGGTAATAATTAACTTTTTGCAAAATTCGGCAGAAGCTTTTAATGAAAATCAAAAAAAGAAAAAAATCTTTATCACGTTAAAAAAAGAAAAAGATACTGCACTCATCGAATTTAGCGATAATGCAGGTGGAATAGCTGCCGATATTGTAGAAAAAGTATTTGAACCTTATTTTACTACCAAACACCAAACCCACGGTACAGGACTTGGACTTTTTATGTCAAAAATGATTATTGAAAAAAGTTTCAATGGGGAGATATCTTTGCATAATTCCCCAAACGGTATCCGATATATACTCAAATTTCCGGTAGAAAAATAGATGAAACGAACACTACAAGAGCTAAAAATATTGTGTGTAGAGGATGAGATCAATATCTCAAAACTTTTAAAAGAAGCTATCGGCGAATATTTTTACTCTTTTACATTAGCCAAAGATGGAGTTGAGGGGATTGAAAAATTTCAAAATGTAAAACCGGATATTGTGATTAGCGATATTATGATGCCAAAAATGAATGGCTTGGAGATGAGTCGAAAAATAAAAAAACTTGATGAAAATATCCCAATCATTATCTTAAGTGCCTATTCTGAAAAAGAGAAACTTTTACAAGCAATCGATATAGGTATCTCTAAATATTTTATCAAACCTTTTAATCCAGAAGAGCTTTTAGAATATATCACTTTTTTAGCCCAAAAATTAAATATTCAAAAAATGGTATGTCTTAATAGATATTTTTCCTTTGATCTTAATACCAAAACCCTTTTTGAAAATGAAAAGAGAGTAAAACTTACCAAACGTGAAGAGCTTTTTTTATATCTTCTCGCAAAAAGTCACGACAACTTTATCTCATTAGAAAAAATGAAAAAAAAGCTTTGGGAAGAGGAAGATATCTCCCTTGATAGAATCCGAACTTTTATAAAAAGACTGAGAAAAAAATGTACCAATGAACTTATCAAAAATATTTCGGGACAGGGATATTTAATCCCGAAAGAGGATATCTAACTTTCTATCTAATTTTTCCCTATCAAAAAATTGACCACTTTTTATCAAGCCTCCAAAGTTTTTTGTCTCTAAAAAATCTTGTATAAAAAATGTTTTTGTATATCCGTGCGCTGCTAAAACTTTTTGCATATTATTGATGTCATATTCATCCAATAGATCGCTATGAAGTGTTGTACGCACTTCATATTCTATATTTGAGTTTATTAAAATTGCTAAAGAGTTTAAAAAGCTATCGTAAAATTCACTCTTTGTAATCATTTGAAATTTTTCCTGCGGAGCTTTAAAATCAAGTGAAACAAAGTTAATCAAACGATTTTGTAAAAGTTTTACCAAAAGTTTTGGATTGGAGCCGTTGGTATCAAGCTTGATTTTAAACCCTAAATTTTTTATTTTTTCACAAAGGGGAACAAGATCGTATAAACTAGCCTCGCCTCCACTTAATACCACACCGTCTAAAAGTCCTACCCGTTTTTTTAAAAATCTTAAAAGATCATATAAAGAGTACTTTCCTTTTTTTGCACTCACTATATCACAATTGTAGCAATACTCGCATCTCATATTGCACCCTTTAAACCATACGATACAACTCAAATGGTCTTTATAATCTGTAGTGGTAAACGGGGTTATATCATAGATGATCTTTTTCAATGAACTTTACCCTTTGTTTATGTTCCCCTTTTTTGCCTATATTAAAGCTCTCAACAGGTCTATGGTATCCCATCACTCTTGTATATACGATACACTTTGTTCTTGGTTGTTTTAAATTTTTACGCTCTAAGTTTTTCATTTTCTCTCTCCTCATTTAAGATTTCTTGATCGCATATCGGGCAATATTCATGTTCTCCATTTATATATCCGTGTTTTGGGCAAATTGAAAAAACAGGACTTATTGTAATATAAGGCAAAGTGTAATTTGAAATAACATTTTTAATCAGTTTTCTACACGCCTCGGTAGTAGAAATCCGCTCCCTCATATACAGATGAAGCACCGTTCCTCCCGTATATTTCCCTTGAAGCCCGTCTTGTGAATCCAAAGCTTCAAACACATCCTCGGTAAAATCCACGGGAAGCTGTGAAGAGTTGGTATAATAAATATTATCCCCGTATCCCGCTTGTAAAATATCCACGTATCTTTTTTTATCCTCTTTGGCAAAACGATACGTTGTCCCCTCTGCAGGGGTCGCTTCAAGGTTATAAAGATTGCCCGTTTGTTCTTGATACTCCACCATCTTTTCTCGCATAAAATCTAACACTTCATCGGCAAATCCTATCCCAAAGGATGTCGATATATCATACTCTTTTTGGGTAAAGTTGATAATCATCTCATTGATACCGTTTACTCCGATAGTGGAAAAATGGTTGTTAAAACTTGGAAGATACCGTTTCGTATAAGGGTAAAGTCCCCGCTCATACATCTCATTTACAAAAACTCTTTTTTTCTCCAAAGTAGATTTTGCCAAATCCATCAACTCCGATAAGCGGTGAAGAAGCTCCTCTTTTTTCCCTTGATATAAATATCCAAGCCGTGCCATATTAATTGTAACTACTCCTATACTTCCTGTCATCTCCGCACTTCCAAAAAGTCCCCCGCCTCTTTTTAAAAGCTCTCTAAGATCAAGCTGTAACCTACAGCACATACTTCGCACATGTCCAGGTTTATAAGCATTTTCATTGGGGATAAGATTGCCCTCTTCATCTTTGCTATATTGGCTTCCGATAAAGTTTTGAAAATAAGAACTTCCTATTTTTGCGGTATTTTCAAAAAGAAGATCGGTATTTTCCCCGTACCAGTCAAAATCTTCGGTAAGATTAACAGTCGGAATAGGAAAAGTAAAAGGCTGTCCCGTTTTATCCCCCTCCGTCATCACTTCATAAAAAGCTTTATTGATTATATTCATCTGCTTTTGAAATGCTTTATAGGTCATATCGCTTAGACTTGTATACCCTTTTGCTTTTGCTATCTCTAATAATTCAATATCATCTATACCGCTTAAAAGATGCTTTTGATTTTTGGTAGGAATTTGATCTTTTAAATCATTTGGAACAGTCCAATCAATAGTGATATTGGTAAAAGGGCTTTGTCCCCAACGTGCGGGAACATTTAAGTTATAAACAAAACTTCTTATATTTTTTTTCACTTCTTTAAATGATAATTTATCTTTAAAAACATACGGAGCCAAATAGGTATCAAAGGAAGAAAACGCCTGAGCACCCGCCCATTCACTTTGCAATATCCCTAAAAAATTTGCCATCTGCCCAAGAGCTTCTCTAAAATGGTTTGGAGCACTGCTTTCTACTCTTCCTCTTACACCGTTAAACCCTTCATCCAATAAAACCCGTAAACTCCATCCTGCACAATATCCGCTTAAACAATCTAAATCATGGATATGATAATCGGCATTTCGATGGGCATACCCCTCCTCTTTTGAATATATTTTATCAAGCCAATAATTGGCGATAACTTTTCCCGCACTATTATTGATAAGTCCTGCATGGGAATATCCCGTATTGGAATTTGCTTTAATCCTCCAGTCGCTTCCGTTAATATACTCCTCTATAGTTTGGGTAGAGTTGATATACGTAGTGTCGTCACTGAGTCCTAATATCTGCTCCCTTTGGAGTTTATGCAGATGCCTGTAAAGCATAAAAGAGCGCATCACTTCAAAATATCTTGCTTTAAAGAGTTCACTCTCTATAATATCTTGGATATCTTCAACCGCTACGACCCTTTTTTGATTGATACAATCCAAAACATTAAAATAAACCGATGAATCAAAAACAACATGAACACTTTTAAAAGCTTTTTTTATTGCATCTTTTATTTTATATGCTTGAAATTCCTCGTATTCTCCGTCACGTTTTAATATATTCTCTACCATCTTTTATCCTTTTAATAAAAGTATGATAGAGGGTTTCCAATTAAAAAATAATGATAAAAAGTGTCATTAAAATGTCACTCCTTTAAAATAAATTTAGAAATATATGGCATAATAGCGGATAGCTTTTTCAAGGGGTGTTGTATTTATGAAATATATTTTATCTTTATTACTTTTTATAAATCTCTGTTTTGCAGATGGACTAAAAATAATAGAGTCTTTTGAAGATATTCCATCCAATAAAAATGTACTTTTAATGTTTTCATTAAAATATTGCCCCTACTGCTCAAGACAAGAAAATTCCATATTAAATAAAATCAAACCAAAATTTCCAAATATAGAATATCTTAAAGTGATAGAGGGTACGGATGTTTACCAAAAACTTATCGAAACAGGAAACTTTGGGGAAGTAGAATATTTCCCCACAACTTTTATTTTGATAAAAGATACAGATAATACTATCTTTGTAAAATACCCATTTAAAGGGTGGCAAAGATCACGGGATATTATTAAAATATTAAATGATAAAGATATTATGGAGGAGTAACGTGAAGAAAAAGCAAAAAGTTTTGCTTTTTTAGTTACGAACCCAAAATGGTCGGAACGAAGTGAAGCCGTGAAGGAGTAATTTTATCATACAAAATAGTTTGCAATAGACTCTTTACTTGGAAGTTTTATCCCCTCGATTTCAATCTCTTCATTAGTATCAAAAAACTTTACACTGTATTTTTTGTCCAATTCTGTTTTGCCATACGTTACGATAAACTGCGCTGCTAGTTCCAAATCCTCTTTGGAAGCTTTTTTATCCATAAGAGAATACGGTCCGGCTGCTCCTTGTAATCGTACATGATAGTATTTTTTACTTTTTATAGCTTTTAACTTTTCATTATCCTCCTGATGGCGTCCTATTATAAGTTTTGCTCCATCAGGAAGTCTTAGATGTCGTCCCGCTTTTAGGGTATCTATATCTTCCACTTCAAGGGTATCATGCTCTACAAAATCTCTGAGTCTATTTGAGAACTGTTCATCGGTTAAAAGACATCCACCACCAGGGGATTCAAATCCCTCTAAGCCGATCTCTTTAGCCATATCAAGTTGTCTTTGTCTATTTCGACCGTTTATATCAAGAAGTTTTTCCCTATCAATCCACCCTTCTCTCTCAGGCTTTGTCGGCTCTAATAATTTTGCACAAAGGGGTCGTACGATTATATCATCAAATTGGCTTAACCCTTTTACCTGTTCTAGTGCCTCTTTTCGTTGCGATTTTGGACGCTGACCCAAAACCTCTCCGCTTATCATAAAATCGGCATCAAACTTTTTTAAAAGCTCTCCTGTGTGTCTAAACATAAAACCGTGACAATCGATACAAGGATTAAAATTTTTCCCATATCCGTATTTTGGGTCAAAAAGCACCTCATCGAGATAAAGTTCTCTAAGATCAAGAATCTGTAACTCTACACCGATTTGGTCACACATACTTTTCATATATGCACTTCTATCGGTAGTTGATCCAAAACCGATATTAATATTGACCGCAATGACTTCTACACCTTGGTCTTTTACAATTTTCATTGCCAACAGCGAATCTAATCCACCACTATATAATGCTAATGCTCTCACTTAGTTACTCCCTATAAACTATTTACCTGATTAATTTTAAAGGATCTATATATCTGCTGTTTTTTGTTGCTTGAAATTCAAGCGTATCGTTTACACGTCCTACAACATATCCTTTTGGTATCCACTTCCCTACTTTTAGAGTAGGTGCTATCCTATCAAGATGGGAATAGATTGTATGTAAGGAATTTCGATGTTTTACAATCACGACATTTTCCAAAAGTCCCGAGTTTTGTTTTGCATATACAACCTGCCCTTTAAAGATACTGTATACTTTTGCATTAGGTACTTTTGTTTTGAGTGAAACCGATTCGTTAAAAAGCTGCATCTTATATACTTTATCATAATATTTTCCAAATTTTTTGGTAATACTATAGGATTTTAAAGGTGCAATTGTTTTTTTACCACGGTATTTAGAGATTTTAATCCCTTTAACCGACGAACCTAGTTTTCTTACTTCTATATCTATATCTTCTTCTAAACCTTTTCTTTGTAAAGCCAACTCTTTTGTTGCTTTTTGAACAGGTTCTTCTTCGGCATTTTGCTTTGCCAATCTTTTCTCTTTTAGTTCTTCGAGCTTTTTAGCTCTTTGTTTCGCTGCAAGTCTTTTTTTTCTGGCAAGTTGGGCTAACTTCTTTTTCCTTGCTTTTTCTTTTTTTATCTCCTCTTTTTTAAGGATATTCAAACTCCCCAAAAGATCGTTGATCTTATTTTGTTTATTAATTACTTTTCGTAAATTTTTTTGGTACTCTTTATGTTTGTCTTTTAAAGAATCTAAAGTGCTCTCATGTCTTGCTACAAGCTCTTTATATTTGGTTTTTATCTCATTTTGTTTTTCTATATACGAGCTAAGCTCTTTTATCTTTTTTTCATTATCTCTGATAGTTTTATTTACTTTAAGATACTCGATATTAAGATTCATAATTTCCGTTTTAACATTGTCAAATACTAAAGTATATACCTCTTTACCGATTATATTTTGTAAAGAGCTTTTATCGGTTTGCTCAATCCCCATACTTAACGCATAACGTTCAATTGCAAAATCTACAACACCTTTTTCCGTTTTTTCTTTAAGCTCTTTTAGCTGCTTTGATTTTTTTTGTAGGTTTTCTATCGTCTCTTTTGCATTGGAAAGTTTTACATGGTTTAAAAGCAGTTGTGTATTGGTTGTATCAAGTACTTTTACTATCTCTTTATAATCTTTTTCCTCTTTATTGATTTTATCTGCGAGACGTGAAATATTTCTATCAAGGGTTGTTTTTGTTTTTTCTACATTTTGGTATCTTTTTTTATTGGAACTTATTTTATTTTCTATATCCATTATCGATGCATCTGCAACAATACCAAACAATACCAAAAAAGAAAAAACTACTTTGAACATTATTTTGCTTTATACTGAATCAAAAGTCCAAAAAATGTCACAAAAGGTATAAAAAACGACAATAACACAATCTGAATCACTTCCATCTCCAGATGGATCACTTTTGGAAGAATCGACACAATCTCAGGCTGTATAAGCAATGCCAAATTATTGGAGATAAAATAAAGAGCCGCTAAGACTATCAGTATCGAAACAAAAGCACTTAAAAATATTGTTTTTAAAATCGGTTTAGACGCATAAAGCAACGAACCGCCGTGCAATTGAATGATGGTAATCCTTTGGCTGTGTTCGTAAAACCAAATCTTAATCTGTTTGGATAAAAGAAGTAAAGATAAAATCAATACAATCATAAACAAAATAAAAACAATATCTTCAATAAGAACCAACAACGAATAGATTTTATTATGGTCACTTGAAAATGTTTCTACTTTTGTAACACTTTTATACTCTTTTAACTCTTTTCTGATCTGTTGTAGTTTAGTGGTTGTGGGAAACTCTTCAAGATATATATTATAAAAATAAGGAAGCTTCTTATCAAGAAGTTTCAACGAGTTTTTAGAGAGATTCTCTTTCACGTCATCGATAATTTTTTTTCTACTGATTTGTTTTATCTCTTTAATCGCAATACCGCCAACCTCGTCAATAGCAACAAAAGGGGTATGGGTAATAATAACAATTGAATAATCATCTATAATACCTTGTTGATAATCTTCAACAACCTTATTTACCAAAAGATAAACAGAATAGATAAAAAGCATTATCACCAAAGGAAACGTAAAAGAAAGAAAAGATTTAAGAAGCTTCATAGACAACTCCATCATCGATATTAAACCTTCTGTATTTTATCCCAAGATCTTTTGGAATTCTATGGGTTACTACAACAACCGTAATCCCTAGCTGTTCGTTGGCATTTTTTAAAAGTGTCCAAATCACGTCAGATGAATAATCATCCAAGTTCCCCGTAGGTTCATCGGCAAAAATAATACTAGGATTGTGTGCCAATGCTCTTGCCACGGCAACACGCTGCTGTTCTCCTCCACTTAACTGCTCCGGGTAAGTCCCTACTTTATGGCTTAATTTTACATGCTTAAGAAGTTTTTTTACCTGTGTTTTACACACATTATCGTCATAATTATGGATTTTTAAAGGGAGCATAATATTTTCCTCTATAGTATACTCTGCAATAAGTTTATAATCTTGAAATACTATACCGAGATTCTTTCGTAGATCTAAAAGCTGGGGATTTTTAGCTTTTACAAGATCGGCTTTATTGACCAAAAGGTGTCCCGACCTTACGTCTAAATCTCCGTAAAAAGATTTTAAAAGGGTTGATTTCCCGCTACCGCTTGAACCGCTTATAAAAATAAACTCTTTTTCTCTGATATTAAAATTTGCATTTTCGATAATATTTTTCTTATTATCATACGACAGTGTTAAATTATTTGCAAGTATCATTTAAACATCTCCACTAACTCTTTATGTGCTTCAAGATTCAATCTAGTTTTAATCGGTTCCCCTTGAAAGTATCTCAGCGTTGAATTTTGCAGCAACAAATATTTTGTTACAGGCTTATTAAAACTTCCCATTGTAAGCTTTATCAAAAGTCCGTCAAAAGGTTTTACAATATCGTAAATATCCTCTAAATGGATAATAAATTCCTCTTTTTTAACCGTTTTATTTGTAAATTTTGATTGTAAAACCTGCTTGTCATATTGGTAAACAAAAGCAAAATCTCCCTCTAAAGTACGCGGTTCGGAGTCTTCATTTGCAGTGATAATTACATCCCAAATAGTTTTTTCCTGTCTTTTCCATCTCGCTTCATATTTACTGGTTACATCAAGATTATTATCTTTGAGTATTTTAGAAGGGTATTGTTTAAAATCTTTTAAAAGCTCCACATTATACTCAAAATAATTTGGACTATCGGTTCTAAGCTCCAACGTACCACCTACTTTTAGAACTCTCATAGATTCAGTGATAAAAGGATGACTCATCACTCTTCTATGGGGCTTTTTATCCCAAGGGACGGGGAAATGGACAAAAATCTTTGAAACGGAATTTGAATCCAAAAACTCTAAAAATAATCTTGCATCATAATTGAGTACCAGTATATTTTCAATATTTTGTAACTTTGCTTGTTTGAGTACCTGTTCAATTGAAGGAGAATGTATCTCAAGACCGATTATGATTTTGTCTGGATTTTGTTTTGCTTGATGCAGCAGGTGGGTACCGCTTCCAAATCCAACCTCTACAAAAATATCTTTATCTGTTTTGAACTCGTTTACGAAATAATTTATATCTTTAAGATACTTCTTCTCAGGCTCTACCTTGTTATAGATTGAGTCGGTATTGGAAAAAAGTATATTTTTCCCGCTAAGCTTTGCATAGCCGTTCAGAGCTTTTTTCATAAGAGACACAGGGGTAAGCCTTGTCGGGATATCTAACTTGATAAGGTCATTATCCCCTTTTTTTACCTTAGTGAGTAAAAATTCTTTATCCTCAAGATTTATACCTATTTTTTCGTCATGAATACCTTTAGCTATAAAAGTAACAAGCAACTCCAAGGGTATAGTATCACTACTATGGGACTCTAATAAAATATGCGGCATACGGTATTATCTACTTTTATTTTGATAATTTAGGCAATTTTGAAGTCACCTCTTCACTTCGTTGTGAAAGTAGTCCATACTCGTCAATCGCTTCCATACTATAGGTATATTCTACACCTCTTACCACTTCATGGTCTTCATATCTAAGTCCTGTAACATTTGGTATCACAACAGTTTTTGAAGTCATCCATCCTGTTTTTGACTTTTTGTAGATATTATACGATACCGTTCTATCGTCTCCTGCCTGCCAGTTTAATATCAGCTTATTCCCTTGAATTTGTGCCAATGTGATTTTTGGAGTTTTCGGTTTCGCAAGAGTTGAACCCATAGTAGGTGTTATCTCATCTTTTTTGCTCTCCAATTCATCTTTATCCACCGAAGTAATTTTATAAAAGTATATTTTACCGTCTTCCTCTACCATATCGTCAAATCTATTATGATCCGCAGGTGCCGTTGTAAGTTTTGAATAATAACCATTAGCGCTGTTTGCTCTATAAATATTATAAGAAACTACATCTTCACTCGGCGATGCACCCCAAGAAAGCTGTATCTTTTTAGGAAGATTCGTTGTAGCTTTTAAACCGCTGATTTGTCCCGGTAATGCTTTTGTAGTTGCCGTACTGATTACACTTGGACGGGAGAGAATCTTATCAAATGTTTTCACTTTGATTCGGTACATATAGGTTTCGTTATCCCCCAAACCATCGTCTATATACTCAACTTTCAATCTTCCTTTGATAGTTTTGATAGTTTTCCATTTAGAATTACTTGCAGTACTTCTTTGGATAAGATATTTTTCAACTCGTTGATTTGAGTGGGGTCTCCAAAGTATTTTTATTTGTCTAGGGAGATCGCTGATTGTCTCGATTAAACTAACCGATTCCAGTCTTGGCAGCGTTTGTACCTCTACACTTCCACTCGCAGGTGCTTCCCTGTCGTCTTCCATTAACAGCGCAATTTTATATCCATATCTACTGTTTGCTTCCAAATCTTTATCTAAATAGTGCGTCGTATATTTGTTGTCAATTTTGGCAACCCTTTTAAACTTACCGCCTTTTTGGATATCTGCTCTTATAAGATAATACCCTTTGGCTCCTACTATATTTATACTTTTCCACTCCAAAGCAACAGATTCAATATCGGGGATTGTTTTTATATAGGTGCCGTCTACAACGGGTAAACTTCTATCGATTTTTGGTTTTTCTGCCGTACCAAGCTGCTTTGTACAACCGCTAAACAGTGCTATTAAAACTATCAGAGATAAACGGTAAAGAGATTTTTTGCTCATAATCTTCCTTATTAAAATAATCAAAATAAAATTGCTCCATATCTTGCGGGAAGTTTGCATAAAAACTCATTTTTTCTTTAGAGATTGGATGCACTAAATAAAGCCCGAAAGCATGGAGGTATACTCTTCTGAATTTATCTAAATTTCCCTTAAAACCATATAACGAATCGCCTAAAATATGACGATGGATACTCTCAAGATGAACACGGATTTGATGAGTTCGTCCCGTAAATAATTTTGCTGCTATCAATTCATACTTGCCATTGGTGCTTAAAGCTATTTTTTTAAAGGCAGTTTTTGCATATTTACCGTTACTAACTATTCCCATTTTTAATCTATTGTTGGGATTTCTGGCAATGGGCTGTTCGACAATTGTCATATCTTCTTTTAAAGGAAGTTCGATATATGCCAAATAATATCTCCCCATACTTTTATTTTGAAGTTGCAATGCAAGATTTTCATGGGCTTCATTTGTTTTGGCAATTACTATTAACCCGCTCGTTCCTTTATCCAATCTATGAACTATCCCGTGACGCTCTTCACCGCTTATAGTTGAAAGGGAAATCCCTTTAAACTTTAACCAATCGACAAGTGTAGTCTCTTTAACGCTTGGAGCATCGTGTACGACTACACCTGAGGGTTTATTAAGTACCATAAAATACGAATCTTCATAAACTATCTCAACGGCGTCCGCCCAAGGACTATTATCCAAAAAGTCCTCTTTATTAAAGTTTTTTTCATCTAAAATTGGAAAAGTTACCGTTATCTTTTCCCCGCCGTTTAATTTTAAACCGCTTTTTACTTTCGCTTTGTTTTCAATTTCTACAAAACCTTTTTTTATCAGTTGTTCTATTTGATTTCTTGATTGTTGTAATTTGGTTGATAAGAACTGGTCTAAGCGAACCTGCTCATCGGCAATAAACTCTTTACTTTGCATTGTTTCAGGTAACTCCTATATTCCTTAGGGTATCATTCGCCTATGGTATACTTCTTTGATAAACGGATCATATCACATTTTAATTTTGAACTTATATTACTCATCTTACCGCTTGTATTTTTATCACATCATCTTATTTATGAAACAAGCGAGATGTTGGCACAAAAACAACTTGTATATTTTTTTATCGCACTTATCGCATTTTTAGTAGTGTTTATTATACCATTAAGAAGTTTAATAAGATTTGTCCCTTTTATTTATTGGTTTGGAATTATACTTTTAATTATGGTTGAATTTTTCGGTGCTACGAAACTTGGAGCTACGAGATGGTTGGAGATTCCATTTATACATCTTACTATCCAACCCTCGGAGCTTTTTAAACCCGCATTTTTACTAATGATCGGTTTTTTAGTTTCCAACAAGCCTCCCCCAAGGGAAGGATATGGGTTAAAAGATTTTGCCTATTTTAGTTTTTATATTTTACTGCCGTTTATTTTAATAGCAAAAGAACCTGATCTTGGAACTGCTCTAGTACTTCTTTTAGTTGGATACGGTGTTCTTTTTTTACTGGGTATCCATTGGAAAATTTTAGCTGCACTTGTACTGATTATAGGGATCAGCTCTCCGCTTATTTATACCTATCTAATTAAAGATTACCAAAAAAAGAGAATTACCGATTTTATCTCCGAAGAACCCAGTTACCACGTCAAACAATCAATGATAGCAATAGGCTCAGGGGGACTTGTAGGGAAAGAAAAAGATGAAGCAACCCAAACACAATTAAAGTTTCTACCTATTGCTACAAGTGATTTTATTTTTGCTTCGTTTGTAGAAAGATACGGCTTTTTAGGTTCCATAGCACTTGTTATTTTATATCTCTTGCTTATAGTACATCTACTTTTGCTTTTTAACCATTTTAAGAAAGATTTTATGATAAGCGTTTTTGCCAGTGGCTTGGGACTGCTTTTGTTTTTAAATATGAGTGTTAATATTTTAATGGTAATAGGCTTTGCTCCCGTTGTGGGATTGCCGTTGCCTCTGTTTAGTTACGGGGGAAGTTCTTTTATCAACTTTGTTGTCCTTTTTGCAATTTTGGAAAATTTGATAGCATTTCGCTTTATGGACGGCTATAGCTTTAATAGAAAGTTATAATAATTTTGGTAAAATAATTGGACTTAGGAAAATTAAATAAACAGTGGAGTAGATAAGTTTATGAATATTATGGAGATGCTGCAAAAAAAACTTGATCAGACTACAAATGATTTTTATGCTCTCTATCAAGAAAATAAACAATTAAAATCAAAAATTGAGCAGTTGCAGGAAAAAAATGATTTGCTCACACGTGAGAGCCAAGATCTGATTTTGACAATCAACTCTAAACTGAGAAAGGAAACTTCCAGTGAGTAAAAGTGTCACTTTTTACATCAATCACGAAGCATACACTATTGAAATCGGCGATGACCATGATAATGCTATCAGTGAAGGTATCCAAAAATTTCTCTCAACAGACAATAACCACTCTACAAAAGACCTTCTTTTAGCATATATTAGAAAAACAGAAGAGCTTATCAACTTTCAAAGAGAGGTCCAAAGATCGATATATGCACTTCCGACTTTAGACAAATTGAAAGACAACTTTGAAGAGTAATTTTTAAAAAAGCTTTGATCGTAGCTTTTTCTCTATAGCCTTATAATCACCCATATAAAACCCAACAAGTTCCCAAAATCTACGCGAATGGTTTTTCTCTTTGATATGACAAAGTTCATGCAATACCACGTACTCTATACATTTTTTTTCAAATTGTAAAAGTTTGTAATTGATCGAGATGTTATTTGTAGCAGAGCAGCTTCCCCATCTACTTTTATTAAATCTATAAGTTATTTTTTCAGGAAAAAGCTGTGTTTTATAACACCATTCATCAAAAATAGGGTCTATTATTTTGATTGCATTATATTTATAAAATTTTTTTAACCCCTCTAAAAAATCTTCATAAGAATTTTTTTGATTATTGTACCTCACTTCAAAGTGATCCTCTTTAAAAATAAACTTTACATTTTTTATTTTTTGATCCTCAATCAACTCCATTGGATAAGAGTTTCCAAGAAGGGGAACTTTTCCTCCTGTTATAAAATCAAAACCATTTTTATAAGGGACTTTTTGAAGCGATCTTAGTATCCAGTCTTTATACTCGTACGCTATCTCTTTTACTTTATGGGCTTTAAATTTAAGAGGCGTTTTGATGATAATCTCATCTTTATTTTCCAAAGATAAAGAGACCCTTTTTATTTTTTTATTGGTTCGATGAACAATAGTAAAAGTATAATTATCTAAAGTAATCTGCACTGTGGTCTTTTAACTTTTGATAAATTTTTTTAAAATCGGTGCTATAAACTCTAGTTTCTCCAGTCGTTGTGATAAAATTGGTATCGCCGCTCCATCTAGGAACCAAGTGCATATGGATATGTTCACTTATCCCGGCACCTCCTGCAACTCCCAAATTAATCCCTATATTTACTCCATGGGCATTTAAAACTTCTTTTAAAAGCTTGACCCCTTTTTGGGAAAAATTTGACATCTTGGCATAAACTTTTTCATCAAGTTCTTCAAGGTTTGCCGTATGAAAGTGTGGGATAATCATAAAATGTCCCGGAGAATAAGGATATTTGTTCATCACGATAAAAAACTCTTCATCCCTGTAAAGCACACCTAACTCTTCATCATCATTCATGTTTTCTACCACATGACAAAATACACACCCTTGTATCGTATTTTCCCTTGTAATATATTCATCTCTCCAAGGGGCATAAAGTCTTTGTATCAAACTAAATCCTTTAAAAAATTTTATTATTTTATTACTTTCTCACTTAATCTTACAGGGATATCTTCCATCGCTTCTATCACAACATAGTAAGCACTAACCTCATCTTCTATCTTCGGTACGATTTTTAATGCAAACCTTTCATCACTGAGTTGTAAATTTTTTATCTGTTCATCATTATGATTACCTATATATTTTTTTACGTAATCAAAATGGATACGGGCTTGGAGATTCATATATTTGAGTTTATTAAGATTTGATTGAAAAACATTACTCTGTACTATGGAGTAAGTATATAAAAATAAAACTCCAATCAAAGCAATTGTGATAAAAAGTGCGAATGATTTTTTTAAACTTTTATTTTCCACTTTTGACATACTTTATTATGGTCTATACATATATCTACAACGGCTATATTTGCACCTATATCTATTGTACAATTAGAAACCTCGTCTAAAAGTAGATTGCCGTTGTAAAAAAGCTTTTGATCATTATAAATAAGTGCGGTCAAATTTTGATTATTTGCCAAAAACTGTTTTGTGGCTTCAAGTTTTAAAAGTACAATACTTTGATAATGGAGTCTTTTACTTTTTTCTTGTAGTTTTATACTAAAATTTGTGGTAATAGAGACCACGATAAAAAACAAAGCTATACTTAAAATTGTCTCAAAAAGTATAAAACTTTGTTTCATTTAGAGGATATCATGGAGGGTATTTGCATTGTCCATCCATTTTGCCATCGCTTCATAATCTTCCTCTTCAAGCATCTGTTTTAAAAGTGCCATTTGGTTTTTATATAACTGTAAAGAATCAAGCAAATTCTCCCTATTTTGCCTAAAAATATCTACCCACATACGTGAACTTGATTGTGCTATACGGCTCATATCTTTAAATCCACCTGCAGCTAGTGAGATAATATCCTGCGGATCCTCGTGACCCATTACCGTATTTGCCAAAGCATACGAAATAGCATGGGGAAGATGGGACATATAACACGCATGGATATCATGTGTCGTTGAATCCATCTGCACAATTCTCATAGCAAGTGCATTAAAAATATCCAAAACCCTTTTTTGATGCACCTCTGCACAGTTTTCTAAATCACAAAGTACGATGGTTCTCCCTTCATACAAGTTGTCAATTGCTGCTTGTGGTCCAAACTTTTCTGTTCCGGTCATAGGATGTGCAGCGACAAAACTCTCTTTTAAACTCTCAGGGATATTATCTACTATAAGCTTTTTTGTACTTCCAAAATCAATAATCGTAGCATCTCTTTTTGCATTTTGAAGCATTGGCATAAAAGCGATAATAGCATCAACAGGAATACAAAGCACTATCACATCTGCCCGTAACAACTCCTCAACCTCTACAATCCTCTCTACAAGTCCTAGTTCTAACGCTTGTTTTTGGTGTTCCTGATTGTGGTCGTATCCTATCACTTCTGTTGCAAGATTATATTTTTTAACCACTTTGGCAAACGAACCACCCATAAGCCCAAGACCTACAATCCCAAATTGTAATTTTTCTATCTGTTCCATGCTTTTAATATCCTGTCTGTTTGTCTTTTCATATCTTTTTCTTTTAAACTCTGCCTTTTATCATGCAGCTTTTTCCCGCGACCTAAACCAATATTGAGTTTTACAAAATTTTTATCGTTAAAATAAAGCTTTGTAGGTACGATAGTATACCCGTCTTTGGTTACTTTTTCGTAAAATTTGTTGATTTGCTTTCTATGAAGTAGTAACTTTCTATCTCTATCCTCTGCCGGTCTATATGTAGAATGGGTCGTTTCCAATGCACCAATGTGCATATTAAGTATAAACATCTCTCCTTTAATGATACGGATAAAGCTGTCTTTTAAATTAATCCGACCGTCACGGATAGATTTTACCTCACTCCCTTTAAGCTCAATCCCCACTTCAATAATATCACTTATCTCATAATCGTGAAATGCCTTACGGTTGTGAAATTCTCTTTGTTTTTTTTCTTTATCTTTTTTTACCATTTTTTCTTCTTATTCACTATTTATCTACTTTTTATTATCAAGTTCATTCCATAACATATCTATTTTTTGTATTTTACCTTTTTTAACATCATCTAAACCTTATGGAAACTTAAGTTTTTTATATTATCTGTAAGCAATCCTTACAATATTATTTCAAACTTTTTATCTCTTCTTCAAGTATCTTATCAAAGTCACTCATATATAATTTATCTTGTACTACTCTATATTTTTCAAACTCACTCAACGCAAACTCTTTAGCTAATTTAGCTGATATTTTCCCTTTATCTTTTAATATCTCTCTATCATCAAACTCTAAAAACATATCAAGCCTTTTTACCCAATCATCCATACTCATCGGTATCTTTCTTTTTGCTCTTTCCTCTGCTAAATCTAAATAGGCATTTACAATTCTTCCTAGAGAATCTAACTCCTCTTTTGTCAAATAATTTTTAGCTATAGTAACATCGGTTTTAAGTATCTTCCCATCTGGAGCATTTTCCCATGATGATAACCCCATATGTTCATTATTGCTATTTGCTCTTTGTTTTATAAGTTCTGAAGCTGTATATCCATGTATTGCAAAATGAAGTTTATTTTGCACCTTTGCAAAAAACTCTTTTGTAGTGGTGTCATCTTTATCATAATCGATACTTGTAACGTAAATATCCGTAATCTTTTGATAAAACTTCCTCTCACTAAGTCTTATCTCCCTTATCTCAGCTAAAAGTTTTTCATAATACTCTTCACCTAAAAATGCACCGTTTTCAAGTCGTTTTTTATCTAGTACAAAACCTTTTATCGCAAACTCTGAAAGTACCCTTGTAGCCCACTTTCTAAATTGTGTAGCTTTTTTTGAGTTTACTCTATATCCAACAGATATAATAAGATCAAGATTATAAAACTTTGTATTATAATCTTTACCATCATTTCCAGTATGTCGGAAATTCCGACATACTTGATCTTCATAAAGCTCTTCCTCATCAAAAATATTCTTAATATGTTCCGTAATTGTGCTTCTACCCTTATCAAAAAGCTCTGCAATCAACTTTTGAGTAAGCCATACCGTCTCATCTGCTGCTTTTACCTCAATACTATCTTCTCCGTTTTGGGAAGTAAATATTAAAAACTCTACGGTGCTATTTCTTATTTGTAGTTTTTTATCCATTTTGTACCTACTTCATTTGTTTATTATTCACTTTTAAAATTCTAACGAAAAAAATCAGCTTTATTAAATAATATGACAATTTGCAATATTTTAGTTACCGTATTGAGTTTTTGGTTCGGCTGCTAGTAACGCATTATTATGTGTATTATTTATATATTTAAAACAGGCATTCTAGCTAAAAGTCATTAATAAGTGTGTTAGAAAAGCTAAAAATAAAACGTAAAAAACCAACTAAATGCTTTGAATAAATCAACTCTTTGGCACTGTAATAATAAAATTAACTCCACTATATCTTTGAGCATTTTTATCATTTATATATTGACTCTTTTGAACACTCATCGATCCTCTAAGTTTTTTTGTTACGGTCAGATATGCACTATAAAGTCCCAAACCCGTATCTTGAGATGGTTGCTGGAGTGTAAAATAAGAATCAAACACTTTATTGACAACTTCTGTGTCAATAGCATCTCTATTATCTTTTATATCTATTATAAACTCGTTATCATCTCCAAATATTTTTATCAAGATACATTTAGTTTGAACAGCTTTTTGCTCAAAAATATCTTTGGAATTATTTACTATATTGAATAAAACCTGCATCAACTCCTTTTTATAGCTGTATACGGAAAAATCTTCTTCTATCATATACTCTATATTGATATCGGAGATTTTTATCTGTATTGTAAGAATCTCTAAAAATTCATTGATAAAGCTTTCAATTCTAAAGACGCTTTTTGTATTTTTTGTATCTAAAGAACTTTCTAATATATCCAGCTTTTGTGTAAGGTACTTTACATATTGTTTTAGTTTTTGTAGCTTTGTTGATTGAACTCTTTTTTGTGTCGATCCATTCTGTATAGATGTTACAATTGAAAAAATTGCTAAAAGAGGTTCTCTGCTTTGAGAAGAAATATTTTTTACCATCTCTTTTAAATGTATCGATTTTGATTCTTCACATTCTAAGAGAATTTTGTTTGTTTTTTGTAAAAATTGCTCTTCAAAATTATTTTGCATTTTTACAATCTCTTTTTCCATATTTTCTTTTTCTTTGTGTAAAAGTTCAATTGTTTTTTTATATTTTGAGAGTAAAAATAACATATATAAAAAAAGAATCGTAAAAAGAGACAGTATAAAGAAAAAACCCACCCAAGTATTTGTAAAATATTTACTACCGATAAAGCCTAAAATAACGGCAATACTATACGACCATAAAAAAGTTTTTGAGTTTTTATCCATTTACATTTTCCAAAACAATAGTGAAACTTTTTGTATTCTATATTTAATAGTATAAATATTCTCTTAAATGTATACATATTTAATATAGAATTGTGTGTTCAAAGGAAATGAATGGATATGTACGAAAAAATAAATCATTTTATAAACAAGAAAAATCTTACAAAAAGAGAATTTTCAAAAAAACTTCGTGACCTTGAACCAAAACTTAAAAGCACCGGAGAGATTCCTACAGAAAAAACCATCTATAAATATCTTGATGGCAGTATCTCTTTAAAAATAGAACTTATCCCGTATATTGCCGAAGTTTTACAAATAACGGAACAAGAGCTTTTTACCAACGATAAACAAAGCAGAAAAAAATTCTTTTACAATATTCTTAAAACTGCAAATGACGAGGAAATAGAGATAATTAAAAATAAATTTAATCTTAGTACTGGAAATAGCTCTTTAGTAAAAGAGCCTAATAGTCCTTATAATAAAACAAATACTTTGCATGATGAACTTATAGCCTTACTACCTTATGCTCCCAATCCGCTGATAAAAAATATAATTGAAAAATTAAAAGAGATAAAAGAATTAAACGACAATATTTAAACTATTCCCTCATCTCTAAGACTTATAAAACCGCTTTTTGTAAATATAATATGATCTAAAAATTCTATCCCGAGTATTTGGGCTGATTCTTGTAATCTTTTGGTAACCTCTATATCTTCATCGCTGGGGGATAATATACCGCTTGGATGGTTGTGTGCTACGATTATACTTGCACATCTTTGTTCAACAGCAGGTGCAAATACCTCTCTTGGGTGTACCAAACTTTGATTCAATATTCCTATAGTTATAACTCTTGTTTCGCAAAGATGGTTTGCTCCATCAAGATACAAAGCCAAAAAGTACTCTTGCCGTTTATTTTTATAATATTTTAACTCCTCGTATACATCTGTACCATTTGATATTTTTTTATTGTTTTTGATTAAATATCTACGGGAAAGTTCAATAGCAGACAAAATCTGACTCGCCTTTGCATTTCCAAGTCCATGTATTTGGAGTAAATTTTCTAAACAAAGTGTCTCAAAATTTTCCTCCAAGTGCCCTACTATCTCTCGGGAGAGTTTCATAATATCTTTCCCTTTTACCCCGCTTCCAAGAAGTATGGCTACCAATTCATGTTCTTTTAAAGCTTTAGCACCTTTGTAAAGTAGTTTTTCTCTTGGTTTATCTATATTGTGAAGTTGATCTATTCTTTTCATACATTATCCCTTAAACAAAATAAATAAGTGTACTCAAAATTTTGAAATTTTATTAAAAATATTGCAAATTGTTAATTATTTTAGATAAAAAAAACTGCTACCACTTCCACTAAAAAAAATTTTATCAGTGTTAAGTGTTAAGTGTACAGTGCTAAGTTGTGGTTCACAATAAACTGCCGGTTCATAAAGATCATTTAAATACTCTTTAGGGTAAGTTTTCAAAATCTCCTTTGTACTCATATTTAAAAGCTTTTCCGTCTCCTCTTTTGAGACCTCTTTATAAAATCTCTCTCTAAAAGTTGTAAAGATTTTTCCCGTATTGCATTCAATCCTTGGAGTAAAAGTGACTATATCTAAAACCTCTTCCTCAAAAGGCTCTACAATCTCCCCTATCCCCGTTACGTTTGCACTGTCATACTCATAGATAAAAAACGGCACATCTGCACCTATACGCTCCCCTATTTTACTCAATTCATCTTTACTAAGTTCAAGTTCACAAATCTCATTTACCATATTTAAAAACGTGGCACAATTGGAGCTTCCTCCTCCAAGTCCCGCAAACTCTGGAATATGCTTATCTACGACTACTTTATGGGTTTGAAAATATTTTTCCACTTTATTGGAGATTTTACAAAGGGCAAGGTAACCTTTATAGATGGTATTTGATTTTGTTTCACATCCAAAATCTCCCTCTAATGTAAACTCTTTAAACTCCCCTTTTTGAAAGCTTATAGTGTCATAAAGAGAATGAACTCTTACAAATCTTGAGACAAGTTCATGGTAACCATCTCTAATTCCGCTTATTTTTAAAAATATATTTACTTTTGCATACGATTTTCTAGTCATTTAATAAAACCTTATTTAATATATATTTTACTTCCCCATCCTTGATCTCAATTACTGCAAAAAAGGTATCGAATACTATTAAATACTCTCCGTCTTTTCTTTCTTCAAAATAATTAATATCAAGCTTTTTCCCTAAATCAAACCACTCTTTTGTCCCTGTATAGGTATTTCTAGGTAGATCAATATATTTTAAAGGATCAAGTGCTTTTTCCCCATCAAAATAAAACTCCCCTTCATGGAGTCTTTGAAGATAAGAGAGTGTTCCAAAACTATTTAATCTCTCAAGTAATATCTGAGCTATACTTCGTATATAACTCCCCTCGCTAACTGTTATATCAAAAGAGATAAAAGGATGACAGTAAGATAAAAATTTCACATCATACACCTGCGAAGTTATCTTTTTAAGATCAAACTCCACTCCATCTCGTGCCAAGTCATATGCTCTTTGACCGTTTATTCTCTTTGCACTATACTTTGGTGGTAGATATTCTAAAGTACCAACTAAATTATGAAGCTCATCTTCTATTGTCTTAACACTTAACACCTCGCACTGAACACTAACATTCCTGATGTTCTCAATATCCAAAGAATCGCTCGTTGCCCCTAAAAAAATTGTGGTACGGTATGATTTGGGTGTTTTTTTTAGATAACGAAACAGCTTGGAGTACTGCCCAAAAGCCACGATAAGACAACCACAAGCAAAAGGATCAAGAGTCCCTGAAAAACCTGCTTTTTTAACTTTATATTTTCTTTTTATTCTATTTAGATAAAAATTTGAGCTTATAAAAATAGGTTTATTTACTACAAATAGTCTATTCAATTACACTTTCTCAACAAATGAAGATAATATATCTCTTTTAGAACCGCCAAAATTTATTTTGAGTTTTAAATCTTTTCCCGCTTTTTGTACACTCATCACGCGACCCATTCCAAAAATTTTATGTTTTACAAGATCATCTTTTTTAAAAGCACTGTTTTTTTGTATAGTTAAACTTCCTTTTATAAGGTCAGATTCTGTTAAAAATCTACTTTTTGTAAGTTGGGTTCTTCGCCCTTTGTAAAATCTGCTGTGAACATAACTCATAGTTAAATTATCTTTTGCTCTAGTAATTGCTACATATCCAAGACGTCGCTCCTCTTCTATATCGCTTCCATCGCCCACAATTGGGAAAAATCCCTCTTCAAGACCGATGATAAAAAGATGTTTAAATTCTAACCCTTTACTTGCATGGACACTCATTAAAGAGATATACTCGTCATTAATACTATCTTGGTCACTCTCCAGTGAAATCTCATTTAAAAAGTCTTCCAATCCAAGATCGGTATGTTCTAAAAAGAAATCCCGTAAATATCCGTAAAACTCATCAATATTTGCCAACCTGTCTTCACTGTCTATCATCTTCGTATAGATTGATTTAAAATCAAAAGTCTCCTCAAACAGATCGATAAACCGCATTTTTGCTTCGCCTAAAATATCTTGTAAATCTTCTATCGAAGCCATAAATACTTTCAACGTTCGAGAGTTTTTCTTCCCTACCAAAGCGGTAAGTTCATCGGGTGTATACTCTTTTATGATGCTAAACATAGATTTTGCTTTATCAAATGATTCTGCTTCTAGTTTATCTATAGTTGTTTTACCGATTCCACGTTTTGGTTTATTGATAATTCTTTTTATCGAGAAATTATCGTTTGCATTTGTTATCACTCTAAAATAAGCAATAAGATCTTTAATCTCTGCCCTCTCGTAAAACTTCACTCCACCAACCAGTCTATATGCCACTTTTGCCCTTACAAGTCCCTCTTCTAAAGCACGGCTTAGGGCATTTACTCTAAATAGTATCGCAATATCTTTAGGCGATTCCCCTTGCATAATAAGCTGCTTAATATCATCTACTATTTTTCTCGTCTCTTCATTTTCATCGTTTGATTCATAGATTTTTATAGGATGCCCCTCGTCTCTGGTTCCTATAAGTTTTTTCCCAAGTCTATCGCGGTTATGTTCAATTAAAGCATTTGCATGAAAAAGTATTTTGTGGGTTGATCTGTAATTTTCCTCAAGCTTTATTGTAGTCACATTTGTAAAGGTATCGCTAAATGTTAGAATATTTTTAATAGTAGCTCCACGCCAACCGTAAATGGACTGGTCATCATCTCCCACTACACAAAGATTACTGTGATTTGAACACAGTTTTTTTAGCAATTTATATTGTAATTCGTTGGTATCTTGATATTCATCTACCATTATATATTTGTATCGCTCACTCGTAGTATTTGCCAGTTCGGGATAGTCATCAAGTATTTTAAAAGTCAATAATAAAAGATCGTCAAAATCCACAAGATTGTTCTCTTCTAAGTAGTTTTCATATTTTTCATAAACATCTGCAATCTTGCTATAAAGTTTATCTTGAGCAGAAGCTTTTGCTTCAGGTACGCTCATGGTTGAATTTTTAAACTTTGAAATTTCCGTTGCCAAAAGTGAAGTTGTAGTCTCTTTATCAATTGTTTTTAAAATCTTTTTTTTATCGTCACTATCGATAATAACAAAATTATTTTTACGCCCTAACTTATTGATATTAAATTTTAAAAATAAAAGACCAAACTTGTGAAAGGTACAAAGTAATGGAGGATAAGATACATCGTCTATAAGAGCATAAGCCCTTTCTCTCATCTCCGTTGCAGCTTTATTGGTAAAAGTCAAAGTTAAAATTGAAGCAGGATCGATCCCTATAGAAATAAGATACGCCAGTCTAGTGGTAACAGTCTTTGTTTTTCCACTCCCCGCCCCTGCAAGTATTAACAAAGGACCGTCTATATGCTGTGCGGCAATCTGCTGCGATTCGTTTAATCCTGATAACATCCCATCATTCTTTCGTGTAATTAAATATATTAATAGTATACCATAAATATCTAAAAAAATATTTTTATTGATATTTTTATTAGTTTTATTAATAATTAATTTTAATTTTCATTAATTTATGTTATCATTCTTATTATAAAAACTTAAAAGGCGAATCAATGTTATCGGATTTTACGAAACTGAATACTTTTTTGACGGTGGTTAAAGAAAAATCATTTTCAAAAGCTTCTGCAAAACTTGGAATCTCTCAACCTGCAGTAACGCAACAGATGAGATATCTTGAAAATTATCTTGATGCTCCTATTGTAGATAGAAAAAAGAATGGTATCAGACTGACAAAAGAGGGGGAAAAACTTTTTCATATAGCTCAAAAAATTGAAAAAGTTATAAACAACAGTGAGAAAGAACTTCTAAAAATTATCAACAAAGACATCACTTTTGTTTTTGGTGCATCAAATGCAATAGGTAACTATATCTTACCTACGTTTTTAAATGATATTAAACAAAAAATCAATAACGATGTAAGCGTAACTGTATCAAATAGTGCAGAAGCTATTGAAAAGCTGCTTGATAAAAAAGTAGATATGGCACTTATAGAATCCCCTATTATCGAAGAGGGTGTGATTTATAGAGAGTGGATTGAAGATGAGATTGTAATATTCTCAAACCAAAAGTTACCAAGACGTGTAAAAAATGACGATCTTCAATCTTATAAATGGGTTTGTAGAGATCCAAATTCCCATACTAGAAAAGTTTTCAAAGAAACACTTGATAATATCGGATTTATGGATTGTGATACTTTTAATATAGTAAGTGAAGCATCTTCTCCTACTGCTATCGTAAATACTGTATTACATAGTTCAAAAGACGGTGCACCTACATGTTCTATCGTATCATCGCACGTTATTGAAGATTTTGTTGAAAACGGTATCTTATTTGAAGCAAGACTGCCTGATATGAAAATGAAAAGAAAACTGTATGTTGCTTATCTCAAAGAGAGAAAGCACGATGCTTTTATCGAAACTGTTATCAACTATCTTATGACGGTTAAAAACAAATAGTAACTTTTTACTATTTGTTTTATACATCTTTTAACGGGCATATCCTACCGCTCTAACTTCTCTTATAACATTTACTTTAATTTCACCCGGATATTGTACTTTATCTTCTATATCTTTTGCAATCTCCGTAGCAAGTAAAATAGACTCGTCGTCATTGACTAAATCTGCATTCACTATTACTCTTACTTCCCGTCCTGCATTGATTGCAAAGGTATTTACGACACCTTCTTTGGAGTTTCCGATAGACTCTATCTCCTCTACCCTTTTTAGAAAACTTTCCAGTACTTCTCTTCTAGCCCCCGGACGTGCGGCACTCAGAGCATCTGCCGCACAAACTGCAGCACTCTCGATTGAAGTAGCCTCTTCATGTCCATGGTGTGCATAGATTGCATTGATTACCTCTTCTGGTTCCCCTAGTTTTTTACAAAGATCGGCTCCTATATCTACGTGCGACCCCGGCATATCATGCGTTAAAGCTTTACCGATATCGTGCATAAGTCCCGCACGTCTAGCTAGAATCGTATCTCCTCCAAGTTGAGAAGCAATAAGTCCTGCTAAGTTTGCAACCTCTAAAGTGTGTGCCAAAGCATTTTGCCCGTAACTTGCACGGTAACGAAGTTTTCCAACCAAATGAACCAAATCAGGATGCATATCGGTAATGCCAAGCCCATGGATGGTATCCTGTCCCTCTTTTGTGATATTTTTATCAAATTCATTTTTTACACTATTATATACCTCTTCAATCCTTGCAGGATGAATTCTCCCGTCTTTTAAAAGCTCTTCAATAGTTTTTGTCGAGATTGCACGTCTGTAGAGATTGAAACTACTTATTGTAATGGTATTTGGGATATCGCCGATTATAATATCAACTCCAAGACAAAATTCCAACGCTTTGATATTACGCCCCTCTTTACCGATAATTTTCCCTTTTGCCTCTTCATCGGGGAGTGGGATATTATTGATAAGTCTCTCTGCCGCAAACTCTCCGGCATATTTTGTAACAGTTTGAGAAAGAAGATTATTAACCTCTTTATCAAGGTTTTCTTTTGCTAGTTTATACTCTTTTCTAAACATAGATGCAATCTGCGCCCTTTGAGATTCTTTTAGCTGTTCGAGCATAAGCTCTTTGGCTTCGTTTTGGGTAAGACCACTGGCATTTTCTAAGATTTTATCTACTTTTTTTAATTTTTGTCCATAAAGTTTTTTTTGTGATTCAAGTCCCGATTGCAGTGCTTGGACTTCTGTTTTTTTATTTTCAATGATCTGTTTGTCTTTTTTTACTTTCATCAACTCTTGCTCTACCAAACCTTCAAGTTCTTGTTCTTTATTTTCCAGTTCTCTTTTTAGTTTTTTATACTCTTTATAAAAATCATCCCTTGCTTTATGTTTTGCTTCTTTTAAAAGGGCCTGAGCTTCATGCTCAATCACTTTTGCTTTTGCCCGTGCTTGTTCCGTGTAGATTTCAAATTTTGCATTATTGAGTTTATTTACAATTAATATACTCAAACCCGATGCTATGATACCTACAACGGAAGCTATAATAATAGTTTCCATTGTATCTCTCCATAAACGACTTATGCCGTTATAATATAATCAGGCTCAATATCATGTGAAGAAGTTATTATTTTTTTAGATACACAAAGTTTAAGCTGGGTAAAAATAGTAATAGGTTTATACCCCACTTTTTCATAAAAACGATCATACATCCCGGCACCGAATCCTACTCGTCTAAAGGTTGGATCGATTCCCACTATAGGAACTACTGCCAGATCAATCTGTTTTTTATAACACTTTGAATATGGAGGCTCTTTGATTCCAAATCTCTTTACCTTTAAAGGATATCGAAATAAAACCGGAATAAAAGAATCCCCTTGTATATATGGAACATAAACTTTTGTATCTTTCCTTTTTCTTAAAACATTTATCAGCGGTTGTACATCAACTTCAGCCGATAAAGGTATATATAATAATATATTTTTTGCTTTATGCAAATCAATAGTCTTTAAAATTTTAGTGCAAATATATTTGTCTTTTTTTATTTTTGAATGTTTGCTAAAAAATTTTAATTTCTTAATAAATAACTTCCGAAAGTTTTCTTTCGTATTCAATGACATCTTTAAGGGTACCCCTAAGCCTTTTTAGGATAAAATCCATCTCATATTCTAACCAATGGAGACAAAAATGCAGATTAAAAAACTATTAACTTTAACTTTTATTGTATTAACTTTATTTATAGGCTGTGGAGATAAAGAGGGAATTGACGATGATATGGTCTCTGTGCAAGAGATGCCTGAGTTTAATTTAAAAACAAGTGACGGAAAAGATCTTAAGATTCAAGTAACAAAAGATGGATGGCAGTTTAAAGGCTTTGAAAACAAAGCGGTACTTTTAAATTTCTTTGGTACATGGTGCCCACCTTGTAAAGCAGAGATTCCGCATCTTCTAAATATTAAACAAAGACTAAACAAAGAGTATAAGGGAGAAACTCCTTTTGAAATTATTGCAGTAGATATAGGGAAAAGAGGCGGTGGACTTAATACTCCTGAAGAGTTAGCATCTTTTATTAAAAAATACGGGATAACTTATCCTATCGTAACAGGAGCAGACAACGGTAAACTTTTTGGAGCAGTGAGTGAGCTGAACCCAAGCGGTTCAATCCCTTTTATGATTTTATTTAATAAACAAGGACAATATGTACAATATTACATCGGAATGAAACCCGAAGAGATGCTTTTTAGCGATATATCAAAAGCAATTAAGATGCAATAAGGAAGCTTATTTTATATGTTTGGAATTTTTAAAAAAAAAGAAGCGATAGAAAAACCAAATGAAGAGATAGAAGAATCGAAAAGCTTCTTAGGTAAAGCACTTAGTAAAACCGTATCCAACCTTAAATCTATTGTCCCTGAAAAAAAAGAGAAAATAGAATTTGATACCATTGAAGAGCTTTTATTGGAAGCTGATATGGAATATGAAATTATAGAAAAAGCGATGGACGGTCTTCCCGATATGATTACAAAAGATCAGTTAAGACACCGTCTTGTGATGCTTTTTGAACATGCTCCGGAAGTTGATCTTTCTAATCTTCCTAAACCTTTTGTGGAACTTATCATCGGAGTAAACGGTGCAGGGAAAACTACAACTATTGCCAAACTTGCAAATAGATACAAACAAAATAGCAAAAGTGTTATCTTGGGAGCCGGAGATACTTTTAGAGCCGCTGCAATTGAGCAGATCACGAAATGGGCGGCAAAACTGGAAGTGCCTGTTATCAAAACAAAACAGGGGCATGATCCCAGCGCCGTTGCTTATGATACGATAAGCTCTGCCATTGCAAAAAATATCGACCATGCCATTATAGACACCGCAGGAAGACTCCAAACACAAACAAATCTTGCAAATGAGTTGAAAAAAATAGTAAAAGTCTGTGACAAAGCAATGAGTGGTGCACCCCATCAAAAACTTATGATACTAGACGGTACTCAAGGAAATACGGCGATAGCTCAGGCAAAAGCCTTTAATGAAATGGTAGGCATCGACGGTATTATCGTAACAAAGCTAGACGGTACTGCAAAAGGGGGAGCGCTTTTTTCTATCTCAAATAGACTGGAACTTCCTATATTTTATGTTGGAATTGGAGAAAATGCAGATGATCTTATAGAGTTTTCTCCTGAAAATTTTGTGGATAGTTTGCTTGACGAGATCTATACTTGATGGAAGACTCAGTAGAAAAAAAACCCTGCAGAAATTGTAAAAGTGAGATAAGAACCAAACTTCGCAGATGTCCATATTGCGGTATTTTAAATCCTACAGTCACTATAAAAGAGATACTCGTCACAACTTTTTTAGTGATTATTGCGATGGGTATCTTTACCTATTTTACAAATAATTAAAAATTTACAAAAAGTTTTGCAATAATCCCTTTATCTGTTTGTTCTATTTGAAGGTCGCTTCCTATAGAGTCTCTCCCTTCGCTCAGTGCCCCTTGAATTGTTTGTAAAACATGCCAGTATTTTTCAAAAAACGGCGTATCTATCTCTTTTATTTTTTCACGTTTGATAACCCTTGCAATATCGTGAATACAATGTTGATAGTATATTTTATTAATAGCACGTTGAATTCTGTATTTTTTCATTATCTTAAGGTTATTAACCCACGTTTCTATCTCTACTTGTTTAAGATCGGTTCTACTTTGTACCTGTTCAATCTCTTCATCAAGATGTTTTTCATAATCTATCTCTTCTTGAATAACCTTTTGTTCAAGTTTTGGTTCATACTCAAGCATCAAAGTCAAAAGTTCGTCATCGGTAAATCTTTTTGTATTTGTATCATAACTATAAGAATCTTTTTCATGATAATCTTTATCAATAGCAACTAAAATTTGTGTAGCAATAATAAGATACACATATTTATCTTCTTTACCCTCTTTAAAATCAATCCCATGTTGGGATATAACAGGTCTTGGTCCCGAGTATTTGATAGTCATTACAAACTCCTTCTAAGAAATTGTAACATAGTTTATTTGTAAATTACTTATTTGGAGCTAAATATCGTCTTATAAAACAGATTATATTAAACTTAGTAAGATAATAATATTTTATACTAGTTAATAATTTTTATTATTTAAGAAAAATTTTATTTAACTAGGGCTATAATTTGTTAAGTCTAAATAATAATTTAGATAAATTTTTATTATATAAGGAGAACTTATGATGAGAAAAGTAAGTCTAATAGCGGGAGCTGTTGTTTTTGCAGGTGTTAGTGCTTTTGGTATGAGTGATGCAGCTTTGGTAAAAAAAGCAAAAAATGCGGGACTTAAGCCAATTCCAAAATCAAAGTTGGAAGTTTTAAAGCTTGTAGACAATCCAAAAAACCCAATTACAGACTGTAAAGTCGAGCTTGGTAAAAAACTCTATTTTGATCCAAGACTCTCAAAATCGGGTCTTATTTCGTGTAATACTTGTCACAACTTGGCAATGGGTGGTGTTGATGGCGTTGGAGCTGCAATCGGAGACAAATGGACTGCAAATCCTTTTCATTTAAATTCTCCTACTGTTTATAACTCGGTATTAAATGCTGTTCAATTCTGGAACGGTAGAGATCCACACTTAGAAGCTCAAGCTCAAGGTCCTATCCAAGCAGGTCCAGAGATGGCCGCTCCAAAAGAGTTAGTTGTGAAAAGAGTTACCTCTATGCCTGGTTATGTGAGTGAATTCAAAAAAGTATATGGAGACCATGTAAAAATTGACTTTGCCCTTATCACTGAAACTATTGCGGTATTTGAGCGAACACTTGTAACTCCGTCAAGATTTGATGCATTTATGAATGGAAGTGCCGATGCATTAACAAAAGCAGAAAAAGAGGGATTGAAAGTATTTATCGACAAAGGGTGTACAGCATGTCATAATGATATTGGTCTAGGTGGTACAATGATGCCATTTGATAATAGCAAATATAAATTCCAAGCAGGTGATTTTGAAGCGGTATTCAAAGATGGAAAAGTAAAAACTCCAACACTTAGAAATATTGAAGAGACTGCACCATACTACCATAACGGTAATATTTGGTCACTACAAACTGCCGTTAAACAAATGGGTGAAATTCAATTAGGAATGAAATTATCTGATTCTGATTCTAATAAAATCGTTACATTCTTAAAATCATTAACCGGTAAAAAACCTGATATTTCATACCCTGTTCTTCCAGTTTCAACTGAGAAAACTCCAAAACCGGATACCGGTGTAAAATAATTAAAGTTATTGTGAAGAGTCCAATGAAGACTCTTTACAATTATAAACTCTTTTTAAACTCTATTTTAGAAACTACAAAATTTTCAATATGTATGATAGTTATCATCTCTTCTTGTTTTGGAAATTGTGCCGCAAACTTTTCATCCCTTACAACACCCATTGAATATGGATATTCTTTAAACTTTGGTAGCATAAAAAGTGATGTTACGAATGACGGTGCAGCACTTACGTCTGCTATGTATATGGCATTTTCATTTTGGAGATAATTGGGGTTTGCATCAAGATATTTTTTTATCTCTCCCCCTTTTTCTTTTGAAAAAGCAACAATCAATTTTTTTGTATTTTGCGTAACCGTAAGTTCTTTATCAAACTGATCTTGAACTTTAAATCCTACAAGATTATCTTGATTTTGAATCACTGCTCCAAATAGTATATTTGTCATAAAAACAAGTGATAGTAAAGTTTTCATCGATACTCCAATATTAAAATTTCAACACTATATCTTCTTTTAATTGGTATCTTTGTAGAAAAAAATATTATAATTTAAAATTAAGTAAGTAATAAGTATATAATATAAACTAGATATTTAATTCAGTGCTATAACACCCCGTCCAAGTTTAATATATCCTTGCTGTTCCAGCTTTTTAAGATTTCTACTTACCGTCTCACGGGTTACCCCTATAATAGAAGCTATTTTATCATGGGTTATTTTAATGCTATCTAATCCTTGAACATAAAGCCAGTTTAGAAGCCTTTGCTCTATTGTTGTAAACTTTACATCACTAAGCAACTCAATCAAAGAGTTTAATCTTCTGCCGAACATATCCATTTTAAACTCACGAAATGATGGAGAAGTATTGATAAGCCACATAATGGTATCTTTTGGTATCAGCCATCCCTCAATGGGTGTAACGGTTTTGGCACTTGCTAACGTCTCCGATCCGCTTATAGTACTAAAAAGATTTACGATACACTGGCTTCCGCTGTTTACCTCATACAGCGTCATCTCCTCAGCTCCAATCTCTTTAGGCTGAATAAATACTTTAACCGTACCGCTTTTTAAAAAAAGAACATCTTCACATCTATCTCCGATATAGTATAAGATTTGCTCACTAGGTAACATCACTTTTTTTGCATTTTTAACTATTTTTTCTTGATCTTCTTTTTCTAAGCCTTTAAAACAATGATAATCTAAAAGTTCCATATTAAGTCCTTTAAAAGTAGGGAATTCCCTACTTTTCATTAAAAAGATAGTGTCTGTGTAGACGGCGCCAATAAAGCTCCTGCCACATCATTAGGTGTTACGATTTTTACACCTTTTATTACATCATTGCCGGTAATCTCACTAAACTTTGCACACATTCCGCAAAGCATCACATGACCACCTTTTTTAGTGAGTCCTATCAACATATTTTTAATAGATGCGTTTGTTGGTCCAAAAAGTTCTTGATTCCCTTTTTTTAGCACTAAACGTGATGCGTTAGCACCGATAAGTACTGTAGTATTTACCCCTGCACCTTGAAAGGCATTTGCAATTGCTACACCCATACCTGCTTGTTTTAAGTTATCTGTTGTAATTGTTACAAAAAGATTTTTATACCCTTCTGAAGCCTGTGCAAATACACTCAATAATAGTGCAAGTAAAACACCACCTAACATTTTATTACTCAATCTCATTTTAATCTCCTTTTATTTTTTAGATTGCAAAGAAAGTATAGAATATTTTGAAAATTTCTTCTGTGAGGTAAATCACAAAAAAAAACTTTTCTTTTATCTTTGTATACTTCTTATATATGAAGCAATCGATCTCATTTGAAGCTCCGTTAATCGACCCTCAAAACTAGGCATCCTACCAATTACCCCTTTTTTCCCGTTTGTTAAAACAGTAGCAACCAGATCATCGCTATATCTTTTTATATTTGGTGCAACATAGGCTATCCCCTCGCCATTTTCATTATGACACGATGCACATCTCTCCCAAGCTTTTGGTTTCGCCCCTTGGAGTCCACTTGCAACATATTTTGCTATCTCTTTTGCATCCTCTTTATCTACAAGAGCTGCCGGCATCCCTGCGGGATAGATTGATTTAAAGTTGTTTGAGCCGTGATTGATAATATCAAGAACCGATTTTTGTGCAATCCTTTTTGTATGGTCTTGTGCTTTGTTTTTATTCCCTTTACCATCTTTTCCGTGACACGATGAACAATAAACAAGATAAAGCGATTTTCCCGTTTTTACAAGCTCTCCCATCTGTTGGTTATCCCCGTGAGACTTAGCTAAACTCGTATTGTATTTGTTAAAATGAACCAAATTAAGTGCTAAAAAAACTTTTGATACAAGTAAAGTTACCACTAGAGTAATTGCTCCTATAATTATATATCTCATCTTTTCTCCTTCTTATTTATTATTGATACGACAAATATATCTTGATTTGAGTTTTTTTTATGTGATCGCAGTCACATAAAAGAATTCTTATTTAACCTACAATTTTCATATATCAACAAAGGAGCATACTATGAGATATTTACTCTCTTTACTTTTAACACTAAATCTTTTTGCCAACAGTGATCTTGAACTTTTAACGTTGGCATATAACAACAATTTAAAACCGGTACCGGATAATTTTGAATCTTTATTGGAGTCTTTAGACACCAATTCTAATGAACTTAGCAAAGAAAAAATTGCATTAGGGAAAAAGCTTTTTTTTGAAAAAGATCTCTCTCTTGGGCAGAATATCAGCTGTGCTGATTGTCATAGTTTTAAAAAAGGTGGAGCCGATGGACGTCCAACCGCTATAGGACATAAAGATAGAAAAAATCCTTTTCATCTTAATACCCCAACGGTACTTAACAGTGGATTTTCTAAAAACCTATTTTGGAATGGTAGTGCAAAAAGTTTACAAGATCAAGCAAAAGGTCCATTACAAGCAACTTTTGAGATGTCGATTACCCCCAAACTAGCAGAGCAGAGGATAGAAAACAATCAAGAATATACACAACTTTTTAATAATGTGTACGGCAGTAGCGATATAACATTTAATAAAATTGTAGATGCAATTGCCGCTTATGAAAAAACTCTTGTAACGAGAGGAAGATACGATCAATTTTTACTTGGAGATTTTGATCAACTTACAAAAGATGAAAAAAAAGGGTTAAAACTTTTTATCACTAAAGGTTGTGTCGGTTGTCACAACGGTATGGGACTTGGCGGTCAAGTTTTAAAAAAATTTCCACTTACATACCACAGCATTTGGGGAGAGATAGAACCAAGTAAAATACAAGCTTTGCAAACAAAATTTAAAAATATTATAAAAGATACACAAAAATTAAAAGACCCCGTGACTAAAATAAACTATCTACAGTCCCATTTAAGCCCTGAGGAGTTAGACTATATCAGCGAGGGATTTTTTGATCAAATTGATAAAGATATACGACTTGAAACCATTATTACAATTTCTTGTAATGAATGTCATATCAATAACTCGCTTCAAGTAAAAAAAGATGTTTTAAAAAAGGTTTCATTTCCATTTGAAAATCAAGGTGGATTTTTAGGAGCCAAAAATACCAATAAATATTTTAGGGTACCACTGCTTAGAAACGTTGTACAAACAAAACCCTATTTTCATAATGGAAGTGTAAACAAACTTGAAGATGCCGTAAAAATTATGGCAAAACATCAAAGTAGAGCTAAAATCACAGATAAAGAAATTAAAACTATAGTTGCCTTTTTAAAAGCTGTTGATGGAAAAATGGTAGATTATTTAAAATAATCTACCTTAACTATCAACACATTTAGTTTCATCTTCACTATACTCCTCACATCTATGTTTTTTAATTTGATCAATATAATTAAATACTTTAGATGTATTTTTTTCAATATCTTGTGCGATATCATGAAGCTGTGGATCATTTTTATCTTTCCCATCAACTTCAATATATTTCTGAACACAACTATGCACTTTTTCATGAGCTATAAGTAGATTGTCCCAATCTTGGTGTTGGGCATATGGCTCGTTTTCATGTTCTTTAATCCATTTTCCAAGTGCACACTCTATATGATTTTTTACTTTCCATGTTTTATTATTTCCCAAATCTTTAAAATTAGCCTCTTTAAATGCTATATGGTCCAATTTTAATTTCGTAGTATCAAATACAAGATTTACATCACACACCTGATCCTCTTTAGATTGTTCAAATTGTGTTCTATTTATCACTGTTATAAGCTGATCTGATAAACAGTTAAGATCTTTTGCTTTTTTTGATAAGTTTTCCGAAGCACTTGCATTTTCTTGGGTAGATCTATCAAGCTGATTGATTGCCGAGCTTATCTGTTCCATCCCAAGCATCTGCTCATTTGCAGCCATTGCGACTTCATTGACATTTTCAGTTACTTGATTGATTTTTTCATTTAAAAAGTTAAAACTCTCTACCATTTTATCTGCTGTTTCTCTACCCTCTTTTGTTTTCTCTTGGGCATAAACTACTAAATCTTTTATCTCCCTTGCAGCGTCGGCGGATCTACTTGCAAGATTTCTTACCTCTTGTGCAACTACGGCAAATCCTTTTCCTGCTTCCCCCGCAGTTGCAGCTTCAACTGCAGCGTTGAGTGAAAGTATATTTGTTTGAAATGCTATTTGATCTATAATAGCAATAGCATCGACAATATCATTTGTCGCTTTATCTATCTCTTGCATAGATTTGCCTGTTTTATGTGCAAGTTCATCATCCTCTTGACTGGTATGTTCAAGATTTTTTGCTATTTGTGTCATCTCTTCTGTTCTATCTCTAGTTGAAGTGATAGCTGATGTAATCTGTTCAATTGCCGCGGCTGTTTCTTCTAATGAAGCAGCTTGTTGTGTAGCAGCTGAGGAGAGTTGATTTGATGTCATTGCAAGTTCAGATGAACTGTTGGCTACTTTTTTGGCAGATCCATGAACCATATTGAGCACCTCAGATATAGAATCGCCAAGTGCATTTGTCCCTTTTGCCAATGAAGCTATATTTCCAAAAGCATCTGTTTGTAGTTTATAATCATATCTTGCATTACCAAATTCAATAAGTGCCGTGATTACAATATCCAAATTATGTTGTGTAATATCAAGCATCTCATTGAGTTTGGCTCTTAATATCTCTAGTTGAGGATTTGATGCAACTGCATTTATATTATAAGTATAAAAACCATCTTTTGCTTTATTGACTATATTGATTGTCTCTTCAATAACCTTATTATCTTGATCAAAACCTTTTTTGATACTCTCAATATTTTGATTTACCTGATCTGCCATATGATTGATCTCATCACCTGTATCAAGTTCAATCTTTTTGACACTGTTGGAACTTCTATTTAAATAAGCAAAAAAACTTGATAATCCATTTTCAAATATCTCTATAGAGTGTATTATGTTTGTAGATATTTTAAATCCGATTATACCTATAATTACGGCAATAACCAGTAGTATTACCATAAGTGTATCGATCAAAACTATCTCTTGATGAACACTTTCATCCATTTTTTTTCTCTCTTCTTCTAAAAACTTAGAATAACTATCTAGCGTACCGACTACATCGCCAAATAATTGAGGTACTACATTTATAATATCATTTTTCATACTTTCATTAACTGTAAATATACTTGCAAATTTTGCTGCAATAATATGAATTTGTTGATGTGAAGATTCAAGTTTATCAAATTTTGCTTTTAAATCATTTGGAAGTTTTTTATACTCATCGGTAGCTTTAAAAGGATAAAACCAACTCCCTAAAATACAATTTTTATAAGTTTTATTGACACTATATTTTTCCCCTTTGACAAAAGTTCTACACATCTGTCCTATAAACTTTTCATGGGCATGTTCAATCTTGACATTTTTAATTATCTTTTCCTCTATAACCTCAACCTTATGAATATTATGAACCAATGTTTTATTGGCAAAATACATTGCAACAATGAGTAGTAAGCTTAATCCAAACAATAATCCTATTACTATTGAAAGTTTCTTTTTAATTGACATTTATATTTCCTTTTTTTAATTTTTTATCCACAACTTAACTCAATTGTAAAACAAGCACCGATATATGCTTTACTTTGATGTTGAAACTCTTTATTTTGTACATACATTTTACCTCTAAAATGATTCTCAATAATCTGTTTAGATGCAAATAAACCTATACTTGTTTGTAAATTCTCTTCGTTTGCCATCAAATATTTTTCAAATATACTCTCTTTTAAATATTCAGGTACTCCCCCGGCATTATCTTGTATATGGATTTGAATACCGCTATTTATAAGCCTTGATTCGATCATAATTAATTTTTCCGTATCTATTTTGTCTAACTCATCAATAGCATTAGTAATCAAATTCATCATCACTTGGAGTAACTCATTTTTAATACCGTTAATATTTGTGTGAATACAATTATTTATCACTTCAATTTTTTTATTGATAAACTGTGCTTCATACATCTTAATTACATCATCAATAATATTTCTCAATTGAAATATGCCATTACAACTATTCTTATCATAATAGCTTCTAAAGTCATCAATAGTTTGTGATAAATACTGGGTACTTTTGCCTATAGAATCACACATTTTAAAAAACTCTTCACTACTTAAATTATCCATCTCTTGCTTGAGCCTCATTCCACTTGCACACATACTAATTGTCGATAAAGGATCTCTCCACTGATAGGCAATATTTTCTAGCATATCTCCCATCAATGCCCTTTTTTCTTGTCTAATTAACATCTCTTCTTGATATAATAATTGGGTAATATCAATAAATACAACAATACTTATATTATTTTCATCTAATTCAAATTTTGAAGCATTGACAATAAATTCATGCTCTTTGTTATTATTTTTTATTAAAGCCTTGTTTACAATATCTTCATGCTCATGGATATAATCCACCCATGTTTTCTCTTCATATTTTGCTTTTAGATATCCCTCTTTTTCAAAAAATAGATTGCATATACAGTGATACTCTTTTTTAAACTCATCTATTGAATCATAGGAAAAAAACTTCAAAAATTGATTATTTACATTTTTAATCTCTACTCCATCTGTAGTGATAACGATATTAGGTTGTAGATCAAATACTTTTTTTAAAAAATGGTCTTGATATTTCTCTTTTTTCTTTATTGCTTTTTGCAATAAATGTTTGTACAAAATCACTATAGTAATTATAAGTACAACAATTACAGATATTAAAATATACATTATAAACATTTTACATCTCACTTTAGACTTTTACTTAATGTTTATAAATAATATATTGCAATTATAAATAAAATATAAATATTGACTAAAAATATAAATTATATATTAAAATAAAAGGTTATTTTAAGTTTTTGGATATCTGTTTTAAAATATGAAAAGATTATAAATAACTTTTTATTTATATCTATACCCTATCCCGTAGAGTGTTTGGATAGTATCTTTGGGAAGTTTTTTCCTTAAGCTAGAAACAATTGTCCGCAATGTTTCTCTATGGTCTTTTTCGTATGTTTCCCAAACATTATTGATTAAAATATCATGCGTTAGTTCAATAGAGGGATTTATAAGTATCGTGTTTAAAACCTCTTTTTCCAATTTGGTTAACACTACTTCTTTATTGTCTTTTAAAAGAATTTTTTTTCTTATATCCCATTTATATTGACTCTTTATAGTTATAAATTCTTTATTAATAATGTCTATATTCTCTAATTCAAAAACCGCCTTTTCTATTGTCTCTAAAAGTTTCAATTCATCTACAGGTTTAACTAAAAACTCTACCAACTTAAGTTTGGTAGATTCCAAAAGATTTTCCATAGTTGAATATGCCGATAAAATTATCACCTTTATATTCAGATCATTTTTTCTCACATCTTTAACAAAGTCAATTCCAGTTTTGATCCCTTTTATGTTTATATCTACTATCATTAAATCTATATCATTGGTTTTATACTGATTTAAAGCTTCTTGATAAGATGCTGCTTCATAAACATTACTAAACATATCTTTAAAAACCATTGCGTAATTAGCTCTAATATTTATATCATCTTCTATAAACAGTAGATTGATATTCTCATATTGTTTCATTCTTTTCATACCTTTATATAAATTTTTGTCGCTAAACCATTAGTGGTATTTTGTACTAAAATTTTTCCCTCAAATATTTTTGAAACTATTAAATTGGATATATAAAGACCAATTCCACTACCACCTTTTTTTGTACTATAATCTTTATCAAATATTTTAGTATGATCTATCTCTTGAACACCTCCGGCATTATCGATAATTGCGATAATAAGCTCATCTTCGATTAAAAAGGCATCTATAACTATATATTTATTAAACTCCAAACTATTTTTAAATGCTTCAAAAGAGTTTTGCAATATTGAAAATAAAACTTGTTTTAATAATCCCTCAACAACATCAATCACAATCAAATCAGATATATTATTTGTAATTGCTACCCCTATATTTTTTGATGAATAATTTAAAAGCCCAATCACATCATTCATCAACTCTTTAAGATTTATACTTAATTTTTTTTCATTTTGTACTAAAACACCTTTAAAATCATCCAGTGTTTTAGAAAGATGTCCTGTGATTTTTTCAATTTTACGCAAATCTTCTTGCATCTCACTACCATCTTGAAGTTTTTTTAATATGTGGTTTACTTTAAATAGTATCGAGTTTATTTCAGCCAACGGTTGTCTCCATTGATGTGCAATGGTATCTAGCATCATACCTTTATTTGCTAAAAGCGACTGTTCTTCAAACAATACATTATAAGTTATATCTTGGACAAATAACAATATGCTATCTTTATTTTGAACTATCGTATTTATATTTAAAAAAACTGTTTGCTTATTGATATTGATACATTTTTGTGTAATGTGTTGATTGATTTTATATTGTATGGTATTGTCTACAATTTCTTTTAGTTTATCTACATTCTCAAATTTACATAAATGGAGTAAATTATCAGGTATCATCTGAATATTTTTATATCCAAAAATAGCTAATGCAGCATTATTGATATTCAAAATTTTAAAATCATTATTTAAAACAACAATACCATTTAGAGAATTTTCAAAAATAGACTGATATTGATCTCTCTCTTGAATAATTTGCTTTTCATAGACTTTTCTTTCACTAATATCTTGTACAACGGTAAGGGTAAAACGTTTCTCTTGTTCATCAAGCCAAAAAGCTGTTACTTCAACAGGAATTACTGTACCATTTTTACTTCGATGGCTGCTCTCAAAACGTATAAATCCATTTTTATCAATCTCTTGAGTTATATTTTCAATAAACTCCTTTGTGATCTCTTCTGCTACAAAATCATGCGTTGTCATCGCAAAAAATTCCTCTTTGGTATAACCCAACATTTTACAAGCCGCATCATTCACATAATACAAACTTCCATCCATTGGATCAATCAGCTCTATAGCTTCGGAGATTGTATTCATAGCACTATTGGTAAGTAACAATTCCTTTTCACTCTTTTTTTGCTCCGTTATGTCATATACATATCCATGCCAAATCACACCACCATCTGGATGGGGAATTGGCTTACTACTCACCGCTATCCATCTTTCCCCTTTTATTGGATGGATAATTCTATGCTGATGATGCCATACACTCATATCTTTAGCTGATGCTTTAAAGCCCTCTTCTATCTTTTGCAAATCATCAGGATGGATAATCTTCACAAATAAATCAGTATCATCTTTTACCTCATCTGCAGTTAATCCAAAAACGTCTTTAATACTCGCAGAAGCATAAGGGATACAACTTGTTCCATCGGCTTTCACATGATAACTGATAAGCATCCCTGGTATAGTTTCCGCAAGTGCCCTTAGCTCTTGTTCTTTTTTGATAAGTTCATCTTGTGTATGATACACCTCAGTCATATCTTGACCTATAACAAGAACACTGATTATATTTCCATCATGATCATACTCAGGAAAAATAGTTATATCATGAATCTCTTGTTTCTCATCTAAACTTGGTAAAGATGCTTTTTTAAATTGTTCTTTTTTCCCACTTTTAGCAACTCGTTGAACTGCTTCTTCGAGTATCTTATAACGACCATCGGGAAAAACTTCATGAATTGTTTTACCTATAAGAAAATCAATATCTTTGTTGAGTACCTTTTCTTTGTGTTTATTATTGATATAAAGATAGCACCCGTTAATATCATATCGTACAGTGATAATAGGTATATTATCCGCTAAAGACTTATACTCTTGTTGTCTTTGTAACAGTTGCGTATGTAAATCGTTTTGTGCTTTTTTTTCTTCAGTCAAATCTCGAGCAATTGCAAAAATTTTACTAATTTTTCCAAATTTATCTTTTATGGGGGAAAGCACCGTACTAAAATATTTATAACCGCTAGGCAAATCAAATTCACTCTCGTAAATGATAGTTTTACCTGCATCGATACACGCTTGATATTTTTTTAATAAAGTTATACGGGTTTCAGTATCTTCTATCTCGTCGATATAAGCATTTTCAAGTTCCTCTTTAGACATACCAAGTGATGTTTCCATTGCAGGATTAACCTCTGCAATCATAAAACGTCCATCAGAAGTAACTAAGATAATATAAACCCCATCAATACTGTTTTGAGAGAACTTTTTATAATATGACATCTCTTCTCCCATATTTATATTATAAATAATATTTCAATGCCTCATTATATTTTATTATAGATAATATTTTGATAAAGTCACTTTTATCGTCACAATATAAAATAAAAAGAAAATATAGTATGTTAAGGGATTTATTAAATATAAATAACTTTTATTTATATCTATATCCTATTCCATCAAGTATTTGTATAGTATCCGGGGGAAGTTTTTTCTTTAAATCCGAAATGATAGATTGAAGTTCTTCTATACGGTAACTATCATATGTTTCCCAAACATGTCCTATCAAAATATCATAAGTCAATTGAACGGAGGGGTTTGATAAAATTGTATTTAAAACCTTTTTTTCCAGTTTTGTCAGTACCACCTCTTTATTATTTTTGAGAAGCTTTTTTTTCTTAATATCCCACTTATATTGTTTATTAATATTCGTATACCCTTTTTTAATATCCACACTATTCAATTCAAGGACTGCTTTGTCTATTGCTGCTAAAAGTCTGGCTTGACCTACGGGTTTAACCAAAAAGTCGACTAATTTAAGTTTAGTAGATTCAAAAAGATTCTCCATAGTCGAATAAGCAGATATAATTATAATTTTGGTATTAATCTTGTTTTTTCTTATATACTTAGCAAAATCTATCCCTGTTTGTTCACCTTGCAAATTAATATCTGCTATCACTATATCTATCTTATTATTTTCATACCTATCTACAGCTTCTTGATACGATGATGCTTCATGTACATCTCCAAATATATCTTTGAACACTATTGTATAGTTTTTTCTAATGTTCATATCATCTTCTACAAACAATAAATTTATGTTTTTATATCTATTCATCTGTTCACACCTTTATATGAATCTTGGTTTCTAAACCATCTGTAGTATTTTTTGCCGATATTTTTCCTTTAAATATCTTTGAAACTATCAAATTTGATATATAAAGACCTATCCCGCTGCCACTTTTTTTAGAACTATAATCTTTCTCAAATATTTTAGTATGGTCAATTTCTTTAACTCCTCCGGCATTATCAATAATGGTAATTATCAATTCCTCTTCACTTAAAAAAGCATCGATAACTATATATTTATTAAATTCTAAACTATTTTTAAATGCTTCAAAAGAGTTTTGCAAAATTGAAAATAAAACTTGTTTTAATAACCCCTCAACAATATCAATCATAATAGAACCGGATATATTATTGGTAATTGTTACACCTATATTTTTAGAAGAATAACCTAAAAGACTGATTACGTCATCTACTAAATTTTTAAGCTTTATACTTGATTTTTTTTCATTTTTAGCCAATACACCTTTAAAATCATCCAATGTTTTAGAAAGGTGCTCGGTAATTTTTTCAATTTTTTGTAAATCCTCTTCTATTTCATCACTATTTTGAATTTCTTGCAATGTATAATTTATTTTAAATAGTATTGAATTTATTTCAGCTAAAGGTTGTCTCCATTGATGTGCAATGGTATCAAGCATCATCCCCTTGTTCGCCAACAAAGACTGCTCTTCGAACAATACATTGTAAGTTATATCTTGTATAAATAACAATATGGTATTTTCATTTTGAACTACCGTATTTATATTTAAAAAAGTTGTCCGATTATTATTGTTGATACATTTTTGTGTTATATGTTGATTTGTTTTATATTTTATCGTATTATCTACAAGTTCTTTTAACTTATCAACTTCATCAAACACATCTAACTGTAACAAGTTATCGGGGATCATCTGAACACCTAAGTATCCTAAAATAGTTAGTGCAGCATTATTAATATTAAGGATTTTGAAATCATTTCTTAAAACAACAATACCGTTTAGAGAGTTTGTAAATATCGCTTGATACTGATCTCTTTCTTTGATAATTTGCTTTTCATAGGCTTTTCTTTCACTAATATCCTGTATAACGGTAAGGGTAAAGCGTTTCTTTTTTTTACCAAGCCAAAAAGCTGCTACTTCAACAGGTAAAATTGTACCGTCTCTACGACGATGCCTACTTTCAAAACGTATAAATCCATTTTTATCAATCTCTTGTGTTATTTTTTCAATAGCTTCTTCTGTAACATCATCAGCAACAAAATCATGAATACTCATCTGAATCAATTCTTCCTTACTATAACCTAACATTTTACAAGCTGCATCATTCACATAATACAAACTCCCATCTATCGGATCAATAAGCTCTATAGCTTCAGATATAGTATTCATGGCACTATTGGTAAGTATCAATTCCTCTTCACGTTTTTTTTGTTCGGTTATATCATACGCATGTCCGTACCAAATTACTCCACCTTCGGGATGAGAGATCGGTTTACTATTTGCCTCCATCCATCTTTCCCCTTTTACAGGGTGGATAATTCTATATTTTTGATGCCATGCACTCATCTCTTTAGCAGACTTTATAATACTCTCTTCTATTCTTTGTAAATCTTCTGGATGTGTACACTGCATCAGTGAGGTTGCATCTTTTTTTACCTCATCGGGGGTTAAACCGAAAAGCTCTTTGATATTAGCAGAAACATAAGGCATACAAATGGTTCCATCATCTTTTAAATGATAACTTCCAAGCATTCCGGGTGTAGTTTCTGCAAGAACCCTTAACTCTTGTTCTTTTTTTGTAAGTTCATCTTGTATATGATACGCTTCGGTCATATCCTGCCCTACTACAAGAATGCTAATTATATTTCCATCATCATCATACTCTGGAAGAACATTGATATCATGAACTTCTACTTTCTCCTTTAAAATAGCTAATGATACTTTCTTAAAGCATTCCTCTTTTCCACTCTTAGCAACTCTATGTATCGCTTCTTCAAGTATGGAATAACGACCGTCCGGAAAAACTTCATGGATTGATTTTCCTACAAAAAAATCAATATCTTTGTTAAGAATATGTTCTTTATGTTTGGTATTAACGTAAAGATAACTTCCCTTTGTATCGTAGCGCACAATAATCATAGGTATATTATCGGCTAAAGATTTATATTCTCTTTTTCGCTGCAGCAGTTGTGTGTGGAGAGTTTTTTGTTCACCGATATCTTTTACGATAGCAAAACTATACTCGACATCCTCATTTTGAAAATAGTGTAAACGTATAAATACGGGGAGTGTAGAACCATTTTTTCTTGTATGGAGAGTTTCAAATTCAAAAGTTGTTTTAGAGGTTGTTGCCTTCTCATACAACAGATTATCAATTGTTTTTTTATCGATAAATGTATCAATTTCAAATATATTTTTTAGATAAAGTTCCTCATTGGTATAACCCAACATTTTTGAAGCTGCCCTGTTGGAGTAAACAATTTGGGAACCGGAACGGATAAGATAAACCGCATCATGTATTGAATGGATAGCTTGTTTAAAAAAATCCAGATCTTTTTGTGCTTTTTCCTCTTCGTTTAAAACACGGGTCACTGCAAAAATTCTACGAATATTTCCCGCTTGATTTTTAATAGGAGAAAGAACCGTACTAAAATATTGATGACCGGTAGGAATATCAAAACTTCTTTCATAAGTGACAGTTTTACCCGTATCCAAACACGTCCGATATTTATTTAGTAAAATCTCGCAAGTTTTTTCATCTTTTATCTCATCAATATAAGTATTTTCAATCTCTTGTTTAGAAATGCCAAACAATATCTCAAATGCAGGATTAACCTCTTCGATCATAAAACGTCCCTTAGAAGTAATCAAAACCACAGAGATACTGTCCATACTATTTTGAAAAAACTCTTTATATCGATCCATTCGGTCTCCTAACTTCTACTCCATTTACACTCTCTTACTACCTTGCTTACACCTTTTTATAATATTTTATAATATTTTTATTTTAAATATACTGTCTTTACTCCCGTAAAACCTATATTGTAACATAAAGTAACTTTTTTGTTTTTATTTTTTACGTAATTGCCGTAAAATACCTTTATTCTTACAAATTAAAAAACAAGTTCTAATAAATTTTATATACTTTTACTTTACAATAACTAAACAATATTGAGTTACAATGATACAAATCAATTAAAAGGCGTATGTTATGAAAAAGTTTTTTTCCTTATTGATAATACTAGTTTTAAGTTTACTTAGCCTCCAAGCACAATCCTTAAGAGTTGAACTAGAAGAGCTTCACGATAATATTTCAAAATATAAAATTATTGATGTGAGAGAAGCTGATTTATATAATTTAGCCCATCTGCCAAACGCTTTAAATTTTCCGATAAATTTAACATACCACGATAAATCAACCAACGGTAAACTAATACAACCGATGAAGATGCAAGAGGAGTTACGAAAACTTGGGCTTGATACAGATGATAAAATTGTAGTGTACGACGATGGAACAATTTTTGACGCTTCAAGGGTATTTTGGGCACTTGAAGTGTATGGATTTAAAAATGTAAAACTTCTAAACGGTGGCTATGAGCAATGGGAAAAACTCAATTATCCTCTCAACTCTCAAGACCCAACAATATCTTCAAGCAATTATATAGCAACAATAGATAATCAAAGACTTGCAACAAAATTTTCAACT
>JBNKLC010000037.1:0-28183 GCA_050292155.1 Arcobacteraceae bacterium
AAAGCATCTAAGCACGAAGCCAACTCCAAGATGAACTTTCCCTGAAGATCCCTTCAAGACTAGGAGGTTGATAGGCTGGATGTGTAAGTGAAGTAATTCATTTAGCTGACCAGTACTAATAGATCGTTTGGCTTATTTTAAACTTATTCTTTAGTTTACTATCTTATTGAGTATATACTCAATATAATTAATTATTTATTCATTGACAAGATTTTAACATACATTATTCTTTTATAATTCAACATCTAGCACTAAAGATGTTGGTGGTTATAGAGGGAAGGTCATACCCGGCTCCATTCCGAACCCGGCAGTCAAGCTTCCCATCGCCGATAATACTGCCGGGTCCCCTGGTGGAAACGTAGGTCGCCGCCAACTTCTTTGGTGCTTTTTTTATTTATCTTACTTTTGATACAATCTTCTTATGTTTAAATACAAAATCATTTTTTCTTTTCTATTGTTATTTAGTTCTTCCATTTTTGGAAAAACAGTTCAAGCCACTTATAATATATCTTTTGGTTTTTTTGGCAAACTTGGGAATGCTACAACCATTTTAAATAAAACAGATGATAGTTACTATATTAGAATGGAGGCGAGAACGGTAGGATTGGCGAAAGCTCTCTCAGGTAATAGAGTTGAGCTTTATGAAAGTAAAGGGAAAGTTCTCAATGGGATTTTAGTTCCATATGAGTATAAAAAAACAAAATCTAACAATAGCTATATAAAAGTCAAAAAGTTTATATTTGATCATATTAATAAAAAAGTGATATTGGAAAAAAACGAATATTATAAAGATGGTAAAAAGTTTACCAATTCAAAAGAGGTTTATGAGTTTTATGCAAACAATGATATTTTAAGTCTTTATTTTAATATTATTGAACTTATTCAAACATCCAAAAAAGATACAATGGTTTTTCATGCGATTGGTGGTAAGAAAGAAAATGGCAGAATTGATGTAACAAGATTGGTAGGTAAAGAGAAGGGAAAAACTGTAAAATTTTTAAAAATTTCCTCTGATAACATTATTTTAAAAGTAACTATTAATCAGAAGATATTTTCAAGTCAAAACGGGGAACTTTTGATAAGTATTGCCAAAGACAATCTATGTGAGAAGGCAGTTTTAAAAGATGTGATTTTATTTGGAGATATAGTAGGTTTTAGGAATTAGATACCGAGTATATATATACATTATATTTTTTAGAATAATATTGCATCAAAAGTTTTTGCAATGTAGGTTCAATAGAGGGTGTAAACCAAGCATTGTTTGAAATAGCTATCATATATGAGGTATCTAAATTATCAAATATGGTATCTGTAGTTGCTTCATAACATATGGCATTTCTAAATTTATATCCTTTTATATCAAAAGTTGTAGGGTTTGCAGCTACTTGATAATCCATTGCTCCATCATAAAAGATATCATTGATAAGGTTTCTTATTTTCTCGGGAAAAGGGACGGCTTCTCCAAAAGGGACGAGTACTACTTTATTTGCTATTGTGATTTTTTCATTGTTAAAAAGATATGTTGAGTTATAGAGTTGATTTTCTTTTTTATATAAAGAGCCTGTAACGATTGTGATACTTTTTGAATATTGTTTGAGTTTTTCTAAAAAGTATTTTTGTCTGTTTAGAATAAGCGGAAAAGCGGTTTCAGGAAGTATTATGAGCTCATAGTTTTTTGCTATAGCATTTTCTATAGTTTGGAAGTTACTCTTTATTATATTGTGTTTGTAATCTCTTTCCCATTTTTTTTCTTGGGGAATATGTGTATTGTATTGGTATATTTTAAGTTTAGGTGGATTTATAGAGTCTGTTGTATAGATATTAAAAAAGTATAAAGCGATAATGGTTGTACTATAAAAGGCAATTATATATTTCTTTTTATGATATTGTACCAATAGTGCCGAGATGATAAGTATAATGAGAAATTCAATTTTTGAAGTTCCTAAATAACTGTTTATAAAAAGAAGTTCAGGTTTAAACCAGTTAAATCCAAAGGGGCTGATAAAGCTAAGAAGAAAAATAGCACTTATCTTTATATATATATTTGAAAAGATTCCAATCAAATAAAATACCAAACCGTAAAAAACAGCTAAACAAATCACAACAACAGGAATAAGATAACTCAAATCATAATATTTAAAACTAAGTCCTATCCACCAAAACCAAAATATACCAATTAAAAAGCCACTTGTAAATAATTCTTTTTTTGATAGTTGTAAAATAAGTATAAAACTACTTAATGCAAAGAGTGTAATAAGAAATTTTGAATTCCATCCAAAGTGGTCAAAATAGATAAATAACGAGAAAAAAATACTGAAAATAAGGCTTTTAACGGTAATCATGGTTTATTTTATCATAAATAATACAAAATTTAAAAAATATTGCTAGTTTTTAAATATTAATTAAAGATAGTTTTGTTATGATTTGTCAAACAACACTAAACTACAGGAGAAACAAGTATGAACAAAAGTGAATTAATTGCAGCTGTTGCTGACAAGGCAGGATTAACAAAGAAAGATGCTGGTGCAGCTTTAGAGGCTACATTAGAGACTATCACAGAAACTTTAGCAAAAGGTGATTCTGTATCATTTATCGGTTTTGGTACATTTACAACATCTAAAAGAGCTGCAAGAGAAGGTATCAACCCTTCAACTGGAGCAAAAATTAAAATTGCTGAGTCAACTGTTGCAAAATTCAAAGTTGGTGCTAAATTAAAAGAGGCTGTAAAGTAATTTAACTTTACTTTTTAACTAATAAAAAGGGAGAAAGTTAAACTTTCTCCCTTTTTTTATTCTTCATTTAAATCAAATTCCTGCATATGGTCTAAATCATCATCTTGTTCTATATATTCGCCCAAATTAAAGTCATTGGGTGCAGTAAGTTCTTGATAAGTTGCTTCAAATTCTTCCTCTTCCTCAGATCTTTGACCACGACCACGAGCTACTACACGCACGGGGATTCCTTCAAAGTCTATATTGTCACGTAAAAAGTTGATAAGATATCTTTTGTATGAAAAATGAAGTAGTTTTGGTTTATTCATAATCACTGCTATCGTCGGCGGATTTGTATCAAATTGTGTTGCAAAATAGATTCTAAGTCTATTCCCTGCAGGACTTGGAAGAGAGTGTCTTCTAATTGCAAGTTCAATTGTTTTATTTAGTGTAGAAGTTGGGATTCTTTTGTGATAATTATTTGAAACGGTAATTATCTTATCTTCTAGTTTTTCTATATTTCTTCCCGTTTTTGCAGATACAGCAATAATCGGTGCATAGTAAAGAAATTTAAATCTTCCTCTTACCTCTTCAACAAGTTTTTCATATGTCTCTTTTTTTTCATCCCATTTATTTAAAACGATAATAGTCCCCAATCCAAATTTATCCACAAGACCAGAAATTTTTTCATCTTGATCGCTAATTGGCTGTGAGGCATCAAGGACAACCAAAGCAACATTAGCTTGGGCTAACATATCTTCCGTTCTCATTAAAGCATATTTCTCAATACCGGTAATTTTTCCTCTTCGTCTTAAACCCGCAGTATCCACAAATGTGATCATTTTATCATCTACTTGATAGGTTTCATCAACAGGGTCTATAGTAGTTCCTGCGATAGGAGATACAACAGATCGCTCTTCCCCTATAAGTGCATTAAGGATCGAACTTTTCCCTACATTTGGTTTCCCGATTATGGCTACTTTGATATGATTTGGGTCAAATTTGGGTTTTTTAATCTCTTCTTTTATCTCCCCATCGGTTGTTTCATTTTCATCATTTTGGATGGTTTCATCGGTTTGTGCTTCGGGAAGTTGTTCATACAGCCAATCAAAAAGTTTTTTTGTTCCACGGTTATGGGCAACAGATATACCAAACATATGCTCTTCATCAATCCCAAAACTATAAAAGTCCCAAAGTCTTTCCAACTCTTTATCATTATCAATTTTATTGACTACAAGAATCAGCCTTTTCCCTAATTGTTGAAGTTCGTAAAAAAGTGATTTATCTTTATCATCGGGAAGTCTTTTCCCATCCACCATAAAAATCACAATATCGGCTTCACGGGCAGTGTTAATCGAAAGTTTTTTTACATTTGTAAAAATTTCGTCATTGGTATCGTCAATTCCACCGGTATCGAGCATCAAAGCATTTTTACCGTAAATATCAACTTCTCTTCTTCTTATATCTCTTGTGGTTCCTGCTAAATCGCTTACAATAGCCACTTTTTTTCTTGCTATTCTATTAAATAAGGAACTTTTTCCTACATTTGGCTGCCCTATAAGTGCAATTTTTGTCATTATTCTACTTTCTCGTTTTCATTGTTTATATGTATAGTTTGGGTTGGGAATGCAAACTGTGCATTGTGAGATTCTACTATTTGCATAATTTTAAAATAGGTATCTTCCCTTATTTGCATAAATTCTCCCCAGTTTGTAGTTGCCGTGAAATAGTAACAAAAGATATTCAAAGAACTTGCTGCAAATTCACTAAAATGTACATGGAGAACCTCTTGATCGATTCCCGGATGATTTTGCAGCATCTTTTTTATATCTTGTACAATCTTTTCTACCGTAGCAACAGGGGTATCGTAAGTAACACCGATATTCATCTTTATTCTTCGTTTCCCCATCCTTGACCAGTTTAAAATAGCACTATTTGCCAAAACTGCATTGGGTACCGTTACCAAAGCTTGGGCAAAAGTTCTTATTTTTGTACTTCGGATTCCAACTGTTTCAATCGTCCCTTCAACTTGAGGTGTCTTGATCCAATCTCCTACATTAAAAGGCTTATCGGTAAATATTACGAGTGAGCCAAAAAGATTGGCAGCGGTATCTTTTGCAGCCAAAGCAAATGCCATCCCTACAAGACCAAGTGAAGCCAAAAATCCGCTTACGTTGTATCCCCACTCTTGTAAAACGGCAATAAATCCAATAATAAGTATAAAAAATCTTACGGATTTAACTATAAAATTTGCAACATCGTGACTTACTTTGTTTTCAAATTTATCCGTTACTTTATGAAGATTGTTTGTCAGTTGGGTTAAAAAGTTTAACAGTGCCCAAAAAAGTATAAAAATAAAACCGCTTCTTAATATATGGTTGATCACTTCGTATAAAGATTCTTCAATATTGAGTATACTAAGAGCAACGTTTGCACCTATGAGGATAAATAGATAATCTATTGGACGATCAAGTGCAGCTAAAAGTTCATCGTCAAATTTATTTGCCGTTTTTTGTACTATTTTAAGTGTGATTTTTTTAAATATAGCTCTAAAAATTAAAAAAAGGATAAAAATTAAAATAGCATAAATGTATAAGTCTGTTTGTTTATCAAAAATTTTAATCATAGTTTCTTTAACCCCTTAATAATAATGGGATTTTAACTTAATTTGTATTAAAATCGCGTCAATGAATTCTATACAAGAACACAACGATACGAAACTTGCCGTAAAATATATGCTGTTTGCCTCTTTTTTGTTTGCTTTTACAGGTGGATTTGCAAAGGAACTCAGCCATTATATGAGTTCGATAGAAGTTGTATTCTTTAGAAATATCAGCGGAGTACTTATCATCCTTTATACAATTTACAAATCTCCCATAATCCAAAAAGGGGGACGTCCTTTTTTACTTGTAGGACGAGGAGTCGTAGGGTTTGCAGCTCTTTTGATGTATTTTTACAATATTGCCCATATTCCATTAGCCGAAGCTATTACGTTTTCAAAAACTTCGCCGATATTTACTGCAATTTTTTCTTATATGATTTTAAAAGAGAGGCTTTCGGCTTTTGCTTGGGGTGGCATTTTTATAGGGTTTTTCGGTGTTCTTTTTATAACAGGATTTGATATAACTGCTTTAGATAAAACACAATGGCTTGGAATCTTAAGCGGGATGGGTGCAGGACTCGCTTATACACCCATAAGAGAGCTTAGAAAATATTATGATACAAAAATAATAGTGCTTTCTTTTATGTTGGCAGGGACACTTGGTCCCGTAGTTTTAATGTGTATCGGGGAGTATTATAAAACTACCACGTTTGATTGGCTTATAGCACCTTTTGTTATTCCAAAAGGTTTTGCATGGGTTTTAATACTCGGGCTTGGACTTTGTGCCACTTTTATGCAGATTTATATGACAAAAGCGTATTCGTTGGCAAAAGGTGGAATTGTAGGGACAATAGGGTATACTAATATTATTTTTTCAATTATTATCGGGATGTTTTTAGGAGATAGTTTTCCTTCGATGATAATCTTATCTGGGATTGGTTTTATTGTGCTGAGTGGTATAATGGTTACGAAAAAATAGTAGATTAAAACTCTATTTGGATATAATCAATCTTAATGAAGCTTTTGGAGTGTAGAGGATGAATTTAGATAAAGTAATAGCAGGTTTTTTCATTATTTTGGCGATGACGCTTAACTTTGGATTTTGGTATGGAAATCCTCTTGATTTTCATATGCATAACAAGTATGAACTTTATGCAACGATTGTGGTTAATATTATTGCAACGGTTTTAAAACTTGGGGACAAAACACAACTTGGTTCGGTTTTGATTGCTACGAGTCTTGTAGCAGATTTGCAGCTTTTGATATCCGCAACACTTTGGAGTGTGTACGGAACGGCTGAGGGGATTTCTCCCGAGATATTCGGTATTATTATCTCATTAAGCGGTGGAGCGCTATTGGCAAATGTAACTTCTGTTATTTTATATATTGGGGATACTTTAAAATCCAAACGTTAAAAGCGGTAGTTTAAAAGAGATAATATGAATAGTAGTTCTTTATGGATTATTCTCCAAAGGATGAGACTTCCTTTTACGGTTATAGTTATCGCTTATGCGATAGCTATGGTCGGGCTGTTGTTGATTCCTGGGATGGATGATCAAGGCAATGAATACTATCTTTCTATTTTTGAAGCTTTTTATTTTATAACCTATACGGCTACAACCATAGGATTTGGAGAGATTCCGTATCCTTTTACCCATGCGCAGCAAATTTGGGTTTCTATCTCTATTTATATAACGGTATTGGGGTGGTTTTACGGAATAGGGGCACTTGTAACTTTACTTCAAGACAAAGTATTTATAAATGAGATAGCAAGAGCCAGATTTATAAGATCGGTTCGTAATATCAAAGAGGATTTTGTCATTATCCTTGGATACAGCGATATGACAAGTGTTATAATTAGAAAAATGATTGAAGCAAATATGCGGGTTGTTGTTGTTGAGATTGATCAAAAAAGAGCAGAGCATTTGAATCTTGAAGGTTTTACGCCGCATGTTCCTATACTTGTCGCCGATGTACATAGTCCCGGTTCTTTGGAGGATGCAGGAATCAAGTCCCTTCATTGTAAGGCGATTATTGCACTTTTTGAGGATAATCCACTCAATATGAGAGTTACACTTGCTTCAAGAATATTGAATCCCCATATAAAAATCGCGGTAAAATCAAGTACGGACAATGAAACGTCAAATCTACTCGATGCCGGTGCAAATGTGGTTGAAAATCCTCTTTCTATCATAACTTATCAGATACAGATGGGACTCAATGCACCAAGTTTATTTAAAATAGAAAATTGGCTTTACAATATTGATAATTTAGAGGGAAAAACATTTACGATTCCGCAAGATAATATTTTGATATGCGGTTATGGAAGATTGGGGCAAAATTTATTTCAAATGTTTATGAATAACGGGATTAAACCTACTGTTATCGAGATAAACTCAGATATTGTAGATGATGCCGTTGCAAAAGGGATGGATAGTATAATATGTGGAAATGCAGAAGATAAACATCTTTTAGAAAAAGCAAAAACGGCTGAGATGAAACTTGTGATTGTCGCTACAAATGACGATACGACAAATCTTTCTATCTCTTCTACTGTAAAAAGGATAAACAAAAAAGCATTTATTGTTGCAAGGGAAAATGAGTTGGCTGATTTTTCAATCTTTTCAAATGCAAAAATAGACCATATCTTTTTACCTTCGGAAATTATTATCAATAAAACAACCAATGCTATTATCAATCCGCTTAGCGATCATATGATACGGCTTCTTACTTCAAAAGATGAAGAGTGGGGACAAAAACTTTTGGTAACATTAATAAAAAATATTCATAACAATCCAATTACTTATGAACTCACTCTCAATAAAACTGAAGCACCCGAAGCTTATAATTACATCAAACAAGGTAAAACACTTAGGCTCCGTGATCTGAGACGTTCCCGTCGTGATCGAAATCAGCATAATAATGTTGTCCCTTTACTACTTGCGAGATGTGATGATACAAGATGTGAATTGGAGACATTGCTCCCTTCGTTGGATTATGAGCTTAAAGTAAATGATCAAATACTTTTTGCATGTGATGAAAACGGTAAATCGGATATAGAATATATAGTGAATAATTTTTATGAATTTCATTATGCTATAACCGGAGAAGAGAAGAAAAGTTTTAGAAACTTTGTAAAAAATTTATTTAAAAATGAGGATATATAATGATACTAATGAGTGGACCGTGTGTAATAGAAAATAGAGACAATGTGATGAAAATTGCAGATATGCTGACAAAGCTTAATGAAGATACGAGGATAGATTTTTACTTTAAAGCAAGTTTTGATAAAGCAAATAGAACAAGTCTTGAGAGTTTTCGAGGACCGGGACTTGACGAGGGGTTAAAAATATTGCAAGAGGTAAAAGATACTTTTAATATGAAACTTGTAACCGATGTACATGAAAGTAATCAAGTGGCTCCTGCATCTGAGGTGGTAGATGTGGTACAGATTCCGGCATTTCTTTGTAGACAGACGGATTTACTTGTAGCAGCAGGAAAAACAGATGCAAAGGTCAATATTAAAAAAGGGCAGTTTTTGGCTGCGAACAGTATGAAACATCCTGTTGAAAAAGTTTTAAGAACCAGAGGATGTGAAAGTGTAAGTTATGAAAACTCGAAACAACATGGAGTATGGCTTTGTGAGAGGGGAAATGTATTTGGATACGGGGCATTGGTAGTTGATATGAAAAATCTTCTTTCGATGAGAGAGTATGCTCCTGTTATTTTTGATGCAACACATTCGGCTCAAGTTCCAAGTACCGGAGAAACTACGGGTGGAAATAGTACAGTTGTACCAAGTCTTGCAAAAGCTGCTGCTGCTGTTGGAGTAGACGGGTTTTTCTTTGAGACACATTTTGATCCAAACATAGCACTAAGCGACGGACCTAATATGCTGCAAATAGATGATCTGTATAAAACGGTGGAGGATATATTTAAGATTCAAGAGGTTTTAGGTTATTAATCAATTTTTAGATATAATCGCCAAATATTATAAAACTAAAAACGGGACATTTTTTAAGGAGAAGATATGAATATTATTGAAGGTAAAATGAGATTAGAAGGTAGTGAAAAAGTAGCTATCATTAACGGAAGATTTAATCATATTATTACGGATAGATTGGTTGAGGGGGCAAAAGATGCCTTTATAAGACATGGAGGAAATGAAGAGAACCTTGATCTTATTTTGGTTCCCGGTGCATTTGAAATTCCATTTGCTCTGACAAAAGCACTTGAGAGTGGAAAATATGACGCTATTTGTTGTGTAGGTGCAGTTATCAGAGGGGCAACGCCGCATTTTGATTATATCTCTGCAGAGTCTACCAAAGGGATTGCAAGTGCAACTATGAAGCACGGTATTCCTGTATCAAACGGAGTACTTACGACAAATACGATAGAACAAGCGATTGAAAGAGCCGGAAGTAAAGTAGGAAATAAAGGAAGCGAGGCTATGACTACTATTATAGAGATGCTTGATCTTTATAAAATGATGGAGAAATAGTGGCTACAAGAACACAAGCAAGAGAATCGGTTGTAGGATTATTGTATGCCTACGACCTTGGAAATGAAAATATAGCGAAACACTCGGATATAATATTAGAAGATAAAAAAATAAGAAACAAGCAAAAAGATTTTGCCACATCACTTTTTGACGGTACCATTGCAAATCTTGAAGCGATCGATAAGCAGATAGAATCTCATTTGGAACAAAGAGAGATAAAAGATGTAGGAAGTATCGAAAAAGCGATTTTGAGACTCTCGATTTATGAGATACTTTTTAGTGAACTTGATAAACCTATCATTATCAACGAAGCGATTGAACTTTCAAAAAGACTGGCAAGTGACAATGCACCGAAATTTGTAAACGGTGTACTTGACAGTATTGAGCGAAAATAATATGCAGCTTTGCGTATCACTTGATAATCCTTCACGCGAGGATAATATCGAGCTTGTAAAAAAGCTTAAAGATTTTGATATATGGCTGAAAGTTGGATTTAGAAGTTATATAAGAGACGGTAAAGAGTTTTTGGAAGAACTTAAAGCTATCAACCCTAGTTTTAAGATATTTCTTGACCTTAAACTATACGATATACCAAATACCATGGCAGATGCCGCCGAGGAGATTTGTAAACTTCCAATAGATATGTTTAATGTCCATGCAAGTAGCGGTAAAGATGCTATGGCTACGGTTATGGATAGAATAAAAGATGTACAAAATAGACCGATAGTGATAGCGGTAACTGCACTTACAAGTTTTGATAATGATTCATTCAAATATATTTACAATGAAGATATTGATGCAAAAGCGACCAAATTTGCCAAAGATACTTTTGAAGCAGGGATGGACGGTGTGGTTTGCAGTGCCTTTGAAAGTTTGGATATTAAAAACAATACCGATAAAGAGTTTATCACGTTATGTCCCGGAATTCGACCGTTTGGAGAAGATGCAGGGGATCAAAAAAGGGTAGCGGACTTAACTCTTTCAAAACAACAGCTTGTAGATTTTATAGTAGTAGGACGACCCATATACAAATCTAACGATCCACGATCTATTGTAGAAAAAATTTTACAAAATATCTAAAAATTAAGCGATACTTTAACAAAAATTCCTTATAATTTCAGCCTCTTTACGGACAAGTGGGTGAGTGGCTGAAACCACACCCCTGCTAAGGGTGCGTACCTTCACGGGTACCGAGGGTTCAAATCCCTCCTTGTCCGCCACAATTTCTTAGAATCTCTAAAAATATTTTAAGCATAAATATCTTCTCAATAATAAAAAGTGCAGGTAAATTCAAGTAAAATATCTCTTATGATACGGGTTATATTTTTTTCTTTTTTATTATTTTTACTTATGGGTTGTAGTAAAAAAGCCACGGTTTCAACTTATTCTACTGCAAATGTTTCTTTAAAAAATCTTCAATATATAAATCTTAATATTGAAGGGAGTGAACTTTTTCAACAAAGGCTTCATGAGAGGATTCCTATTATGTTTTTAGCTCAAGAATTGCTTGTAGATGATCCGAGTTCTAAAGATATTTTACATATTATAGAAAATCCTTTACGCAGAAACTTTACAACTGAAGACTCCGAAGATACAAAGGATGTACGACGTTTTGTGAAAATTTATCACAGTGATACAAAAAGATACGAAACACAAGTGAGATATGTGGAGAGAACTTATTATACAAGATGCTGGATAGATACTTTTGAATTGGGTGCAAGTGTTACTACGAGGTTTAAAAGAGATACTCTTTTGGTACAAGAGTCAAAAAAAACTTGTAGAACAAAGAGGTTTGGTATTTTTCATAAACCTCAAGTTTCTTATGATGAAAGTTCTATTTATAATAGTTTGGTCACAAAACTACGGGATAGGATTATAAATTATTTGATCCCTTATACGGTTTATTATAAGATCAATCTTGAGGAAGATTTGGATGTTGCTATGACGGAACAAGACCAGAGAAGTTTTGAGCAGATTTTAGAGCATCTTGATAACTCTTTGGCACTTCCTTCTATGATAGATACATTAGAGGTTTTGAGTGAAAAATATCCAAATTCATATACGATACATTTCACAACGGGTGTATTGTATGAAATATTTGCTCGATATGATGAAGCATTGTTGAACTATCAAAAAGCGTTAGAGATAACTCCTTCTAAAAAAGTTCTACAGAGGATACAAAAAGTAAAAGAAAACAGCTATAATTTGGAAAAGATAAAAGGTTAAATCGTGAAAAAAATTTATTTAAATATATTGGTAGTTTTGTTACTGGGGTATGCTTTTTTAGGATTTTTTGTTGTTCCTTATTATTTGCAACATAACTTATCCAAAATATTGCAAAAAGATTTTTCAATTGAGACCTCTGTAGACTCCATTTATTTTAATCCTTTTAGTTTTGAAGTTAAAGTTAGTAATTTTATTTTAAGAGATCAAAAGAAAAAAAATCTTTTATTTATTGGAACACTTGCTTTTAATCCGGAATTAATCGATTTGTTATTCAATAAAATCTATTTTAAATATCTTAAAATAGATAATTTAAAAGCAGATATAGATTTGGATAAAAACCAGACTCCAAATTTTCAATTTTTATTACAAAATTTACAAAAGAAAAAAACATCCAAGAAACAAAATAAAAATGGTAAAGATTCTATGCCGATTTTTCAGGTCGATGAGTTGAAGTTTAGTTACCTCAATGTTGCTTTTAGTGATTATTCCAAAAAAGAGTTATATCGGTTTGAAACTAAACCGTTTAATATAGAGCTTGATAATATACTTGTCGATACCAATAATATAAATAATATTGCTTTTAAAATTGCTACAAAACAATCAGGAGTTTTAAGTGTAAATTCAAAATTTCAAATCAACCCACTTAAGATACAAGGGAGGGTAAATATATCAAAACTCAATGTAAATAAAGTTTTTAACTATTTTAAATCCGATGATTTTATTGTTGATTTAAATAGTAAGGCTTTGGATGTAGATTTTGGCTATGGTATAGATATACTCAAAGATGATTTTCATGTAGCTATTGAAGATGTTGCACTGAAACTTCCTCAAATAAAAGTTATACAAGATAAATATGAAGTAACATTCAAAGAGATAGATGTTAGAGTTAAAAAAGTTGATACGCTTTTATCAAAAGATATTAGCTATGATGTATTTGGTGTACATTTACAATCAAAGCAAGTTGGATTTGAAGACCATCATATAAATACAGATTTTGGTTTGAAAAGTTTAAAAGCAGATGTCACACAGGTTTCATCAAATAAAGCAATACCGATAGAATTTAAAGGCTCTTTTGATATGCCTTTAAAAGGGCAATTATCACTGCAAGGAAAAGCACTCCAAGAACCTTTGGAAATTAGAGCTGATCTAATGCTTCAAAACACATCTTTAAAACCCTATGAAGCTTATTTGCAAGAGTTTGTCAATATTGGTATAAAGTCATTTGATATTGATGCAAAAACATCTGTGCAGATTTTAAATGATAAAACACAAAAAATAAATCTTCAAGGATATATTGATTTAAAAGATATTGTACTTTTTAATACAAAACAAAATCAAGAAATTTTGCAAATTAAAAATGCTCATCTAAAAAATATCTCTTTTAGGGATGATTTTTTAAATATTAAAACAATCAATATAAATCAACCCTTTGTAAATTTTAGTTATAACCAAAACAAAACGACAAATTTTTCTTATCTTGTAGTTAATAAAAAAGAGGAACAAACTAAGAAAAAAGAGAAACAAAATAGTTTCAAGCTTTTGATAAACAATATTTATTTAAAAGATGGAAAATCATCGTTTATTGATAAAACAATTACTCCTAATTTTACTTCAAAAGAGGAACAGGTAAATATAAAAGCGACAAATATCTCTTTGGATTCAAAAATCAAAACAACAATTATCCATAAAAGTGTTATTGATAAATATTCCCTATTAAATGCAAAAAGTACATTTGCAGTAGCCAACCCTTTGGAAGATTTAAAAGCTTCGTTACATTTACAAAATATAGATTTACCAAGGCTTTCAGCCTATAGCGGTAAATTTATAGGAAATAAAATTGACAATGGAAAACTTGCTTTAAAACTAGAACATACTATAAAAAAAGGGCAGCTTAACAGTGTAAATAATCTACACATCAAAGATATTAAGCTGGGGCAAAAGGTTGAGAGTAAAGATGCCATAGATGCACCTATTGAGTCTGCTATTGCACTTTTGGAAGATTCAAGCGGTGTGATTGATCTTGATATCCCTATAAATGGAGATCTAAAAAATCCAAGTTTTGATATATCTGATGTTATCGGGGATGTGATTGTTAATACTATTGTCGGGATTGTAACTGCTCCATTTAAATTTTTGGCGCTACTTACCGGTTTGGACGGGGAAAAGGATATCTCAAACATCGGGTTTGCATTTGGTACAAGCGATATATCCGTAACCCAAAAAGAAAAACTGGATAAGATAGCCGAAGCATTGCTTAAAAGACCGCAGGTAGATTTTCAAATCAAACCTGCATACCATTTTGAAAGTGATCTTAAAGCACTCCAAGAGAAAAAGTTTCAACAACTCCATCCTCTTGTCTCAGATTCTACAAAAAAATTTCAAGAGCTTTATAAATATATTAAAAAGCATTTTATAAAAGCTTATACAAATGAAGAATATGAAAAACTAGAAGGGAAAGAAGATACAAAATATCAAGATATGGTACAGAAACTTCAAAGTGATATTAAAGTAGATATTAAAGAGATTGAAAATCTTGGATTACAACGGGCGAAAAAGATACGGGAATATTTGATTTCTAAAGGGATTGGAATTCAAAGAATAAAGATACAAGAGGGTTATACAACAGATAAAATTGATACAAAGCTAAATCAAGTTATTGTATTATTTGAACTCAAATTGAAGTAAAAATATAAAAGGATAAAGATTATGAAATGGTTAGGTATTTTATTTGGGATTTTAACGGCAGTTATTATAGGGATTTATGTTTTATTGTTTACTGCTACGGGACATGGTATTCTCTTACCGATAGCAAGTGAAAGTATAGAGAACTCTACTAAGGTAAAAAGTGCAGAGTTTAAAAAGTTTGAACTCTCTATGAATAAACTTGATATGACACTTTCTTTGGATGGAGAGATTATAAAATTAAACGGTAGTTACGATATTTTTTCAAAAACATTAAATTTTATTTATGAGATTGAGATAAAAGATGTTGCTACTTTTAAAAAAATGCTTCAAACACCTGTTAGGGGATATTTTGCTACATCCGGAAAAATATGGGGAGCATTTGACAATATACTTATAAAAGGGATTGCAAAAACTATTGAGGGTACTATTGATTATGATTTGAATCTAAATGACGATGATGTGAAGAATCTTAATTTTGAACTCAAAAATATCTCTTTGCAAAAGCTTCTTTGGATGGTACATCAGCCGTTATACACCGAAGCAAAACTGTTTTCAAAAGGGAAAATTGCCTCTTTAAAAGCATTTGACGGGGAGATAGTGACGATTATAAAAGACGGTATTTTACATCATCCTGTTGTCAAAAAACAGTTTGATATTGATTTACCTAAAAAGCCTGTATATGATGTACATATTACGACCAATTTAAAAAATAAAAAAGTGATCTCTGTTGTCGATGTTAATACATTTGCAGCAAATATAGATACTGCAAAAACAGTCTTTGATACTACAACAGGAGTACTCAATACCGATTATACCGTTACAATTCCTTCTTTGGCAAAACTTTATTTTATTACACAGCAAAAGATGAGAGGCGATCTTAGGGTAACAGGGGATGTAAAAGTAGACAAAACACTTCTGGCTACTTTTAAAATGAATGAGTTTGACGGAAGGGTAGATGGGAAATTTCAAGGGGATAAATTAACGGTTAATGCAAAAGATATTCAAATCTTACAACTTTTACATATGATGTATTATCCTGAAGTTTTCAAATCTCCGGTAAATCTTGATTTGGCTTATAATGTCGCATCAAAAAAAGGAACAGCAAAGATACGAAGTACCGATGGACGATTTTTGACAAATCAAACACTTAATATGCTCAAAAATCTTACTAAATACGATCTTACTTTAGAAGTTTACGACACTGTTAATCTGGATACCGATATCAATGACACATTTTTGAGTAATACACTTCTTATGAAAAGTAAAAATACACAAATACAATCAAAGAAGCTGAACCTTGATACGAAAAAAAGTACCATCGATGCAGATATCGATTTACAATATAGAAAATACAACGTTGGTGTGAAGCTGACAGGAAATGTACAAGATCCAAAAGTAGATATCAACAGCTCAAAAGTTCTAAGACAAAAAGCAAAAGAGGAGATGAAAAAACAGATAGATAAACATCTAAAAGATAAGATGGATAAAAGTGTGGGAGATTTGCTTAAAAAACTTTTCTAAAAAATAGTAACTTTTATGAGTTACTATTTTCTGATGGTATTTCCATACATTTATGTTGTTTGATTTTGTCAATATTATCAAATACTTCTAAGGTACTTTCTTCAATATGGTGTGCAACATCGGATAATCTTTTATCTTTAGAATTCTTAGCATCCATATTTATAAACTCTTGAATCCCTTGATGAACATTTTCATGCGCTTTTAGAAGATTTGACCAATCTTGGGTGTGTGCAAATTGTTCGTTTGAGTGGTCGGCAATCCACTTACCGAGTGCACATTCGGTATGGGTTTTTACCGTAAAATCTTTTCCGTCACCGGTGTGGGAAAAACTGTTTTCTTTAAATGTAATATGATCAAGTTTTAGTTTGGTAGTATCAAACACTAAATCTACGTCGCAGACTGCATTTGATTGTTCTTTATTAAATTGGGTTCTATTCACTATACTAAGAAGTTTACCGGATATTTCATTAAGTGCCATTGCTTTATTTGAAACAATCTCCGAACCATTTGCATTTTCTTGTGTTGCTTTGTCAAGTTGGTTTACTGCATCGTTAATTTGATCCATACCTTGTTTTTGTTCATGGGTTGCTTCTGTTACTTGATCTACGATAGATGCAACATCTGCAATTTTATGATTTAGATGATTAAAACTTTCTATCATTCTATTGGCAGTACTTTCCCCCTCATTTGTTTTTTCTTGGGCAAATGTAACGAGACTTTTAATCTCATTAGCAGCTTCGGCACTTCTATTTGCAAGATTTCTTACCTCTCCTGCAACAACGGCAAATCCTTTTCCTGCTTCTCCTGCCGTTGCTGCTTCAACTGCTGCGTTAAGAGAAAGGATATTTGTTTGAAATGCTATTTGGTCAATCACGGCAATTGCATCGACAATATCACTTGTAGCTTGGTTGATCTCTTTCATTGCATTACCTGTTTTATGTGCGAGTTCATCATCTTCTTGGCTTGTTCGTTGAAGGTCTGTTGTAATATTAAGCATTTGTTTTGTATGTTCATCCGTTTGGTGGATCGTAGAGGTAATCTCTTCAATTGCGGCAGCAGTTTCTTCCAAAGATGCAGATTGTTGTGTAGCAGATGCGGAAAGCTCTTCTGAAGTTGCTGCAAGGACTTCGGCATTTTGTGAGAGATGAACAGCCATATTATTTACCATACATAAAATTTCAGATATGGAAAGTCCAAGGGCATTTGTCCCTTTTATAAGTGATCCGACATTCCCTGAACTTGCAGCATCAACAGTATAATCATACCGTGCATTTCCAAATTCAATAAGAGCCTTTATAATCATATTCAAATTGTCTTTTGTAACATGAAGCATCTCATTTACTTTTGTTTTCAGCTCTTCTACTTGCGGTGAGTTTGCACTTTGCCGTATGGTGTATGTATAAAATCCCTCTTTTGCTTTTTGGACGATATCTATCGCTTCTTCAATTACCTTTGTATCTTGTTTAATACCGTCATCAATTTTATCAAGATAGTGGTTAAAACTTGTAGCAACATGACCAATCTCATCGTGAGACGATACCTTGATTCTTGTAGAATTTCCTGAGTTATTGTTGATCAAATTTATTACCGTATTATCCAGTTCTTTAAGAGGTTGTATCAACACTTTTTTCATAATGATACTAAGAGCAATTAAAATAGCTATCACCATTAAAATACTTATTAAAATAGCAGTTGTGATAATTTTATTTGCATCGGATATAGCATGTTCTATCTCATCCATAGAACTTCCAAGAAGCACTATCCCTATTTTTTTGCCTCTAAAATCTTTTACCTCTTGGTATGAATAAAGATACGAATCTGTCATATAGATTTTATCTTGAAATAGTTGTGCCAAGTTTATTGTTTGGGCATCTTTGTAAAACTTTTGATTTAAAAATTTTTGAGAAACAATATAATTGTCTTTATAGATTTTTTTACTTTCAAATTGTTTTACGTTTGAAACCCTTTTATCCATCAAAAGTACAAATGCCTTATGTTGTTTGTCAAATATTTTTGCTACGGAATTTAATCCCTGGATAAATTCCAAAGAACCTAAATGTTCTTGGGTATCGCTAAAAATAGGGACAACAGATCGTATAGAGAGTCCTGCTTTTCCAAGTTCAAAGGTATTGACAGGTTTTTTTGAACTGTTTACCTGTACGATACTATGTCGAAAACTACTTAAATCATCTCCAAATTTTGAGAGTTTCCATGCTCGTAAAAATGAATGATTGTTTTTTGTATGGATATGTACTTTGATATTTTTAAAATCGGTTGATTCTTTGAGTTTTTGACTGAGGTTTTTAAGTGCATTAATTGCAAGGTCTCTATTGTTATCGATAAGAGCTTGTTTTATCATCCCGTCATTGGCAATAGAGATTGCATTGGAGATACCGACACTTTTTTTTGCATAAATACTATCGTCGGATAGATGTTGTAAATTCTTCAACTCTTTTGTATATACACGTTCTTTTAACTCTTGTGCCATAAATAGTAAAATAACTATACCGATACCAAGTGCTAAGATAGATATAAGACTAATCGATAAACCAAATTTTCTTCCAATAGTAAGATCTTTCATAAAGATTCCTTATGTGATATTTACGTCACATTATAAATTTTGCTTATTTTAGCTTAGACTTCTTAAATACTACTGAATATAAATATATCTTATAAAAAATTTTTGTGACAAGGAAAAAAATCCCTCCACTATTGTTAATATTTTAAAGAACTACTACATACACCCCTTTTTGTCTCATGATGTAAACTCTTTGTTTTTTATTGTTTTGTGCATACTTTTTGAATTGTTTTAAATTTTTTATTTCATGATATTCTATTTGAACGATTATATCTCCTTGTTTGATTCCTACTCTTGCTGCTTTGCTTTTTGGATCAACTTTTGTAATAACTACACCTGTTGTTTTTTGTGATATGCCAAGTTGTTTTTTGATGGTATTACTTAAGGGCTCAACAGTTAATCCTTTGTAGTTGTAACGACTTGCATTCCCTACAAGTTTCTCTTTTTCGTCCTCTTTTAATTGTTCTAAAGTTACGATACCTTTGAACTCTTTTTTATCTCTTAAATATGTGATAGTTACACGGGTACTCGGACTCATCGACATTATGGTATTTCTTAAAGCAGTTGCAGATTCTATATCTTTGTCGTTTACCTTAATAATCAAATCACCCCTTTTTAATCCAAGTTTTTGCGCAGGTGTATTTTCTCCGACGGCTGTTACTAAAGCACCGCTTTTTTTACCGTAAAATGTTTCTAAATCTTTTGTAATATCAGAGATCCCCACTCCTAGATAAGCTCTTGTAAATTTTCCGTTGTTTATAAGAGACTTGGCAATATTGATAACCATATTGGATGGGATTGCAAAACCGATCCCTACATTACCGCCGCTTTTTGAGATGATGGCACTATTGATTCCGATAAGATGTCCCGCAGAGTTTACCAATGCACCCCCTGAATTTCCAGGATTGATCGATGCATCTGTTTGGATAAAGTTTTCATCTTCAACGATTCCTATAGAAGATCTTCTTGTTGCCGATATAATCCCTTGCGTAATTGTCTCTCCTACTCCAAATGGATTACCAAGGGCAAAAACAATATCTCCTATTTTTACTTTATCGGAATCAAAAAATGTGATAGCATTAAGATTCTTTGCTTCGATTTTTATAACAGCTATATCACTTTTTTTATCGGTTCCTATAATCTTTGCATCATATTCTGTTTTATCTCCAGGAATCGATACTTTTATCTCGTCGGCTCCTCCGACAACATGATGGTTGGTTACTATATAACCGTCTTTAGAGACAATAACTCCCGATCCTAAAGCACTTTGAATCCTCTCTTGAGGCAGATTAAAGTTTGGTCCTCCAAAGTTTTTGAAAAACTGTTCAAAAAAAGGATCGTTAAAAAATGGATTTGCCATCCCTCCCGTTTTAACACTTTTTTTTGTAGATATATTTACAACCGAGGTTCTTATCTTTTCTAACACATTGTTATATGAGAGTATATATTTTCCGTTTGCGGGAGATTTTCTTGTAATATCCGAATCGGCATATTTAAAATCAAATTTCTTATCAAACATCCCACCAAAAGATATTGATATAATTAAAAAGCTTAGTATAAATAGTTTTTTCATTTTATTTCTCCAATAAATTTAATGGAGAAAATAGTAACAAAAAATATTGGCACTTGTCAATTATAAGTGCTAAAAATCAGCTTATTTTTTCTATTAATAGATCAGTTTAAAGTTATTTTAAAAGATTTTGAAGAGCATCTTGAATAGTTTTAAACTCAAAGGTAAAACCGCTTTGTAAAAGTTTTTTGGGAACTGCACTTTGTCCATCTGTCAATACTTTTGCACCCTCGCCGAATAAAAGGTTGAGTATAAAACTAGGAAGAGGAATAATAGTAGGTCTTTTTAATACTTCCCCTAAAGTTTTTGTTAATTCTTTATTGGTAGTAGGTTGCGGGGCGGTCATATTATAAGTACCCTCTAGTTTCTTGTGTTCGATTGCATAGATATAGCCATTGATAAGGTCGTCAATATGGATAAAAGAAAACGCCTGTTGTCCGTTTCCTATAATACCGCCGACTCCTAATTTAAAAGGTAAAAGCATCTTTTGTAAAGCACCGCCTTTTTTCCCTAATACTATTCCAAATCGAAATATAACTGTTCTTATCCCGTATGCAGCAGCTTGTGATGCTTCTGCTTCCCACTCTTGACATAGATTTCCCAAAAAATCTTCACTGTATTCGAAATCCTCTTCAGAATGTTCGTTTTTGTTATTATAGATTCCAACGGCAGAGGTTGAGATAAATATTTTTGGTTTTGATGTTGCTCTTTCCATAGCTTTTACAAGATTTCTTGTAGTACCTATCCTGCTGCTGTAAAGGAGGTTTTTGTACGCGTCATTCCATCTGTGAAGTATATTTGCTCCAGAGAGATTGATGATAGTATCGCATTGTTCGACAACCTTTGTCAAAGCTTTAAGATCTTTGATTGTATCTCTTTGAAGTTGAACAACTTCATATCCTTTGTCTAAAAAAGCTTTTGAGAGTGAAGTCCCGACAAAGCCACTTGCTCCTGCAATTGCAATTTTCATAATAAATCCTTATCAGATATCAGATAATTGAAGAACCGATTAACATCTGAATATGTTCTTTTATTTTATTGTTTTCTTCTTGAATTTGTTCTAAATCCCCATTTTCATCAATAATTTTATCTATCTCTTTTGTACTGTCTAAAATATCTTCTAAAGCTTGTCTTTGTATTTCATGTTCATATTCATCCGCCATAAAAGGGGTAGTATATTGCATTTTCTCTTTTTCTTGTTTTGTATGTTTTAGGATATTTTCCAATGTTTGTAAAAGAAGTTCTACATCCAAAGGTTTTAGAAAAAAGTTTTGGAGACCTTTTAACATAGCAATCTCTTGATCTTCAGGATCGGAAGAGAGAAACACAAAAGGGATATCTTGAAATTTAAAAAGTTCCTCTTGGATTCGATCGTAAAATTTATATGAAGCTAGAGTATCAATATTCATATCGGCAATGATAAGATCAACGCTGTTAAATTCCAATACCTCAATAGCTTCCTCTTCTGTTTGAGCTTCGAGTACACCGATAGTTACACCATCGCCTAGAGACTCTTGGACAGAATAACCGATAAATTCCAAGACCATTCTATCGTCTTGACTTAAAAAGAGTATATTTAATTTCATAAAATTGTATAACCTAGTTATGATTTTGTATTAACAAAGATTATAACGAAAAATAATTAATTTGTACATAATGTGGAAAATGACGTTATTTTTAAGAAGGTACAACTATAAGCCGAGTTTTGTATCAAACAATAATTTATCTAGTATATTTTTTACAAAATATATCAAGCAAAGGGCATCAATCGTGAAGCTTATACCACCCCTTCTTGCTGCTGGTTGGGTTTACATAGCCGGTAAGATTGCTCAAACCGCTGGTGGGCTTTTACCCCGCCGTTTCACCTTTTCTTCATATCTGACCAAGATTGAAGTAGTTTACTTTCTGTTGCACTGTCCCTTAGGTTACCCTAGCCATCCGTTAGATGGAACCATACTTCACAGCAGCTCAGACTTTCCTCTTGTTATACAAGCTATTGTCTGTTGTACCTTTAAAATTATATCAAGAAGTTCTTATTTTTTGATAATATCAAAAGAAGAAGGTATCTTATATTGAAAAATATGAGAGTCAAGTTTTTGGTTATGTAGGGCATTCTCAAAATATATCGTGACTTTGTTCTCAATTTCGTCGGTATAAGTAATTCGTGCAAGTTTATCATCTTTTAAAAGTATAGAATAATCTATATTATTGAGTTGTGAGATATAATGATTGGAAGATATTTTTCGAGCATCTTTTAAAAGATCCAATATATGGATCTCTTTATCGAGTTTCGAGGTAATTGCCTGTTCAAGTTCCGGTTCGATAATTACAACCTCTTTTTTATTGAAATAGACATTTTTAATAATAGGACTATTGTATCTCCAGTAGATAAAATAAGGTTGTTTCGCATACATTTTCCCATTGTATCGTATCTCTTTTCCCGAGCTGTTAATAATAGATTGGGTAAAGTCTGCTTGAAATGTTTCTATTTTTGAAAGTGGATTGGCAAATATACTAAGAGGTATTAACAAATAAAAAAGTTTTAACATTGAAATCCTTTTGATTAAAAAACAGATTGTAGCACAAACAGATTAAACGAAATAAAGATATAATTTTTAGATGAAAGAATATATCAACGATTTAAAATTTGTCTTACTTTTTTTGTTTATTATAGCTGTTGCAATTATTTGGAACTTGGATTACTTTTTTTCGGAACAAACTCTTAGTGAAGTAAAAGTTGTGGAAAAAAAGGTAAATAATGAGTGATTTTTTAGGTGAGCTTATTGGGTTTGGCGTGGTTGCCGTAGTTGTTGTCATGTTAGCTTTTTTAACTGCAAAATTAGAAAAAAAAGATAATTAATAACTTCATAAAAAACCTTTGGATATAATCAGTCCTTAAAATTTATACTAGGAATACCATATATGTTAAAAATCTTTTCAAAAATATTCGGTACAAGAAACGATAAAGAGGTCAAAAGATACAAAAAAAGGGTAGATAAAGTTAATGCTTTAGAAGAAAACTACTCTAAGTTAAGTGATGAAGAACTTCAAAATGAATTTAATGAACTAAAAGAGCAGGTAAGTGCAGGGGAAAAAACACTCGAAGATGTTTTGGAGCAAAGTTTTGCTATCACAAGAGAAGCAAGTATTAGAACTCTGGGGATGCGACACTATGATGTACAGATGATTGGTGGTATGGTTTTACACGACGGTCGAATTGCGGAAATGAAAACGGGGGAAGGGAAAACACTTGTTGCTACCTTGCCTGTTGCGCTTAATGCCATGAGTGGAAGAGGTGTTCATGTAGTTACCGTAAATGACTATCTTGCTTCAAGGGATGCAAAAGAGCTGGAACCTTTATACAACTTTTTAGGATACTCCGTAGGAGCTTTAACTGGCGATCTTCGTGAAGACGGAGAGAGAAAAGAACAGTATAACTGCGATATAACTTACGGTACAAACAATGAATTTGGGTTTGATTATTTAAGAGATAATATGCACTATTCACTAGAAGAGCAAGTGCAAAGGGAATATAGCTTTGTAATTGTGGATGAGGTGGATTCTATTTTAATTGATGAAGCAAGAACACCGCTAATCATCTCTGGACCTACAAATCATAAGAGTGCAGATTATGTAAAAGCAAACGAGATAGCAAAAAAGCTTGAGCGTGGAGAAAAAATAGAAGCTAAAAAACCTGATGAACAAGATGTTTTAACGGGGGATTATATCGTAGATGAGAAAAATAAAGTTGTACTTCTTACGGAGGACGGGGTCGATAAAGCACAAGAGCTGTTTGGGGTAGACAATCTTTACTCGCTGGAGCACGCGGCACTTTCACACCATCTTGACCAAGCTTTAAAAGCAAATACTCTTTTTGAAAAAGATGTTGATTATGTTGTACAAAATGATGAGGTTGTTATTGTAGATGAGTTTACGGGAAGATTGAGTGAGGGGAGACGTTTCTCCGATGGATTGCACCAGGCATTGGAAGCAAAAGAGAAGGTTGATATTAAAGAAGAATCTCAAACGTTAGCAGATATTACATTTCAAAACTATTTTAGAATGTACGATAAATTGGCAGGTATGACTGGAACGGCACAAACAGAAGCTACGGAGTTTGCAGAGATTTATAATCTTGATGTTGTATCGATTCCTACAAATGTACCTATTGCCAGAGATGATAAAAATGACCTTATCTATAAAACAGAGCGTGAAAAGTTTAATGCAGTGTGTGCAAAAATCAAAGAGCTGCATGAAAAAGGGCAGCCTGTACTTGTAGGAACAGCTTCAATTGAAAAATCGGAACAGCTCCATAAACTTTTAAAAAATGAAAAAGTTCCCCATACGGTTCTTAATGCAAAACAGCATGAAAAAGAGGGTAAAATTGTAGAAGATGCAGGGCTTAAAGGAGCTGTAACTATTGCTACAAATATGGCTGGACGTGGAGTTGATATTAAATTGCCCGATGAATGTTTAGAACTCGGAGGTCTTGCAATTATAGGAACAGAGCGGCATGAATCAAGACGTATTGATAACCAACTTCGAGGACGTTCCGGGCGTCAAGGGGATGTGGGAGAATCACAGTTTTATCTCTCTTTAGAAGATAATCTTTTAAGAATCTTTGGAAGCGATAAAATTGCAGGTGTTATGAGTAGACTTGGTCTTGAAGAGGGTGAACATATCGAGTCGGGTATGGTAACACGTGCCGTTGAAAATGCTCAGAAAAAAGTAGAATCTATGCACTTTGAGAGTAGAAAACATCTTTTGGAATATGATGATGTAGCCAATGAGCAAAGAAAAGTTGTCTATGCATTTAGAAACGATCTTTTAAATGAAGATTACGATATCGCTTCAAAAGTGGATGAAAATCTCCACGAGTTTGTTGCGGTAATTATAGGCAACGCAAAAGACCTTGTCGGAAGCGTGATGGTTGATGATTTCTCTTACGAAAATGTAATTTTAAAAATCCAAGAAGAGTTAAATGTAGAGATTATAAAAGAGCAGATTGCAGCAGACGATTTCGATGAAATAGAGCAAAATCTTTATGAGGTTTTAAAAGCCGTATATGAAGATAAGATGAGTGTACCTGCACCGGAACAGCGAAGTGAAATTGAGCGGGTACTTTATCTGCAAGTATTGGATAAAGCGTACAGGGAACATCTCTACTCTATGGATACACTTAAAACAGGTATCGGTCTTAGAGGATATAATCAAAAAGATCCATTGGTTGAGTATAAAAAAGAGTCTTATAATATGTTTATTGAGCTGATTGCATCTATCAAATACGAGATTATTAGAATTTTATTCTCGGTTCAACTTAGAAGTGAAGAGGAGATACAACAAGAACAAGAGGCTTTAGAGAGACTTCGAGCCGAAATGGAAGCAGAAGTTGAAGATATCTCTTTAAGTTCAGATGGACCGGTTGCTTCTACAACTACGGAAAAAAAGATCCCTAGAAATGCACCGTGTCCATGCGGCAGCGGAAAAAAATATAAACAGTGTTGTGGAAAAAGCGGACCTAAAAAAGGGCTTTTAGCTAACAATCAGGCATAATAGTATTGAATAACAAACTTATCAATTTTATTATACGAAAGTATCTTCATTTTGACAAAAAAAATCCTTTTATCTCTATAAGTGCCATTTTGGCATTTATAGGAGTGGCGGTAGGTGTTATGGTATTGATAATAGCTATGGCTATTATGAACGGTACGGCAAAAGAGTTCAAAGATAAGTTATTTACGATGAACTATCCTCTTACTATTTATCCTCAATTAGACGGTACGGTTAATAGTAAACTTTTAAAAGATTTGGAAAAGAAATTTCCAAACCTTTTATTCTCCCCTTATTTACGTTCACAGGTAATGATACAAAGTGAGGGATCTATGAGTGGAGGGGTTCTTTTTGGAGTTGATCATAAAAAAGAAGCAAAAATCAACAACATATATGCCAAAGCGGTAAAAAATAACGACAACTTTGAAAAATATGATTTAATCGCTGGAAAAGGGATAAGCGATGAACTTGGACTTTTTGCAAACCAAAAAGTAACCCTTTATTTTACACAGATCGATCCAAGTGGATTTTCAATGATACCCAAGATGAAAAGGTTTGTTTATACAAGCAGATTTCAATCGGGACTTACAGCATATGACAAAGCGTATATGTACAGCTCAATCGAGGCACTGCAAACGATTATGAAAAAGCCTAAAAATCATTTTGACGGTATCCATATTTACAGTGATGACCCATTTAAAGATATAAAACTTTTAAAAAAAGAGCTTCCCCCTTTTGGAGTTGGAGTTGTCGGTTGGTGGCAGCAAAACGGGAACTTCTTTGCAGCTATGGAGATGGAAAAAAAGGCACTTTTTGTAGTATTGATGCTTATTATTTTAATTGCATCACTCAATATTATAAGTTCACTTCTTATGACTGTTATGAGTAGACGTAAAGAGATAGCTCTATTACTCTCTTTGGGAGCCAGTACAAAAGAGGTAAAACGTATTTTTCTTAAACTTGGAATTATTATCGGTTTTAGCGGTATCGTTTTTGGGATAGCCCTTGGATTTTTCGGGATATATCTTCTTGAAAACTTTGATATAGTTTCACTCCCTGCCGATGTATACGGGACAAGTAAGTTACCGTTACTTTTGGATAAAATAGATTTTATCTCAATTGTAATTGGAAGTATGTTTATAGTTTTTATATCTTCATATTATCCTGCTAGAAAGGCAACACAGATAGATGTACTAGATGTGTTAAGGAATGAGTAGAGTTAAATAAACGTGAACTGCTTCACATTTATAGCTAAAGTGTTTTTATTTAAATAAAGCACTTCCTACTCTAACCATATTTGCTCCATAGTTAATAGCAAGATCATAATCACTACTCATCCCCATAGAGAGGATTGTTCCATCTATTTGGTCAAATATCTCTTTTGTAGTTTGGAAACTTTTTTTGATAAGTTCTTTATCTTCACTATGGGCACCTATACTCATAACTCCTTTGAGTTTAATATTTGTATATTTCTCTTGTATCTCATTATAAATTTCAAGTGCTTCTTTTGGATCAACTCCTGATTTTGTATCTTCATAAGCAGAATTAATTTGTAAAAGACAGTTCATAGTTTTATTTTTAGCTTTTAATTTTTTGTCTAGTTCATCGGCAAGTTCTAGTGAATCAAGCGAGTGCATAAGTATAGGATTAAGATCAATTAAATTATTGATCTTATTTTTTTGCAGAGTTCCTACAAAATGCCAACTTATAGGTAACTCGTCCAATTCCTCCATTTTCTTTTTTAAATCTTGTACTTTATTTTCTCCAAAAGCTCTTTGTCCTGCTTGATATAACACTTTTATATCTTCACTGGTAGAATATTTACTAATTGCAACAAGCTGTACGATATGGTGTTCACTCTTTTGAAGTCTTGCAAATTCGATTTTAGTGATTACGGTATCAAGATTTTGAATTCCTTGTTCTTTTGTCATAGTATCCCTTATCTAAAATAGTTTTATATATTTAAATGAATAATAGCAGTTTTTATCCAATAAAGAGATAAACGTTTAATAACATAAAATAGGATATTTTTTATACTATAAAATATAAAATATTTTATAAAAAAATTATATAGTGTATATTATATATACAAAAATAGACTTGACTTTTAAGTTGAGTAGGGTAAAATATTGCAAAATCAAAAATAGGAGAGTGAAATTTTATGGGAAAATTTGTAAAAAACACAACAGAATTTTTTAAATTCTGTGAAGAGAATGAAGTGGAGTTCGTAGATCTAAGA
>JBNKLC010000038.1:0-84206 GCA_050292155.1 Arcobacteraceae bacterium
TACTCATCATCATTTAATAAAGCTTGTTGGATAGGACTGGCCCCTCTATATTTTGGTAAAAGTGAAGCATGAAGATTGATACAAGGCGCGATATCCAAAATACTTTTGGGTAAAATCTGCCCGTATGCCGCTACGATTATGATATCGGGATTATAAGACTTTATCTCTTGGACAACTGCTTCATCTTTTAAAGTTATCGGTTGATGGATAGGAAAATCAAATTTATTTTCTAAACAATATTGCTTGATATGAGGAGGTGTTAAAAGCTGTTTTCTTCCTACCGGTTTATCGGGCTGGGTATAAAGTGCGACAATATTATAATTTTTTTCTAATAACTTATCTAAAATAACCGTGGCATAATCGGGAGTCCCCATAAATATAATTCTTTTATCCAAAAATATCCTTCATCATTTAATATTTTTGAATTATGGTAAAGTTTTACTTTATGAAAACTTCTATTTTAACTACTCTATCTCCACCCGATACCCTATACCAAATACATTTTTAATAGTATCTTTGGGAAGTTTTTTTCTCAGGTAATTCATTGTTGATTTAAGGGTTTTGATATAATCTATCTCTTTAAAGTCCTCTTCCCATACATGATAGATAATCTCATTATAATTTACCGTTTTATTTATATTTTTAAACAATATTCTAGCAATTTTTGTCTCGTTTTTTGTGAGAATCACTAACTGCCCCTCTTTATACAGCTCATTTGTATCTAAATTCCAATAGTAATTTTCTTTAAGATTTACTATTTTTTTTGACACGGTATCAAAATTTTTAAACTCTTCCAATACTGAACGGATAGCTTCTTTTAGTTCATTTCTTGTTACAGGCTTTACAAGATATTTCGTAAGTTTCAATTCCATAGCACTTAAAAGATATTCTGTATCTGAATACGCCGTCAATATAATTGCTTTGGTAGTATGGTCTTTTCCCCTTATCCTTTGTAAAAGTTCAAGTCCGCTTAGTTTTGGCAGATTTATATCTGCTATTATAATAGAAGGTTTTTTCTCTTTATATATTTGATATGCCTCTTCACCATCTTTTGCTTCAAAAACTTCATTAAACCAGTTTTGTAAATACTGAACATATTTTTTTCTAATCTCTTCTTCATCTTCTACAAACAAAATCTTATAAGGTTGTTTTTTGTTATTCATTATCGACCTTTTTAAGCTCTATATTAAAACATGCACCCTCTTTGGTATTTTCCACTTTTAATTTTCCTTCCATACCTTGTTCTATAATTATTTTTGAAATATACAGTCCCAGTCCGGTTCCTTGAGCTTTATGTTTGGTAGTAAAATAAGGTTCAAATATTTTATCTAAATTTTCTTCACTAATTCCCCCGCCGTTATCACATATTTTCAGTTTAACCATTGTATCGTCACAAGTCGTTTGAATCACGATTTTTGGATCATCTTTTTTTGTTTGGATTAAAACATCTTTAGCATTATTAAGTATTACTAATATCACTTGTATCAAATCATTTTTATACCCCTGTACTATATTTCTAGCACTATTTTTTACCGTAAGATTGATTCTGTGATATTTTAAAGAGGAGTTTATAATGGAAACAGCCGTACCTATTACCTCTCGAAGGTCTAAATTTTCTTTTATTTTATCTTTTGCAAAAAGACTTCTAAAATCATCTATCGTGTGGGACATATATTTTGTCATCCGCTCTATATCGTCAAGCTCTTTTTCTATCTCTTCAGATTCAAAATCTTTTTCCATCATCGCATCGTCTATAACTAACACCGAAGCATTTATTTGAGAAAGGGGCTGTCTCCATTGGTGGGCAATATTTTCTATCATTTCCCCCATTGAGACAAGTTTATTTTGATGAAAGATCATATTATCTTTTTGTCTTGATTTTTCAACCTCCTCTTTTACTTTTTGTTTTAGTTCCTTATTGAGTTTTTCCTTTTGTAAAGTATGATACAAAATAAAAAGAAATAGCACCACGCCTATAAAAAGAAGTTTGTAAAGCATGGTATAATCAAACCCTTTTTCATAGCGTACATTAATATATCGGTTTAAAATCATCTCTTTTTCGCTTGGAGTTAAAGAATCAACCGCTTTTTGAAAAATATCATGAAGTTCGTGAAACTCTTTTTTTACACCAAGTCCAAGCTGTAAAGGTACCCCCGTATCTCCAGATATTTTAAGATGTATCAATCCAAGCTTTTGAATATGCCAAGCTATAGTAGGGATAATATCGATAAAACCGAAAATCTCTTTATCTGCTACTTTTATAAGTCCCTCTTTTACGGAACCCACTTCTATAAGATTGATACCTGGGTACTTCTTTTTTAATAATTCTATAGAAGCAAAACCTCGAATAATCCCAAAGTTTTCATTTGTAAATTTTGATAAATCTTCTATATAAGAAACATCCTCTCCTGTAACAACGACATTTTGAGAACTAAAATAAGGGGTAGTAAAAGAGAGATATTTTGCACGACTCGGTGTTTTGGCGATCATAGAGACGACATCGCATTTCCCCTCTTTTGCAGCATCTAGCACCTCTTGCCAATTTTTTGCCGGATAATTGACAATCTTTTTCCCTATTTTTTGTGAGAATAGTTGTATAAACTCAGCTCCGACACCGGAATACTTTCCATCTTCATCAATATAATCAATAGGTGTCCACACAGAATCGGCACATAGTTGGATCTCTCCGTGCTTTTTCAAAAAATTTTTTTCAGATGAATTGAGGTAAAGTGAATTTGAAATTTGTGTATCTGAACCGGTATCTTTGGTATGTATCCATTTATCCAATATTGCATTATGCTCCTCTTGGGACATCGTTTTTAACGTTTTATTGATGATAGAAGCGAGTTCTGGCCAATCCGGTCGTATCGCCATAGCTTGTGAGTGGTACCCAAAAGGGCTGGAAGCAACTACATTAAGATTGGTCAATCCGTTTTTTCGTATCAAATAAGTAGAATTTGCAAGGTTTCCTACATATCCGTCCGCAACACCGGTAGCCACTGCCTCAAGTGCTTCTTTTGGCCAATGCACTTCATGGAACTTTATCTCGGGATACTCTTGTTGTAATCTTTTTTGGATAGCATACCCTTTTTCAACTGCAACGGTTTTACCCTTTAGCGAATCGATACCGGTTATATCGATACGATCTTTTTTGGCAATTATAACCCATGGTGTAAAAACATAATCATCACTCAAAGCAAATTTTGCTTCCCGCTCGGGGGTACGTTTCATAAGAGGAGTAAGATCAAAAAATTTATTCTCTTTTTCTAAGTCGTTCATAACCTCCGGCCACGTAAAATTATCGCCGGAGACAAAATCTAAAGCTATCCCGTGTTTTTTAGTAACATAATGAAGATAATCGATGGATATACCGGAAGGCTTAGGATACTTAAATGTATAAGGTGCCCAATCAACTATCCGCACTTTAACGGTATGATGTTTTGAAAGCCAATCTTTTTCCTCCTCATTCAATACTATCTTTTTCCCCTCATCGATTTGTGGAGAATTTTCAGTCGGTCCTTGAATCAAAAGCCATTTGTTTTTCAGTGCCCTTTTTTCATTTTCAGGGATTACATTAATAGCTTTATCAAGTATCGATTTAAGCTCAGGCCAATCTTTGCGGATAGAATAAAGCAACCCTACATATTCAGGTAGACTAAAAGCGGGTAAAATATGTCGATAGTCTTTTTCTTTAATCCAGTACCATAACTCCTCCGTTGCAATTGTCGCTTGTGCTTCATCCCTTACTATCATGTTGTAAGCATCTGTTACACTATTAGCCAAAAGAGGTTTTTTATTACTCAGTTTTTTTGCTATTTTAATCATCATTAAATTGCTTTTTTGCGTTGCTATGGTTTTATTTTTAAGATCATTGATATGTTTGATATTGTGTGGATTTCCCGGTGCAACTGCAGCCATATATCTTACTTTATTGTAAAGAGTACTAAAAAGAAAAAAATCTTCACGCTCTTTATTGTATGCCGATGTTGTAAGTCCATCGATTTTACGCTCTTTTGCCTGGGCAACCATATCGCTCCATTGACCTACTTTTATATTGATATTTAACCCTGTCAATGATTTGATTTTTTTAAGCATATCTATTTCATAACCGCTTAGTTTTCCATCTTCGCCTACAATAATATAAGGCGCCCAATTAGCATCGACGCCAAACGTGATATCAGAATGTTCTTTTATAAAATCTTTCTCTTTTTGGGTTAAAGAGATTGTCTTATTAAAAGTACTATAAGGTACCTCTACACGGAACCATTTTTTTTGGAGTTTTGCAAGTTCGTCATTTTGAATTTCACTCAAAGCTTTATTGAAAATATCCCGTAAAATTTTCCACTCTTTTTTTATCCCTATCTGTACGGTCATATTTTTTTCAAATTTTGGGACATAGACGATATGCACATCCGTAGCCCCTCTTTGTTGTACAAGATAGCTTCCCGCCGTATAATCGGTTAATGCAGCATCGACTTTTTCCAAAAGCATTGCTTCTATTGTTTTTTCGGCACCGTCATACTCTACAAACCGAAGACCTGGAATCTCTTTTTTCGTTTGATTTAAAAAGCCAAAACCTTTAGGGACTGCAATAGTTAGCTTTTGAAATTCTTTTAGATCACTTATTTTTTTTATCTTTTTTTTAGCAAAAAAAACAGCATTTATAGAATCAAAATATGGATTTGAAAATACCAAATATTTAAGACGTTCAGGTGTAATAGCAGGACCTAAAAGCCCTGCTATTTCTCCCTTTTTTGCTTTTTCTTGTATATCTGCCCACTGCCCTGCTTCTATCTTTATGTTTGAGCCAAGTTTTTTATTGATCGCTTCTATAAGATCAGAATGAAAACCGTAATGTTTTCCATTACTTAAAGTCATATCAAATGGAGGCCAACTATGATCAGTTCCCAGTACTATATTTAGATGTGCATTAAGCCATGTTCTCTCTTCAGATGTCAAGATATCGTTATATTTTGGACTCAATACAAACTCTTTTGGCTCAATAAACTCTTTTGCATCCCCAAGTCTTATATAAAGCTCTTCAATCTTTTTAACTCTTTTTAAATCAATACTTCCTATCTCATAGCCATCAGGTTCCATCAATTTTTCTATCTCATCTGCTTCAAATAAAAGATGCTCTTTGCTTTTTTGTTGGGTATTATATTTTTTTAAAATCAAATCAATTATCTCTTCTTTATGAGAGAGAGCATATTTCCATCCTTTATTTGTTGCTTCTACAAATTTTTTAACAGTATCCGGATGCTCTTTTGCATAGGTTTTTGTAGTGAGCAAATTTAGATCATAAAGTAAATCTCCGCCGTAATGGGAAGGATCCATTATCACAAAAGGGGTTTTGTTTTTTCTTAAAAAATAAGGTTCGTTTGTAAGGTATATCGATATAGCATCTGCCCTGCCTTGACGGAATTCCTCCAGTTCCATGGAATTTTGGACAAATTTATAATCGCTTTTTTTAATACCGTTTTCTAAAAACATTTTCCTAAAACCGGCACTTTGCATCTCTTCGATACTTGCCATTATAGTTTTGTTTTTTAAATCTTTTGGCAGCAAGATATCTTTTTTAACCGCAAGTGCCAAAGGAGACCTTTTAAGATAATTTGCAACCATAACATACGGTTTTTTATTTTGGATTTCACTAATCACGCTACTATAAGAGATGAAAAACTGCACTTCCTTATTAAGGCATTTTTGTCCATGTGGAATAGATATGTCTCGCTCTATTAGCTCTACGTCAAGTCCTGCATCTTTATAATAACCTTTTTGTAAAGCAGCATAAAACCCTGCAAATTCAAATTGATGTTTCCAGTTAAATTCAACCTTGACAACATCGCTAAATAACACATTAAAAAAAATTAAAATTAAAAATACTATTCTAAACACTACCCAACCTAAAATTTTTTTTTATTATACTCTCAAAATATATAATTCATCATTTTTTATGAAACTCTTTTTTTTGTGTATCTTCAAAAACGGTCGTAGCCAAACTTAGAGTATCACTTGCTATCTCTCTTGTTTTAGAAGCAACACTTGCATTTTTTTGTGTTTGTGCATCAAGACTACCCATAGCATGGTTGATTTGTTCTATTCCCGACTGCTGCTCTTTCCCTGCATATTCTACACTTTGTATCAACTCCAAAGTTTTAGAAACATTGTTATTTAAACTTTCATACCCTTCAATCATAAGGTCTGTTATATTTTTCCCTTCATTTGTCTTAGCCGTAGCACTTTGGACAAGATCTTTTATCTCTTTTGCAGCCTCTGCACTTCTTGTCGCTAGATTTCTAACCTCCTGTGCAACAACTGCAAACCCTTTTCCTGCTTCCCCTGCCGTTGCCGCTTCAACTGCTGCATTGAGTGAGAGAATATTTGTTTGGAATGCTATTTGGTCTATTACACTGATCGCTTCATTGATAGCATTTACCTCATCATTGATCTCATCCATTGAAGCAGTGGTTTTTTGGGTTAGTTTTTTCCCTTCATTTGCGGAAGAAGAAAGTTCTTTCGCATACTTTGACATCATAATTATATTTTGAGTATTATTTTCTATTGTAGAGGTTATCTCCTCAAGTGCTCCTGCCGTTTCTTCTAAACTTGCGGCCGCTTCATTGGCAGAACTACTTAAAGTATCAACATTATTCATCAACTCATTTGCACTTTTTTGAAGAACCAGTCCATTTGTTTGATTGTCGTTTAACATATCGGTTATCGATACTCCTAAAGTATTTACTCCGTTTGAAAGCTTCAAAAAGTCATCTTTTAAATTATCAATAGAAACACTGCTTAAATATTTATACTGTGAATACTCATCTAAAACACTTATGATATTAAAAATATTTTTTTGTAGATTGTTTGCCATCTTATTAAGTTCATTTTTAAGTTTATTTAAAGTAGGATTAGAAACTTCTACACTTAATCTTTGGGAAAGATCGCCTTTTTCAAGTTCCCCTAACATCACTACAACTTCATTTAAGATTGCTTTATCCTCTTCAAAAGCAACCTGTAAAGATTCTATCCCTTTATTTATCTCTTTTGCCATCACTCCAAATTCATCTTGCGAGTTTATATCTAGTTTGTTTAAAGTGTCGTTTTTCCCTTTTAAATACTCAAAAAACATAATAATACCGTCTTGAACTTTTTGGATAGGAGATAAAATTTTATTTAAAGAAGCATATAGGATAACCAACGTCAATACAAGAAAAATAATCGAAGATATCCCAAAAGTATAAAGACTGTTGTATATCTTTTGAAACGCTTTATCTTTATCAAGCTCCACGCAAAGGAACCAATTAGCAACGTCAATTTTTGAAAATGCTATCAATTTACCCTCTATTTCCCCGAATTTTTTATTTAATCCTTGAAGCGACTTTAAAGCAGTGCTTTGTTTATTGAGCTTTTTCTTATCTTTATGTATTAAGATAGTACCTTTTTCATCGACAAGATAGGCAAATCCATAGTCTTCTATAGAGATATTCAAAACCGTTTTCACTATGGTATCCAAAAATATATCCGACCCCACTACTCCAATAATATTATTATCTTTTACAATCGGTGCAAAAACGGATATGGTAAGTTTTTTAGTCGCACTATCGATATAGGGTTTAGTTACTCCTGAGTTTTTCATCTCTACGGCTAGTTTGTACCAAGGTCTGGCTCTTGGATCATACCCGTCTTTTGCAGCCAATGTATTTCTACCGCTCCATCTAAGCATTAAGCCCTCAGCTGCATACCCTGCATACACCGAACCAAATCCTCCTGCATCTTTTGCAGCTACAAGCATATTTTTTATCTCTATTTTAGAATTCATAGGATGAACCGATGCCAACTGTTTAGCAATCGATTCTATAATATCTGCTTTGGAACTTAAATAGTCATTGACATATTTTGCAGACTCGTTAGAGATGATACTCTCTTTGTTTTTTAGATTCTCAAAGTTATCGCTGTAACTGTTTGAAAGCATCATATATCCCAAAATGATATACGAAAACGCAACCATTGCCGAAATTGATATCAGTAGTTTTAATTTTATACTCATCATTTATCCTTTTTATTTTTCAAAATAGTTTATAACTATAAAGTATCTTCATAACTCCAAATAAACCTTTTACGATTCTATATTTTCAACGATTCTCTTTAAAGTTTCCTTCATCTCCATTCTCGCAATAGGCTTGATAAAATAACCGGACACTCCATAATTAATAGCATCTAAGATTAAGTCTCTTTCATTATCTCCAGATAAAATAATAACTTTCGTTTTTTTATCTATTTCTCTAATTCTTTTTAACACTTCAAGACCATTTAATCTTGGCATATGAATATCAAGCAAGACAATATGTGGTGCTTCTTTGTTGTATAGTCTATATGCTTCTATTCCATCTTTTGCAGTAAGTACCTTACTAAAATATTTTTTAAAAGATATCTCATATTTTTTCAAAAGAACTACAGAATCATCTGCTATCAAAATTTTTAATTGTTTACCTCTATTCATTATTTATTCCTCTTTTAAACCCTTTTATTTTAAATCCTATTAAAGTGATATCGTCATTTCTATTTTCGTTACCTTGGTATTTATAAAGCTCCTCTAAAAATACCTCTTGCTGATCTGCCAAACTCTCCATATAGTGTTTTTCTATCATTGTGCTGAACTTTCTTCTACCAAAAGGAAAACCTTTCTCTCCTCCATTTTGATCTAAATAACCATCGGTCGTAAGATAAAACTGCACATCTTCACTTATATCAATAATATGTTCTTTAAACTCAAAACCGGCGTCACTTTTTTTATATCCTATAGAGTATCTATCCCCTTTTATTGTATGCACCTTATTGTTTTGTACATAAAAAAGGGGCGTATTGGCTCCAGCGTACTTTACAATATTTTTTTGTTTGTTATAATACAAAACTCCACCGTCAAATCCTGCATTTGATATACTGTTTTCATCTTCTTGTTTTAAAAGATGCTTCATATGTTGATTAAATATTTGAAGTATCTTAGCAGGACTTACGACCAAATCGGGATCACTTTTTATCATCATAGTAATTTGCCGCTCAATCGCCTTTACCAACATAGTTACAAAAGCTCCCGGTACCCCATGTCCGGTACAATCTATAACCATAAGCAAACATTCATTGTCATCCCTTAGCTCGTCAAAAAGATATATATCTCCTCCAACTATATCTTTTGGATGCCAAATTGCTATGTACTCGCTAAAATATTTTCTAAACAATTCATTATCCGGTATGATGGCATATTGTATCAATGACGCATACTCTATAGAATCTTTTGTGTTTTTATGAATTGACTCTATCTCCTCTTTTACTTTTTCAATCTCGGTAATATTGGTAAATACCGCTGTTTTGAGTACTTCATCTTTAAAGTTAAATCTATCTGCAGTAATGGTAAAAATATATTTTTTGCCATCATGTTCTATGATTGCTTTATGGATTTTTGATCTGTTTTCATAAACATAATCTATCCATTTTTGCCCATCTACTTCTTTTTGGATAAAATCTTTCGGAGCACTTTTGTCAAACACATTACATATACAATTTCCGTATTTTTCTATAAACTCTCCATTATTTTTAACATTAAAAAAATCTAAAAATGCTTTATTTGAAGTTTTTATTTTTGTTCCATCCGTAGCAATAACAAAATTACTTTGTGAATTCATTACCGAATCTATAAAAGTTCTCTCATCGTTAAGTTCACTTGTTCTCTCATCTACTTTTTCTTCCAAAAATTCACTCAGTTCTTGAAACTCTTTTCGAGCGGTTATATCAGTTCTAATCGCAGAGTATCCTATATGATTCCCTTCTTTATCGTAATCTGGTTCAAATTTTGTCTCAAGCCAATAGCTTTTACCTTCTTTTGTCCTATTTTTAAGTTCCAAAGATATACTTTGTTGATTGACCAAATTATCCCAAAGATATATGTAGATTTCGATAGGCATCGAAGGATCTTTCATTATAGAGTGTGTATTTCCTATCAATTCTTCTTTGCTATATCCACTTATCTCACAAAAAGCTTCACTGACATATATAATTTTACCCTCTAAATCTGTTTTTGAAAATATTACATTTTTATCAAATTGAGACATCAAACGCTCAAGATTTTCTTTTTGCTTTTGCAAAGCCTGTGTTTTTTTATCAACTTTGCTCTGCAAATGTCTATTATGATAAACTATAACCAATACCAATATCAAAACTACAAACAATATTTTTGTTAAAAATATATAATCTACCTCATCGTTTGCTTTTAAACCTATCCAAGCTTTTCGTATCTGTTCAAACTCCTCTTTTGAGATGGCATTTATAGCCTTATTGATTATTGACAAAGCCTCATTTGGATACTCTTTGAGAAGTGCAATATGAAGCTCTCTTGGATGATCAAGTTGTAAAACAACTTTCAAATCCAAAAAATTTCTTGCCACAATAATATGGTTGATCACTTCAAGATTCCCTACATACGCATCGATATTTCCCCTATTGAGTTCATCAATACCTATATAAGTTCCTTGCAAAGGTACTATTTTTAATTGTGGATAATTTTTGATAAGCATATTATGTACCGATGTCCCTTTGGAAACACCGATTCTCAATCCCTTCAACTCTATAATATCTGAAATCAAAGCTTTGGTATTTTTCATAATAACAGCATCGGTTAGTCTAATAGTAGTATTGGAAAAATTAAGAAATTTTTCCCTCTCTTGTGTAATACTAACGGCTGCCAACATATCTACACTTTTATCTTTTGCAAGTTCAACCGACCCTTTCCATGTTTTTGTCGGTACAAGCTGAAACTCTATCGTTGTAAGTTTTTGAATTTTTTGTAAATAATCGGCCATCATCCCTTCATATTTGGTTGTTTTAGGATCAATCGCTTCTATCGGGAGCCAGTTTGGATCTACGGCAAATTTGATAACAGGCTCACTCTTAAGCCATTTTTTCTCTTTTTGTGTAAGATGAAGCGTATTTTGAACATCTCCCCATAGTGAAGAGATAACCAATAGAATAATCAAAACTATTTTTTTCATATTTTTTAACCAAGCTCTATAATATCTTTAAACTCTTCACGAATCTCTAAAAATTGCTCTAAATTTTCAAAAAATATATCTACCAGTTCAGGATCAAACTGTTTCCCTTTTTCCTCTTTAAACAAAGAAAATATCTTCTCATCCTCCCACGCTTTTTTATAACATCTATCACTTCCAAGAGCATCAAATACATCCGCAATAGAAGTTATCCTTCCGTAGATATGTATATCATCCCCTCTTAAACCTCTAGGATAGCCTTTGCCATCCCATCTCTCATGATGTTCATATGCTACAATTGCTGCTGCTTTTAAAATAGAACGTTCCGAATGACAAAGCATATCATATCCCAGTTTTGCATGGGTATTCATCAATTCTCTCTCTTCATCGCTAAGACGTCCATGTTTGTGTAATACTGCATCTGGAATCGCTACTTTTCCTATATCGTGCATAGGAGAAGCTTGTTTTAAAAGCTCTGCCTCATCAGCACTCATACCATATTTTAATGCAAATAATTTAGAATACTCTGCCACTCTTTTTACATGGTTCCCTGTCTCTTTTGAGCGGCTCTCTCCAATAGAACCCATTGCAAAAATAACCTCTTTTTGGGTATCGGCTATCTCTTTATGGAGTTGTTCAACCTCTTCAAGCTTTTTTTGAAGTTCATCATACTCTTTTTTTTGCCTTCTATCACTTCGTTCCATAATTTTATTATGTCTTTTAACATCTTTAATCAATTTGGCAGTAGTCTGTTCAAACTTTGCTTGAAGCACCTCTATTTCGGATATTAGCTTATTATTTTCCATATTTAATTATTTAGCTGCCAAATTAAAATTAAGTGCTTCAAAATCTTCTTGAAAATCTTCTCCTGTTTCCAAAGCACTTTCATTCTCTTTATCATATATCCAATTTATCTCAATATCCACTTTGGTAGAATATTCCTCTAAAAGATCAAAAAGATCAAAAAAAAGCTTTGAACTACTTGAGTTAAAATAAATTATCTCTATATTAAATATTGTCTTTTTGGCTGCATGAGACTCAAAATATGTTTTAAGCCAATTCATCACAGGCTCGTAAAACTCAAAAGTATTTTCAGGATAAGACTTGCCGGATATTGAACTAGTACCGTTGATATCAAGTATTATTTCAGGTGTATATTGTGTTGCTTCTATATGTAAATTTTCCATTTTTCCTCCTTATTTAGCGTGTACTATTACTTTAAATTGAAAATAATATCTATCTTCATCTATAGGTAGAAACTCATATTCAAATCCGTTACATCTTTTGGCTATCTCATAAAAGCCTATACCACCGCCTTTATTATGGGAATGTTTACCACTTTTTCTTAGCTCCCTATAACGATTTTTTATCTCCTCTTTATTCAGACTAACTATATCGTCAAGGCGTGAGTTAATCACTTCCATACCTCTTTTATCAACAACGTTTTGACTACTTATATAATAAAAATTGTCACTGTCTTTGCCGATCACAATTAAAGCTTCCGACTTATCCAATCCATGATCTTTATATTTCGCAATTGAATAATTCATCATATTTTGTGAAAGTTCTATAAAGATGGTAAAAATATTACTTGCTACACCGGCATTGAGTTCACTGCTTTGTACCTCTTTTTCAAGAGCCTCCGTCATACCCGTAATCAATGTTTGGGATAAAAATCCACCGTACATTAAAAAAATTATCCCATTTTCCTCAACAATCTTTTTTACACTCAGTATATTCATTATTTTCTCCCGTACTTTTTAACTTTTATCTTTTTGTGATTTTAGTGTACTCAATGCAGTATCGATTGCTTTTTTTAATTGTTCTCTTGTAACAGGCTTGACCAAATAATCGGTAATCTTAAAATGAGATGTTTCTAAAAGATATTTTTTTTCACTATGTGCAGATAAGATAATAACTTGCGTCTTGTTATCTGTTTCTCTAATTTTTTTAAGAAGATCGATACCGTTGAGTTTTGGCATATTTATATCGAGTAGAATAACTTCTGGAAGTTTTTCTTGATATATTTCATACGCTTCTGCTCCATCTTTTGCAGTAAACACTTTGGTAAAATATTTTTTAAAATAAGTTGCATACTTTTCTATGTGTCTCGCGGAATCATCTGCAATTAATATTTTTAAATTATCGGATTGACACACCATCTTCTACCCCTAATATAAACTTCCCATGAGTGTACAATATAGTGGTAAAAAAATGGTAAAATTTCTTAAAAAATAATTAAAATTGCTAGTAAATAATTAAATAAATTATACTAATTTATGGGCTGTATTATTGTAATATGATTTTTAAAACTTTGATTAATAATTTAAAATCTAGTATTTTTTACTTTGAAATAGCAAAAGATATAAATATTTTTCAATAAAGTAACTCTTTGTTTAACATTTAACAAAAAAGCTCATACTCCACATCAATTCGCGTAATAAGATCTTTGGTAGTATCTATCTTAAACCCATTATTGTTAAGTGCATTTTCTACTATCTTTTTATTGTAAGGAAGCACATCATCACAGGCAAGATATTTATCGACTTCCAACCATCTAGCTTCCATGATCTCTTCATCGTCTTGTATATTTATCTCTTTTGTTAAAGGTTTGGCACGGCATACTATATAAAGATTTGATTCATTAAATTGTCCAGGGGTAAAATGACCAAGACTCACAATAGATTCAAACTCCACTTCTATACCAGTCTCTTCTAATACTTCACGAATAAGTGCATTTGAGATATTTTCACTATCGTCTATATGACCACCGGGAAGTTTATATCTTTGCCCTATTCTCTCTTTTATAACCAAAAGTTTATCGCCGTCAAGGACAACTGCTCCCACTCCCAAAGTATGGTTTGTAGCAGTAGGCACCACAGGGTCAGGGGTAAGCCTTTTTATAAGTGTAATATCTTTTTCGTTGCAGTGATGAAATACAAAGCCGTACCCTGTCAAAAGCGGAATATATTTTGAATTTTCTATATCAAGTTTTATCCATAAAAGCTTTTTATTTTCAAGATGGTTTATAAGGTATGTAAGCTCTTTTTCAAACTTGTCTAAATCCTTTGGGAACTTCTCTATTATGACACCGTCATATCTATCATTTACAAGCTCTATGGAGCTAAAAGTTTTATTCATACCTACTTTTCCTCATTTTCATCAGTTCATTATGCTCTATTAAAAATATCAATGTCTTATCACAATAATACTTGATAGCCTCTCGTGTAGTTTTATCAAGCTTTGTAACCTTTTGTCCACGTATAGTTTTACCGTCTCCAAAAAGTAAAGAGTATCTATCTTCTATATATCTTCCTCTAGTCCAGCCGATATGTACATAGTTATCATAAGCTTTTAGATAACAATACCCACCATCTTTTGTATAAAAAGTTGTTGTGTTTTGATTGTATCTCACTTTTACATCGTTTCCTATACAAATTTTTATATAATCAAAACTAGCTAAAAAAAGTTCTGATAAAGGGGAATTGCTATCTTTTTCAAAAGAAGTTCTTAGATTTTTCATAGTTTCATTGTAACATAAAGTTGATAGAAATATTTTATATGTGAGTCAAAAAGAGCAAAAGCTCTTTTTTGTAGATTGTTATTGTTTTTTTACAAACTCTTGTTTGAGTTTAATTGCACCCACACCAGGTACTTTACAGTCTATATTATGACCGTCGTGTCCTTCACAAAGTCTAATACCTTTGATCTTTGTACCAACTTTGATACCACTTGAGCTTCCTTTTACTTTAAGGTCTTTTATAACAGTTACGTCATCGCCGTCAGCTAAAATATTTCCGTTTGCATCTTTTACTACTAAACCTGCTTCCTCTTCTTCTGCAGCTTCTTTTGACCACTCATACGCACACTCGGGACATATTAAAAGCGGTCCATCCTCATAAGTATATTCACTTCCACATTTTGGGCAATTTGGCAATTGTTCCATTATTTTCCTTTAAAATTTTTGCGTATTTTAGAATAATATTGAAGATAAGTCAAATAAACACATTTTTTGGATAAAAAGCTCTATAGATAATCACACTAAAAAACAATAGTACAAATATATTGAAAGAAAAAGTAAATCCAAAAATCAAACACACAAAATAATATACCACTGCAATACCAACCGACCAAAATCCTAAAAGGGCAAGAGATATTAAAACTATTCTAAAAACTGTACCTAAAGCATTGCTACTCATTGTTTTCTCCTAACTTTTTTATGATTGCTTCTATTTGTCGTCTATGGATAAAAGTATGCATATACATAAATACGCTCCAATCAAAGTTGTTGAACGAACTAAACCAAGGATGTTTTGCCGTTGCTTTGGATTGCTTTTTAGATAAATTTTTTGCAAATTCAAAATATCTATCGTAAAAAGCTAAAAAATCTTCTATTTGGTTTAGTTTATTTTGATTTGGCTTCACTGATTCTATTGTAATTTCACTGCCCATCTCCTGTTCTTGGGACAAAGTTTTAATTATCATCATTACCCCCTCTCCTGTTACTACAAGATGCTCTAGTGCCATATTTATCGAGTATCTTCTTGAGTCGTCTTCTATTGCAAAGGTTCTATCTATAATCGGTTGTTCTATACATTTTTCTTTTGGTATCTTAGCTACAAGTTTTTTTATAATATTTATCTCTCTTTTTAAAAAAACCAAAGCTATATCCCAAGTAAAAAATATACGTACAATCGGTACTAGCAGCATCTTTATACTTGCTCTTTCACTCTTTGGAAGCCCGGCTCCCGGTTTATCAAGTGTCATTTATAATCCTTTCGTATCCATCTATTCAAATTGTATTATTAAAAATATAAAATTTAACTTAATTTTAGAGTAATTACTCTAATAATTAGTGTAAAAGCTCTAATTTTATATAATTGGCTATGCGAAAAAAAAAATCCTTAACAAAAGAGAAGATTAAAAAAACAGCCATTGCATTGTTTAATGAAGGGGATACCCTTTCAATTTCTACCAATCATATTGCGGCAGCGGCAAATATAAGTCCGGGAAACCTTTACTACCACTACAAAAACAAAGAAGCTATTATCAAAGAGATATATCTTGATATGTCACAAACTTTTGAAGAGCTTCACAGCTTTGAGAAAATACTCAGTGCACAAAATCCTTTGCAGGTTTTAGCCGATATGTTTGATCTTTACGGAAAGCTATTTTGGGAATATAGGTTTTTGATGAGAGATATGATTACTCTTATGGCAGTCAATCCTGAATTAAAAAAGCTGTTTATTAAAAAACAAAATTTACGTATCACACAAATTGAATCGGTATTGCAATATTTAATTGATAAAAAGATACTAAAAAATATCCAAAAAGAGGAGATTCATCTCCATGCAAAACTCAACTGGTTTATCTCTGCTTATTGGCAAACTTTTACCTCTACAAACGGTACAATTACCAAAGATTCTATCAAACAAAGTAAAGAGATAGTTTTTAATATTATACTTTTCCCCTATTTGACAAAAAAAGGGAAAGAGCTGTTTAACTCTCTTTAAAAAATAAAGTTCCCCCTTTATGTTTTCCATTCAGCAAAAATTCTTTAATATTATCAAGATCAAAACCACTTGTTAAAAACATTTTTTTATTGTTTTGCATTAAAAAATCTGCCGCTTTGAGTTTTGTCACTATCCCGCCTGTTGCAAATTCACTGTTTGCACTATGTTGTTGGGTTAAAAGTTCAGGATCAATATTTGTAACAATTTTTTGCATCTTTGCATCTTTACTCTCATGTGGATTTTTATCGTAAAATCCATCAATGTCGGTCAAAATTGCCAAAAGATCTGCATCAAAATAGTGTGTGATATAAGCCGAGAGTTGATCATTGTCTCCAAATACAAGCTCCTCGACTGCGGTTACGTCATTTTCATTCATAATCGGTACTACACCGTTTTGCAGCATCACATTAATTGCCTCTTTTGCATGGTTTAATCTTATCTCATCTTTGAAAATAGAAGCTTCTAAAAGTACTTGGGAACATACTATCTCATATTTAGCAAATTCACGTCTATAAGTGTGCATTAAAAGAGGCTGACCAATAGAAGCAAGTGCTTGTTTATTTGCCACTTTACTTTTATCTAGTTGTAGTGCCGTATATCCCGCAGCCACAGCTCCTGAACTTACCAATATCACTTCATATTTTTGTTTTAACTGTGAAATAAACTCTACAAGATTATCTAACCTCCTATGGGCAATCTTCCCATTCTCGGTTAAAACAGCAGAACCAACTTTTAAAACCAATCTTTCCATCATCTTACTCTTCTTTTTTATTTTTACTCATTGAGATCAAATCAAACAACACATACTTTAAAGGCTCCATATTTTTAACAGTTGCAGAAGATATCGGCAATATAAAATACGGGAGATTTTCATCATACTTATTATATGTTAAATCTTGTAAAAAGTAGTTTTTGTCTTTTTCAAATCCAAAACTATTTTCACTTGAGAGTTCCCCTACAGTCTCTTTTATAAATTGTTCAGTTTTTTCATCTAACTCTTCAGGTGTAACTGCATCTGTTTTACTTAAAACAATAGCAAATTTTCTCGACGCAAGTTCGCTAGAAAATTTTGCAACTTCTTCTTGAAGCACACGATACTGATCTAACATCTCTCTATAATTTGATACATCAATCATATAAAGCAATGTTTGGGTTCTCTCGATATGTTTTAAAAACTCCAGTCCCAAACCTCGTCCATCGGCTGCTCCATCTATGATACCCGGAATATCTGCCGCTACAAAAGAGTTATAATCTCCAACCTGTACCACTCCAAGTTTTGGAGTAAGTGTTGTAAACTCATAGTTTGCAACTTGAGGTTTTGCATTGGAAATAGTTGAGATCAACGTCGATTTTCCAACATTTGGATATCCCACAAGTCCAACATCTGCAATAAGTTTAAGCTCTAGTCTTACAGTTTTTTGCTGCGCAGGGATCCCCGGCTGTGCAAAAGATGGAGTTTGGTTTCGTGAACTTTTAAAGTGAAAGTTTCCAAGTCCACCTTTTCCACCCTCTAAAAGCTGCTGTTTATCTCCGTGTTCAAGCATATCGAGAATCACTTTCCCACTCTCATCGTCAATCACTTGAGTCCCTGGAGGCACTTTTAATATAAGTGGATCGGCAGATTTTCCTGTTTTTCTACTTCCCATCCCCGGCTTTCCATTATCGGCTTTAAGGACTTTTCTCCCTTTAAACCATGAGAGTGTATCGGTATTGTTGTCTACTTCAAAATAAACATCGCCCCCTTTTCCACCGTCACCACCGTCAGGTCCACCTTGGACTACAAATTTTTCACGTCTAAATGAAACACAACCTGGTCCACCTTTTCCCGACTTGACCGTAAAACTAACACTATCTACAAACATGATCTTCCTTTCAAATGTCCCATTTTAAAGGGATCATTTGCTCAATAATTTCTTTTAGCGATGGAAGTAAATTCCATCTAAAGAAACAAATCCTAAAGCAAGTAACGAGTTACTTGTAATTCACATTTGTTTCTTAAATAAAAAAAGGCACCATAGCTAAGCTACGGTGCCTTTTATGAAGTATCATCGTTTTTAATTACGATGCGTAAACTGAAACTTTCTTTCTTTTTTTATCTTTTACTTCAAATTTTACAACACCATCAATTAATGAATAAATTGTATGGTCTTTTCCAATTCCTACATTCTCACCAACGTGTACTTTTGTACCTCTTTGTCTAAGAATGATGTTTCCAGCTCTTACTTGCTCTCCACCGAACTTTTTAACCCCTAGCCTTCTACCAGCTGAGTCTCTATTATTATTAGTACTACCTTGACCTTTCTTGTGAGCCATTCTTTACCCCTTATGCTGCGATTTTAGTAATTCTAACTTTTGTGAAGCTTCTTCTGAAACCTCTTTTTAGCTTACTATCTTTTCTTCTTCGTTTTTTGTAAATGATAACTTTTTTATCTCTACCCTCAACGATAACCTCAGCTGTAACTTTTTTCCCTTCAACATCTTTTCCAGTTGTTAAAGCTTTTCCGTCGTTTACAGCTACTACGTCGAATTCTACTGTGTCTTTTGGCTCTTTACTAAGCTTGTCTACATTGATGATATCACCTTCAGATACCTTGTATTGCTTACCGCCTGTTTTGATAATTGCGTACATTAGCTTACCCTCTTATAAATTATGAAAGCGAATTCTACCCGCTTTTAGTTTAAACTTTGTTTAAGTGAATCTTTTAAGTTCTTTTTAGTAATCTGCCGTAGCGATTACATCCATCTCAATCAGTGCATTTTTAGGCAATCCTGCAACGGCAATTGTACTTCTTACAGGTTTGTGATTTCCAAAAACTTCCGCCATAATTACATTTACGACACCAAAATCATTCATATCGGTTAAATAAATATTTACTTTTACAACATTATCCATACAAGTATTGTTATCTTCTAAAATTGCTTTTAGATTAGAAAATATTTTTCGCGTTTGTTTTTTAATATCATTTTCAACCATCTCGCCGTTAAGCTCTAAGGCAATCTGCCCCGAAGTATAAAGCATACCGTTTACTTTAACTGCTTGTGAATATGGTCCAATCGCTGCAGGTGCATTGTTTGAATGTAAAAACTCCATTAAGAATTCCTTCACTATAAATTTAAGTCCGCAATGTTACTTAAAATTTACTTAGCATTTATTTAAATATCTATCAGTTTCCCACGTTTAAGTTCACCCAGTTTATACTTAATATCCCGTATCATTAATGATTTTTTCTTAAACTCGATCTCATTGTCATAGGTAAGGTGTTGCAATTTTTTTGTGTAATATGGAACAAGCATCAAATTCAGCTGTTGTTTTAACTGCTCTTTTGTGTAAATAATTAGTTTATCATTGAGCATTAGTCCTCTTAAAGAGGGGTCATCTGGATTATTTAAAAGAAGATTATACTCATCCCCATGGGTTTCAAACATCTCCCCGCTTAGCTCTTTTTGCACTGTTTGAAGGTAGCTCATATCATCTAAAATAGTTTTAATGATGCTAAGTTCCGCTATATCCAAAGAGGATAGCTGTACTTGATTGACCCTTTGGTTATCAAAATGTTGTATTTGAATTTGATTAACATTTACATTGAGTTTTCTAGCAGCTACATTTTGATATTCTTCTTGTAAAATAGGACTCAGTGTTTGTAAAAAACTATTTACTTCTCCTCTTGCTTGTTGCTTTTGTTGAGAATTGTTCATATCGTATTGATTGATAATGTACTCAATTACAAAAGGGATAAAAGGGGTTGGTTTGGAAAGAAGATTATTGAGTGAGTCTATTTGATTGTTTTTAACCATATCCGCAGGGTCAAGTCCCTCCTCAAATATCACAACTCCGCCAAGAAAATTACTGCTGCTTAAAAGCAAACTCGCCTTATACGCAGCATTTAATCCCGCTTTATCTCCGTCATACGCTACTATCACGCGAGGCTCTCCCCTTTTAAGCAACGGAAGATGCTCTTTTGTAAGGGCTGTTCCAAGGGTTGCAACCGTATTGTTAAATCCCGCTTGATGGAGCATAACCACATCAAGATACCCCTCGGTTACTATAATGGACTTTTGTTTATAAATTGCCTCTTTTGCCAAATGATATCCATACAAAAGACGGGATTTATTAAAAAGTTTTGTTTGGGGGGAGTTTACATATTTTGCATTGTGTCCGCTGATAGTTCGTCCGCCAAATCCTACAATATTACCGTTAATGGTATAGATTGGAAACGTGATTCTCTCGATAAACCTTGCATAGAGTCCATTTTGTCCATTGTCTATGATCCCTAACTCTTTTGCATCTGCCAAGTTTAAAAAGTTGGTTTTTAAAAAATTGATTGTATCGTTTGAACTTCCCGCATATCCTATTTCAAATTTCTCTATGGAAAAATCGGAGATTCCCCTATTTTTAAGGTATTCACTCGCCATTTTATTATGTAAAAGCATTTTATTATAGTATTCATTAACTCGCGCAAGTACATTTGTATCTATTTTTTTATAGTCATTGTCATATTGGAGCGATACATTATACATGGAAGCGAGTTTTTCTATCGCTTCCGGGTATGAGAGTTTTTCATACTCCATAACAAATTTAATAGAATCGCCGCCAACCCCGCATCCAAAACAGTGGTATATCTGTTTTTGCGGACTTACTACAAACGACGGAGTATCTTCTCCGTGAAAAGGGCAACACGCTTTAAAGTTTGCTCCGCTTTTTTTCAGCTCCACAAACTGTGAGACTACATCAACAACATCAAGGTGGGATTTTAAATTTTCAATTGAATCTTTTGTTATCATGGGTCATAATCTTACCATTATATTTATATAAAGTGTATTATAATAATCAAATTTTATTTACAATGGAAACAAACAAATGGATAAAAAAATAATAGGGCGTCATGAGTTTATTTCAATCATCGATCTTGAACTCTTTGATCTTGATGCAAAAGTTGATACGGGAGCCGATTCCAATGCTTTGCATTGCGATCATATTGATATTGATGAACAAAACAATACGGTAAGTTTTACCCTTCTTGATGAAGTACATGAGGCATATCACGGCAAAAGGATGACCTTTCCACTTTATAAAATAAAAAAAGTAAAAAGTTCTAACGGTCAAATACAACTTCGACCCTCTATCAAAGTAAGTGTGGATTTTTTTGGGAAAAAATACAAAAGTGTAATCTCTTTAACCGATAGATCGGATATGAAATTTCCGATGCTGATTGGAAGAAGATTTTTAAAAGATCGTTTTTTGGTTGATGTATCGCAAGAAAATTTAGCAAAAGCAAAATAAAAAGGTTTAAAATGAGAGTTTATATATTATCGAGAAACGAAAGTCTTTATTCAACCAAAAGATTGGTTGAAGCAGCGGAGCTAAAAGGTTGGGAAGTCCGTGTGATTGATTATCTAAAATGTTCAATCGAGATTATGAAAGGGGAACTTAAAGTTAATTATAAAGGGGAAGAACTTCTTGTTCCGGATGCCATAATACCAAGAATCGGTGCGAGTAGAACATTTTACGGTACTGCTATGGTAAGACACTTTGAGATGATGGGAGCTTTTTCAACTTGTGGAAATTTAGCTATTAAAAGAAGCAGGGACAAACTACGTTCCTTGCAAGTGCTCTCCAAATACGACGTAGATATGCCAAAAACAATTTTTGCTTCAAATAAATCAAATGCAAAAGATATTATTGAACTAAGCGGCGGTACACCTTTGGTGCTCAAAATACTTGAGGGGACTCAAGGTGTGGGTGTGGTTTTGGTTGAAACCCAAAAGGCGGCAAAATCTGTACTCGATGCATTTTACGGGATGGAGGTAAACTTACTTGTTCAAGAGTTTATTGAAGAAGCAGGAGGAGCCGATATAAGAGCTTTGGTTGTAGGCGGCGAAGTTGTGGGAGCCATGAAAAGACAAGGGGCTGAGGGAGATTTTAGATCAAATCTCCATCAAGGGGGAAATGCAACAGCCCACAAACTAACACGTAAAGAAAAATCTACGGCACTCAAAGCGGCAAAAGCGATGGGACTTGGGGTATGTGGAGTTGATATGATACCATCTAGTAGAGGTCCACTTGTGATGGAGGTAAACTCTTCCCCGGGGTTAGAGGGGATTGAGACATCAACGGAAATTGATATTGCAGGTAAAATAATCGATTATATTGAAAAAAACGTTACGCCGATCAACCCTGAAAACCCAACGAAAAAAAGGAGAAGAAAAAAGGACAATATAGGAGCGTAAAATGTCTGAACTAATTATTGACGGTATTTCTATTCCTAAAGGGAAAGAGACAAAAATAGAACTCTCTATGCCAAAACTTTACAATACTCCTACAAAGCTTCCGATAAGGGTTATCAGAGGGAAAAGAGATGGTCCTATCGTATTTATCAGTGCTGCAATTCACGGCGATGAGCTAAACGGTATCGAGATTATTAGACGTTTGAGAAAACTAAATATTTTAAAAAAACTCAAAGGGACTCTTCTCTTGGTTCCTATTGTAAATATTTATGGGATTATGACTCTTTCACGTTATCTTCCCGATAGAAGAGATTTAAATAGAAGTTTTCCCGGTAGCGTAAAAGGTTCTTTGGCAAGTAGGGTTGCAAAGATTTTTTTTGACGAGATCGTATCAAAATGTGATCTGGGAATCGATATCCATACAGCTTCCATCCATAAATCAAACCTACCACAAATCAGAACAAATATTAAAAATGAATTTACTTTTAACTTGGCAAAAAAATTTGAAGCTCCCGTAATCTTACACTCTGAGCTGAGAGACGGTTCTTTAAGGGCAGTTGCAGGGGATGAAAATGTCCCTGTTTTACTTTATGAAGCCGGGGAGGCTTTACGTTTTGACGAAAAAGCAATTAGAATCGGTGTAAAAGGGATTGTAAATGTTTTACGTGCCAATGGGATGCTCCCTAACGTGGTAAGGAAAAAAACTCCTAAAATTCCAATCATATCAAAATCAAGTAAATGGATACGTGCAACTCATGGGGGATTGGTGCGAACTATTAAGGCTCTAGGGGATACAGTGACTTTAGATGAAATTATTGCCTATATCGATGATCCTTTCGAGGATGATACTTATGAAATAATAGCTCCATATGATGGTGTAATCATCGGAAAATCCGAGATCCCGTTAATCCAAGAAGGGGACGCTGTTTTTCATATTGCCCAGTTTAAAAATCTTGATATTGCCGAGGATAAAATAGAGTATTTTAAAGAAGAGATAATCGAGCAAAGTGAGTTTTACGAACTCAACAACGAAGAGATTATCGAATAATTTTAAAATTAAGAAATCTTTTAGCTTAAAAATTTAATTTTTGGAATATAATTACAATTGCAAATAAGGATTTTGAAAGAACTTTGAAAACCCAAAAACTTCATTGGCGTGAGAGTATATATAGGTTTTCAAAGCATTTATAGAGTACTTATTGATATAATAAGTACGCCTATGGTAACAAAAAAAACTTATCTCAAAATTAAAGGAAAACATATGGCGTTAAAAAAACTTTTAGCACTTTTTGCTGCTATACTACTAGCAATCAGTCTCCAAGCAAACGATACAACAACAGATGAAAATTGTGAAGCACAATATACGGTTTGTGAAGAAAAATGTATCTCTGACGAGAATCCTGACAATAAAGAAGCTTGTTTGGAAAAATGCGACGAAGCATATTCCAAGTGTGTAGACAAAACACAAGACAAATAGTTATAAACTAGATTACACTAAATAATATACCCCTTTCAAAATTCCTTATTTGTTATCTACAAAAAGGGGCGTAATGTTTCAAATAAGTAATTTTACCTATTGCGATGATTTTTTACTTCATATCGATATTGAAAATAAATTGATACCAAATAGCTATAAAGATTATCCATATCTTATAATCCCCAATTTTATCTCAAAACAACTATCCCAATCGATTGTAAACCATATACAAACAAACAATGATATGGAACTTGCAAAAATAAAAGAGATAAATTCTTTTGGAATCATTGAAAAAACATTAAAAGAAAAATATAGAAAAACAAATATTTACAAACTAAACAAAGAACTGGAATCTTTATATTTTAACAGTTTTAAAAACTTTCAGCTAATGATGGAGGAGTATTTTAATATCTCCCTTACCACTGCTACCGATATTCAGGTTTTAGAGTATAAAAAAGGTTTTTTTTATACAAAACATGCCGATGATTCCAGTGAAATATTAGATAAAGAGGGCAAAACTATCGGTTTTCAAAATGTGGCTCCCTCGCGTAAATTAACTACCGTTTTATTTTGCTCTTCTTATTGTGATACTTTGGAGAGAAACGACCTTGAGTCTTTTTTAGGGGGAGAATTGGTTTTTAATTATTTATACGATGAAAAGGGAAATAATATCACACTAAAACCTCAAGCAGGAGATATGGTGGTTTTTCCAAGTAATCCCTATTTTTCACACGAAGTTTTAAAAGTTTTAGACGGCTATCGTCTCAGTTTAGTACAATGGCACGATGCCATTATACATTGATTGCTTCAAGATCATTTTCAAGCTCTTTTCTTTTTGAAAGTTTAATAATAGGTTTTTGAATAAATAGATTATTTGGATAAAGAATGATATTTCGCTCTTCATCTATAATCTCAATTTGAAAAAGTGATATCTCTATAATCTCTCCTATGATGGAGTTTTCCCCATCGACAATTTTAATATAATCCCCTACCCTCGCGGGGAAAGTAAAAAATATAATAATACTTGAAGTTAAATTACTCAAAATTGACCATTGTGCAAAAAGTGCTACTCCAATCACTGCAAAAATAGAAGAAGCTAAAACAGTAACTCCCCCTAATTGTATATTCCAAACAACTGCCAAAAATATCACTGTCAATAAATAGATCAAAAGATGGGAAAATTTGCTTACATAGTATATTCTTTTTGGATTGACCTTTTTACGTTCTCCCGTTTTTTTAATCAAAAAATTTGTAGACTTTATTAAAATAACCGTTATAACAAATACAAGTAACGACATTATTAAATTTTGTGTTATCATGATTTTTCCCTGTAAGTTTAAATTATTTTCTTTTCATAAAAAATGTAATAATCGTAGCTGACAAAGCACTTATCACAAGTAACAAGAATACATTATATGTTCCTCCATTGCCTTGTGTAAAAGGTAATGAGCTTGTATTCATCCCAAAAAATCCTACTATTAAATTTAGAGGGAGAAAAATACCTGAAAGAAGTGTAAGAATATAGATGATCCTATTCATCTGTTCATTGGTTTGGTTCAAATTAAAATTATAAATAGAATCAAGCTTTTCTAAAAGATGTTCCGAACCTCTTGAAGCTCTTACGAGATGTTCAAAAATATCTTCAAAATTACGTTCTAAATAATCATCTTCATATTTATAAGTTTTCATCAGCTGGTTTAAAATATCTGTTGCTTTATTTAAAACACGGGTTATCCGTATAAGGGATGTTTTATAGATAAACCATTGTTTATTGAACTCTTTAATCGATTTTTCTTCATAGATTCTATCTTCAACATTTTCTATTTGTGCAGCATAGGATGTAACCATATTTAAAACACTATCGATTTTTTTATCCAAAAAAGTATAAAAACCTTTTATATCTTTGAGTTCTATAAAATCTTTTTCTTTTTTATCATAATAAAAATACCCCTTATTGGTAATAATAAAAGCAAAACTTTCATATATGAGTTCATCTTTTGCTAAGAAAAAAGGGAGTCTTAATATAAAAAGATCATACTCTTCATGTTTAAAAAAAACAGAAGGGTGATTTTCATTTTTTATATCTTCAAAGTGAAAACTATCTATTATGTCCGAAATCATCATTTCCTCTTTTTTCAACATTTAGAATAATTATAGCAAAAACTATAATTATCTTAACTGTTTATATAAAGTGTTTAAATCGCCTAAAACCCAAATATCATATATCTTGTTATCTTTAATTTGAAAAAAAGATGCTCCATGGTATCTAATTCTATTGTTTGTGGCTTCAAATTCTAAAAGTTTTCCTTGATGTGTCCCGTTATAAACGGCTCTTGCCGCTACTTGCTTTTCATCTGCAACTATCGCTTCGATACTATGGTAAAGATTTGGAATCGCTTTTGTTATCATCTCAAAATACTCCAAGAAATTCTTTTTTCCTTTGGTTTCAATGCCAAGAGAAGCCCTAAAAATAATATCGTCATGAAATAATTTATCAACTCGTGTCATATCTTTTCTATTCCATAAATCATTGTAGTACGATTCTACCAATGCAATATTTCTTTTCATCTGTTTTATCCTTATAATTTTACCTATAAAAAAGTATTAAATTATACACCATTTTTTTATTTTTGTTGTATAATTTCAAAAAATTTTAAAGAGTTTTTAATGGAACAATTTTACGATATTTTAAAACAGCTTATTAGAACTCCAAGCGTAGTAGGAGCAGAACATCCTTTTTTTGTAAAACTAAAAAGGGAACTTGAAGAGCTTGAGCTTGAAGTTGAATATTACGACGGTCTTTTAGTTGCCAAAGGGGATAATCCCACAAGCGGATATATCTCTGCACATGCAGATAGACACGGTCTTATTTGTACGGGGAAAAATGAGTTTCAATATGCAGCTTTTATAGCAAAAAACCAAGCCGATCTTTTGGGAAACTCAAACTCCGAACAACTTTTAAAAAATTTTGAGATGCGTTTTGTAGATCAAAAAGTACAAGCGTATGATCCTTGGTCGGGAAGCTACCTTGGGATAAGCACCATTAAAGATGCTTTTTTGTGTGAACGAAGAAACAATATCATTTTTCAAATTGACAGGCTTGAACATCTATTTCCCGGAACTCCCATTGCATTTATGGATAAACTTATAATCAATGAGGAAAATGAACTCATCTCTGCACAGATTGACAATGTAATCTCTATTGCAATGATTCTTTATCTTTTTCAATTAGGATATCAGGGAACTGCATTTTTTAGTGCCAGTGAAGAGGCGGGGAAAAGCTGGAGATTTTTACTTGAATATTTTCAAAGACTGGGAACTACGACCGATCAGCTGTTAGTTTTAGATACAAGTCCTTATGAATATTTAGAAGATATTTTACATCTTGATGTTATTTTACGAAATAAAGATGAAAATGGCTATTTTAGATCGCCGTTAAAAAGTAAAATAAAAAAAATATGTTTGGATAATAAGATTAATTACCATTACAAAGATGCTTATTTAAAAAATAAATATACCCATGAGGGGACAAAAGGTTCTTTAGGTGTGACAGAGCTTGGAAGAATCATCAAAGCAACGAAAGGAAAAATACAAGGGACAACCCTGCAAATACCTACTATCGGTTACCATACAATCCAAGAGACAACACACAAGAAATCAATCGATGCTATGATAAAAATTCTTTTTAAACTTTATTTTGAACAATAATAAAATCAAATGCTATAGTAAAGCTACCAATTTACGGTAAAATATTCTAAGCTCAACTCTAAGGTATAGATATGTTAATAAGCATTTTTACAGATTATATTCGCAATAAAAAAGATTTGCGAGAGTATATTGAAATAAGAAAAACTATCAATGAAAGAGGCGAATTCAACGACTCAAAACTTATTAAAATCCAAGAAAATTTAGAAAAACTCAAAAAAGAAAACTTTGAAATATATACAAAAATGTATCAACTTTTGGAAGAAATTTATAAAAAAGATGAAGGAAACTATATCGATTATCCATTAAATTTTGCCTATATGATACTTAATATGGATCATTATAATTCTTATGAAGATATGCATGAAAAATATAAAAGTGAACTAGGTCATAAATATCAAACTATATATTAGATTGAACTATTGTAAAAAAGAGATGAAAATATGAACAAAACTATTGTTGCACACGTTTCAGGCTATGCAAACAAAGTTTGCATAAACAGTTTTAGTTTTTTTCTATGGTCTGGTGCGACGAGCGGGATTTGAACCCGCACACCTAGTGGCACTACCCCCTCAAGATAGCGTGTCTACCAATTCCACCACCGTCGCGATTGAAGAGTGAAATTATAATCCATAAAAGCTTAAATTCCTATTTTAGTTAATATCTTTTCCCGTTTCCATCAATCCATTGATGAATCATCTCCAAATTATTCAAATCAAGATGTTCACACTCTTTTGGAATTTCATTTGCTTGTATCGTATCATCTGTGGCAATTGCATCGCTCATTTCAAAATAATTTTCATTTAAACTTTCCCTTTGTACGGCTATTCTTGGAAGCGGGATGCTTTTTAGCCCTTCAACCAAAAGATAATCAAACTCCCCAAAAAGTTCTACAATTTGATCTATTGAAGAGGTTTGTTGTTTAAAAAGTGTTGTTCGAGTTGGCGATACGACTATTACATCAGCTCCCGTTGAAGAGAATTTGTAACTATCTTTTCCCTCTTTATCAAAAACTGCCTTATCTGCCGGATCATGTTTTACGATACAAACCTTATATCCTTTTTCTTGTAAATAACTTGATAATTTAACTATCAGTGTTGTTTTTCCGCTGTTTGATTGCCCTGTAAATGCTGAAACTATTTTTTTCATTTTTTCCCCTTTATTATGTTATATTTTATATCCATTGTAAATCTGAAAGATCTATATTGACAAATATCTCATCACCCGGCAATAGCTCTTGTGCAATAAAAAAATATCTACAAATTTTACAATTAAATCCAATCCCTGCCAAAGAGAACTCTACCAAAAACTTGTCACTCTCTTCTAATTGATGAATAGAGTTGATTTTTCCTTTTAAGGTGTGCTCATCGATCTCATCTTCACAGTCAATTTTACAAATAGAGATATTTTCTGAATTTATCATCAAAATAGAATTTCTTTTTTTCTCTTTTGTATCCGGGATAATAAGTTTTTGTCCATCTATAAATATCTTTACAAGATTCCCTTTGTCATCTTTTTTCCATGGTGCGTATAAAAGATTGACACTTCCGTTTTCTACAAGCTCCCCTTGGAATAAAGCGACTCTTTTATCGCAAATATGATTGAGCCAATTGTGATCATGGCTTGAGATGAGTATGCTTGTATTATATTTTTGTTTGGCACTAAGAATCGCCTCTTTTATCAGTTGAGCCGAATTTGTATCTACCCCCGTAGTAGGTTCATCAAGTATCAATACTTTTGGTTTTAAGATGAGCCTTGCAGCAAGAGCTACCCTTTGGGCTTCTCCGCCTGAAAGCTGACTCCATTTTCTCTCACTAAAAGAGCTGTCAAGACCAACCAAACTCAAAGCGTCTAAAACTTTTTCTTTGATATTGTTTTTTTCATTTCTCAATTTTAAACCGTACGCAACATTTTCAAAAACGGTTCTTTTTAATAGATAAGGATTTTGTGGAACCATCACTATAGTTTGTTTTATATCAATATCAAGTTTTTTGCTACACATACCGTTAAATAACATAGTACCCGAAGTTGGTTTATCGATGCAAGATAAAAGAGAAAAAAGTGTAGACTTTCCACTTCCGTTTGGTCCAAAGAATCCTACAATCTGATTCTCTTCAAGAACCAAGTTAGGGATACTTAGTACCTTTTTTCCATCGTAATATTGCTCTACATTTGTAAGTTCAAACAATCCTGCCATTACTGTATCCATTTCCTTTTAAGAACCGAGAGTGCTATATTTACCATCAATGCCACCACAAAAAGTACAAGTCCTAGAGCAATTCCCGTAACAAATTCCCCTTTTCCTGTTTCAAGTGCAATTGCCGTGGTAATCGTCCTTGTGTGGTATTTGATATTCCCTCCAACCATCATAGAGATTCCAATTTCGGTAATAATCCTTCCATAAGCCGTTACGGCTGCTGTCATAATCCCAAATCTAGCCTCGATAAGTGTTGCTATAAGTATTTGAAAAGGCTTTGCCCCTAACCCTTTGAGAGAAATATAAAGTCTTTTATCCACTGATTCTACTTGGGTTGCACTCAAAGCTATTATGATAGGTAAACCTAAAACTATTTGACCTATAATAATAGCTTGCGGGGTAAAAAGCAAATCATACTCGCCAAAAGGTCCGACACGGGAGAACATAGTATACGCTATAAGACCAATCACAACCGTTGGAAGAGCAAGAAGCGTATCGACTATAGTTCTTATGACAGGTTTTCCTGGGAAGTTATAGTATCCCAAGAAAAACCCTAAAGGCAGACCTATAAGCAAACTTATAAAAAGTGACCACGATGAAACCATTACTGTTGTATAAATAGCCGAGTATACACTCTCATTTCCTGAAGCTAAAAGCTCTATGGCTTCGTTAAAACCGTCTGTAAAAAGATTCATTCTTTAAATCTACCATTACCTTTACTTTATTTTCCTGCATTTGGAATAAACAATGCTTTTCCTAAAAGTCTAAAATCAGCGATTGTTTTTTGAATCGCAGGACTTACAATCCATTTTGTGAATTGTGCAGCCAACTCAGGTTGTACTTTTGGACACTTATCTTTATTGATAGTGATTACCGAATATTGGTTAAAAAGTGTTTGATCCCCTTCAACTACAATTTTCATAGTATTATCAATCCCTTTTTGAGATTGGTATTTGATCCAAGTTCCACGATCTGTCATAGTATATCCGCCTTTTTCTGCAGCCATATTGATAGTTCGTAACATCCCTTGTCCTGTTTGTACATACCATGAAGCTTTTTCAGGAGCTTTCGTAATCGCTTCTTTCCATAGTTTAATCTCTTTTTTATTTGTCCCTGAGTTGTCTCCGCGGGAGAAAAACTTTGCCCCTTTATCATTAATCTTTTTAAGAGCTTCTACTGTTCCCATCCCGCCAACTGAAGCAGGGTCTTTTTTTGGTCCGATAATTACAAAATCATTATACATAACTTGTGTTCTATTTTTTCCATAACCGGTTCCTATAAATTTTTTCTCTGATGCCGGAGCATGAACAAATAAGATATCGACATCACAATTTCCGCCCATTTTCAAAGCTTTCCCTGTTCCTGTTGCAACCCATTTAAGCGTTGTTCCCGTATCTTTTTCAAACTTTGGTGCTAGATAATCCAACAATCCCGTATTATCCGTACTTGTTGTAGTTGCCATCATAAGATCTTTTGCAAAACCTGCCGTTGCTAAAACCGAAACCATTACACCTGCTGTTAAAACTTTTTTCATACTATTCTCCTCAATTTTAATTATATATTTCTGATTGGAAACCTTTTAGTTTCAAACCAAACGGAATTACCTTAATAAGTTCCCCCTCTTCTACAAATCCCTTCTCCTCTAAAGTAATCATCACTGCATTGCTTTCTACGATAGGCATCAACATTCCTGAACCGTATTTGTTATTTCTAGTAACATAAAACTCTCCGTTTTTGAGTTCTCCAAGAACAACATTTGCTCTTTTTGGTCGTACCTTGTAAGCCTTTACATTTTTTGCATAGATAAAATCATGATAATACTCCACACTTCCACTCATCTTATAAATAAGCGGAAGAGCAAGTAAATATGTATTAACAAGTGCAGTTAAAGGATTACCGGGCATTGCCATCACAAACGTACTTCCCATTTGACCCATCATAGTTGGTCGTCCAGGTTTTACTTTTACTCCGTGAAAAAGAACTTCCAGTCCATTTTTTACAAAAGCTTCTGCTACAAAATCTGCGTCTCCTAACGATATACCTCCTGTTGTTATGATTAAATCATAAGATTTTAATTCACGTATGAATTCTATTGACTTTTCCAAACTATCCGGCACTACGCCCACATAACTTCCCTCAAATCCATGCTCTGTAAGCATAGAGATGATTGCATATGAATTTGAATTGTAAATTTGATCCTCCGTTGCTATTTCCCACGGCTCTTTAAGTTCATTTCCCGTTGATAAAACCGCAATTTTTAGTTTTGCGTAAACCTCTATCATCGTTATACCTTGAGCGGCTAAAATAGCAATCATTGAAGAGTTGATTTTCTCCCCTTTTTGAAAAATCAGTTCATCTTCTTTTTTCTCTTCCCCTTTTGCCTTAAAGTGATTCCCTTTTCTTACATCACTTGGTATCTCTACACTTTTACCGTCAAAATTAATTGTATCTTCGATGGGGATAATCGTATCTGCACCCTCAGGTATTTTAGCCCCTGTCATAATCTTTACACACTCTTCGTCATCTATTGTACCTGCATCGCTTTCCCCTGCAAAAACTACTCTTTTTAGAATTAGTTTTTTCCCTGCATCACTTGCTTTGACTGCAAAACCGTCCATAGCCGAGTTGTTAAATGACGGAAGATTTTTAACACACTTTATATCTACGGCAAATATTCTATTGATCGACTCTGATATCGGTATAAATTCTGTTTTGTTAATTGCCTTAATTGCATCTATACTTTTATCCACTGCTTCTTTATAATCTAAATATGTCAATTGTTTCATCCTAAAACCTTTATTTGTCTATATTTTTTATATATTTTTTCTACTACTTTTTTTATATCTTCTTCCCCAAGCTCTTGAGAAAAATCAAGACTTAATCCCCATCTTGATTCATCCTCGATATATCCCATCTCTTGAATAATTCTCGATGGATGAGAAAGTCCCAAAGAACACCCTTCCCCATTGGTAATATAAATATTCTCAAAAGCAAGAGTTCGTATAACATCTCGCATCTTTATATCTTTTAATCCAAGATGCAAAGTAAAATCCAAACATACACTCGGATCGACAAAAAGATATAAATCATTTTGAAAGAGCTTTTGAAACTCTTTTAAAAATTGATTTTTTACGGTAACTGCCTTTTTTTTCTTTTGATAAGCATTAAGGGTAAGCTCTAAGCTTAAAAGATCGATTTGTGATATATTATCTCCCTCCGCTTCATCATCAAATATCATAATACCTTGAGAGCCTAAGCCACATAGTTTATAACTATCAAGCAGATATATATCACTTACAACGCTTCTATTAGCTGTTGCATTTGATACTATTACAGCTTTTGTTTGCTCTTTGATCTTTTGAAGATCGACTTTTACATAGGTATCTGTGATATATGATGATACAAAGAGAAAATCAAAGCTATCGTCCAAGCTGTTCATATCTAAAAGCCCCTCTTTATTTAAAGGAATAAAAAAGATATCTACTCCATGTTCTTTTGCTTTTTTAGCTCCTCTTACTATGTATTCGCTTTCCCCTACACTTACGGCAATTTTCCCTTCTAAAGAGAGAAATAAGGCAAAAAAACCATCCATACTAAAAGAGATATTTTTTACTTTTTCTTTGCCAAAATATTCTTTATAGTTGTTGTATATCTTTTCAAGCTTGTCATTGCCGCTAAATATATCTAAACAATAATCGGATATATCTACCCTTTGGGATACTCTATTAAACTGTAAAGAGTTAAATTTCATTATTTGATTCATGTAATATCTGTTGTCCATTGTGTGAAAAAAGCTCTTCAAACCTTTTTATTGCATAACTATTTACATCATCTCGTAATGTTTTATATGCCTCAATAAGTTCTTGTGCTTTTGGTGTCAGTTTTGTACCTCCACCGCTTCCTTTATTGACCACTACCAATTCATCTTGGATATTCTCTTGTAATATTTTTACGTGATTCCAAGCTTTTTTATAGTTCATACCGACCCTCTCAGCCGCTTCTTTAATCGATCCGGTTTGCCCGATAAACTCCAAAACCTGTGTTTTTCCGCCGCCAAATAAAAGATTTTGACGTTCATCTTCAATCCAAACTTTTATTTTTGCTTCCATTTTTTCTCTCCTCTTCAAAGCATCCAAGCTGACAATAGGTCACAAAAAGATCGGTTTTATCGACGGTTGAGCGAACATGTTTCATATTGGAATTTTTTGCTTCTTCCCAAAGTGCCGGGCAAGTGACTTTTTTATTTGCATCGCTATAGGTCAATATTTTATTATAAAGTTCGCTATCTGCTTCCCCTACCTCTTTATTCCCAAATACTCCCAATTCACACTCCCCTATTTTTACTTGCAGTTCATCGGTAATATGGAGCATATTTTTTGGATCGATATTCAATTCTCTTGCAACCTGCAATGCTTTGACACAAGGTATTTTCCCATTTTCATTTACATACTTAAATACTTTTTCTCTTACGTTGTCGGCTAATTCAGTTTTCATCTATCCTCCCTTGGTGTGTGTAGATATTCATCTTTTTGCCTCTGGCAAAACCTATTAAAGTGATTCCGTGTTTTTGTGCGGTTTGCACCCCTAAAAAGGTAGGAGCAGTCCGGGAAACCACTACCGGAATTTTGTGCATTACTGCTTTTACTACCATCTCAGAGCTGAGTCTTCCACTCACAAATAAAACTGACTTTGTTGTATCTAGTTTTTGAAGTTTGCATTTTCCGACTACTTTATCAATAGCATTGTGCCTTCCAATATCCTCAGCAGTAATTGTCGATCCATCCTCCAGCAGATAAATCATCGCTTTGTGAACACATCCGGTTAGTTTATAAAGCTCACTCTCTTTGTAAAAGATTGCTATCTCACTTAATATTGTGTTTGCATTGACTTTAAATGCCGTTTGGTTAAACGGAACCTCTAAAGTTCCCTCAACATTTCCGGTCACTCCGCCGCCGCAACCGCTTACTAAAGTTTTTTCTTTATATAAGTTACTTAAAGACTCATCGTTGATAGTTGCAGTGATATCAACTCTAAGACCATCTTCGCTTACTTCGATCTTCTTTATATCATCTATAGAAGAAATTACATTTTCACTCATCAAGAATCCAACAGCATGGGCATCTTGATCTTTTGGGATACACATCATCGAGATAGTTTTATTACCGTTAAGATAAAGATTTAACCTTGATTCATCAATAGTTACATCCTCTTCATGGTAGAGCTTGTTTTCTATAAGTTTGTCAATAAATACCTTTTTTAGATATTTTTCATTTTCCATTACTACTCTCTTTTTAAATGTGCAAATTTGGCATATTTTAAAATTTACAAAACTCTTGCCAAACCCTTTTATCTTATCTTTAAATATGCAAAATCTGCATATTTAAACCTCAAAAGAAAAGTAATAAGGGTTGCCCCTCATCACTTCACTTTAGTTTCTTAAATCCTCTTCTTCTAAAACATCCGGTCGTAGTTGTTCTAGATACTCAACTGGCAGCTTACCTGTAATTACACCTGGTATATATCCTTTTACAGATACAAAATACGAGTACACCGTCTCAAACACAAAGAACGAGATAATAGCACTCCCCATAAAATGGATAAATAAAATAAATCTTTTAAACTGTATAGTCTCTGCGTGGTGTGCAGCATCAGGAAATAGATACCAAATGATAAACCCGCTTAGAACCAGTAAAAACCCAAAGGCAACATACATATAGTAATTGATTCTATCCATATGTTTGTAGGTTCCTCTTAAAAAGATTTTATTCCATAATTTTGTACTTGGTCTATAAAAATATTTATGGTCTTTAAAAGCAATAATCGTCATAATAAACCATACAGGGATCCAACTTACTCCAACTACTTCGTGTGTAGCTCTCATCATTCTTGCTAAATATCCACCACCTGTCCAATTTCCAAATGTAATTGAAAATCCGGTAATAAATAGATAGATCATAATTAAGATATTCACTAAAATTATAAATCTTTGAAATAATGAGTAAACTTTTACCTTGTCCTGGCTTCTTGTGATCTTTGCTTGTTTTCTCCCTTTAGCTATAATGAACATTATCAAAAAAATCAAAAACTCTACCATAAAAACAATTGGCAGAAGATGTTGTCTCTCTTCAAATGCTCGAATAACCTCGGGAGCTATTGCATTATAATTTGGTCCAAAAAGCTTTGTCTCCATCTGTTGATAGGAAGAAAGTGATTCGTACGGAACCATTTGTCCGGAGATATCACCTTGGGCAATTTGAAGCAAAAATTGATATACATAACTTATATCGGCAATAGTTGCCAACCAAAAATACCAGTATGTTAAAAGGATGAATAAAAACCCTACAATAACGTAGGCTTTATATTCATTTAAAAAACTATTTTCATTTTTCATATGCTTTATCCCAACCATAAGGGGCAGATTGTACTCCATGACCGGATGATAGGACTCTTTCTCTATAGATAGCAGATACCGATTCTGCATCACCTACTAATAAAGCTTTTGTTGAACACATTGCTGCACACATAGGAACTTTCCCCTCGGCAATTCTATTTTGTCCATAAAGCTCTCTCTCTTTAGCACTGTTTGTTTCTTCGGGACCTCCTGCACACATTGTACATTTATCCATAACACCTTTTGTCCCAAATGCACCGTCTTTTGGAAACTGCGGCGCTCCAAACGGACAAGCATATAAACAATATGAACACCCGATACACTTCTCTTTATCGTGCAACACTATTCCATCTTCTCTAATATAAAAACAATCTACAGGACAAACCTGTTCACAAGGAGCATCTGTACAATGCATACAAGCAACAGAAAGAGAGAACTCTTCCCCTTGTTTCCCCTCATTGATTGTAACTACTTTTCTTCTGCTGATAGTTACCGGCAACTCATGAGCTTCGGCACAAGCAACAGAACAACCATCGCAATGAATACATCTTTGTTCATCACAATAAAATTTCATTCTTGAAAAATCTGGTTTATTTCCCATCTCTTACTCCTACACTCTTTGTATTTGACATAATCCAACCTTCGTCTCAGGCATTTGGGTAACTATGTCATAACCGTAATTTGTAACTGTATTGGCACTCTCTCCAATCGCATAAGGTTTTGTACCTTTTGGATATTTATGAGACAAATCAACACCTTCTAACATCCCTGCAAAATGGAACGGTAAAAAGATTCTATCTTCATCAACCGAATAGGTGTATCTCGCTTTTACTTTAATCTTTGTACCTTGCGGCGAGTGTATCCACATCATAGATCCGTCTCTAATCCCGTATCTTCCTGCAAGATCAGGACTAATATCACAGAACATCTCCGGAGTTAATCTAGCCAAGTATTTACTTGCTCTATTTTCAACACCGGCACCATTCATATTTACAAGTCTTCCTGTTACTAAAATCACAGGGAAATCTTTTGCCCAGTTTTGTTTAGTTTGCTCACTAATATATCTAGTATCAACTCTATAGTGATTTTTCTTATCTGCAAAACTTGGATACTCTTTGATTAAATCTGTTCTTGGCGAGTGCAGAGGTTCTCTGTGTTTTGGAATCTCGTCAGCCCATCCCCATACTTTTGCTCTTGCTCTTGCATTTCCATAAGGAGCAATTCCTTTTTCCATACATTTTTCAGCAATAATATTTGATTTATCAACTTTCCAATTTTTACCGATACGTTTCTTTTCATCAGCTGTTAATTTGATACCAAGAACCTCTTCAATATTATCTTTTGTAATTTCAGGATAACCATTTGGATTAGCTGATTTTTTAGGAGCACTTCCTTTACTGGCAAGTTGGCTTACACCATCGTGTTCCATTCCAAATCTATTTCTAAATCCCATACCACCTTCTTTTACAGAACGATTAATATTGTATAAAACAGGGCTTCCACTATGCGATTCAGTCCAACATGGCCAAGGAAAACCATAATATTCTCCGGTCATAGGACCATAACCTCTCATAGATACCTGATCAAATAAATGCCAATTGTCGGTATGTTTTTTGATTCTTTTTGCTGTCCATCCTGTTAGACCGATTGTTTTGATTGTTCTTGCAATCTCATCTGTAGCATCTTCAGGCCAAGTAAAGTTTTTACCTTTTCCCATACCTGCTGTAAACTCATCATAAAATCCAAGTCTTTTTGCCACTTCAAACATAACATCATGGTCTGTTTTTGATTCATACATAGGTTCAACAACTTTATATCTCCATTGTGCAGACCTATTTGAAGCAGTAACTGAACCACTTGTTTCAAATTGAGTAGCTGCTGGTAAAATATAAACATCATCTTGCTTATCAGTTATTACTGCACCCTCATTTACAAAGGGATCACAAAAAACTGCAAGTTCAAGATTATCTAGCCCCTCTTTTACTTTTGTAGTTTGAGCAGTAGAAGTAATACCGTTACCCATAACAAACAAAGCTTTTAAGTTTGTTCCTGCATTATGGATTGCATCTTCGCCCGGTTTTCCACCAAGAGAACCTGCCCACCATCTAGCAAGCGTAAAACCTTTTTTACCCATCCAAGATGGATCTTTAAATCTTCCTTGAAGCCATTTAAAATCAACTCCCCATTGATCTGCAAAATATTTCCAAGAACCTTCACTTAAACCATAATATCCAGGTAAAGTATGAGATAAACAACACATATCAGTAGCACCTTGAACATTATCATGTCCTCTTAAGATATTACATCCACCACCTTCAACTCCCATATTTCCAAGAGCAAGTTGTAAGATTGGTCCAATTCTTGTATTGGATGAACCGACAGTATGTTGAGTAAGTCCCATAGCCCAGACAAAAGTTCCTGGACGTGTAGTTGCATACACTTTTGCAATTTGAGTAATCAACTCTGCACTAACACCTGTAACATCTGAAGTTACTTGCGGTGTCCATTTTTTAGCCTCTTTTTTAACTTCATCTATCCCATAAACCCTATCATTGATAAACTTTTTATCTTCCCAACCATTTTTAAAAATTAGGTGTAAAAGTCCATAGATAAATGCGATATCAGTACCAGGTCTAATTTTTGCATAATAATCAGCTTTTGCAGCTGTTTTTGTAAATCTAGGATCTACAACGATTATTTTTGCATTGTTTCTCTCTTTTGCTTTTAAAAAGTGTTGAAATCCAACTGGGTGTGCAACTGCCGGATTTGAACCCATTATAAAAATTGCTTTGGAGTTTTGAATATCTCCCAATGAGTTAGTCATAGCACCATAACCCCAAGTATTGGCAACACCTGCAACAGTTGTACTGTGACAGATTCTAGCTTGGTGGTCTATATTATTTGTACCAAACATTGCAGCAAACTTTCTAAAGTAATATGCTTGTTCTGTACTAAATTTTGCCGAACCTAAAAACTGAACAGAATCAGGTCCATCTTTTTCTCTTAAACTTTGAAGTTTCTTGGATATATTATCCAACGCTTCATCCCAAGAAATTCTTTGCCACTTTCCACCTTTTTTTACCATCGGGTGTTTTAGTCTAACTTCTGATTTGACCATATCGATCATATCGGCACCTTTACAGCAGTGCCCTCCTAGACTTACCGGGTGATCTTGAGCTACCTCTTGTCTTACCCAAACACCATTTTGTACCTCTGCTATTACACCGCATCCAACAGAACAGGCTGTACATACAGATTTAACCATTTTAGAACCCGGAAACGGATTTTTGATCTCCTCTTTTGTTGCCTTTCTTGTTGCATCTGTACTTGCAAAGGATGATGTTACTCCAAATGCCGTTGCGATAGCCGACATTTTTAAAAATGATCTTCTACCCACTTTTGCACTTAGAGTTTCATATGTATTTGCTGACATATACCTCTCCTAAATTTTATTATTTTGCAGTCCGATAAAATTCTTCCCAAGCTGCTGTTTTTTTGTAAAGTATCTCTTTTTTATTTGATGATCCTTTTACAACACCATTGTTACTCTCACCTTGTACGGGTGTTTCACCATTTGCAGCCAATACAGTGGTACCTGCAACAGCACCGGCAGTAACTATTGCAGCCTTCTTTACGAATTCTCTTCTACTGTTTTGCACGACTGACCTCCTTATAGAAAAATAAGCCCCTTGATCTCAAGAGACTTTACAAAAAAGGCAAAACCTTTTTTATAAAGCCCCTTAGAGGCAATATGTTTAAATACCTATTTCTACATCATAAACTTCGTCATCAAGAGAACAAGATGCCTCTTGTTTTGGACCTAGTTTTTTAAGCTCTTTGTTTCTTGCCCGTCTGGCAATCTCCTCTTCGCTTAACTCTTCGGTGTTGCATGATACTTTTTCCGACTTCTCTTTTGACTGTGGTTTTGAAACGTTTAAAAACAATCTTTCAAATGCAATAAATGAGTGAAGAACTATAATAAGCTCTTTATAAATCTTTGCAGATGGATGTTCATAAACCTCAGCCAAAAACTGATCGACAAATTCATTTAAAATCTCTGCAAATATACAGTGTGCCGTATTTTCATAGCTTGTTTCCCCTCTTGCAATAAGGTCGGATAACTCAGCCATTAAAGAAAATATAAATCCAATAGAATCTTCATATTCGTAAAATTCTTTTTCATTTCTTCTAAATTTTGTTTTTGCAACAAAATTTACCATCTCTAATCTTTTTTTCCCGGACTCCACTCCCTCATCATAAAATGATGCAGTTTGCCTTACTGTTTCACTAATTGGATTGTGAAACATATCGTCAAATTCTAATCCCACCGCACTATTTGAAGTTGAATCAAGAAGTTGATAAAGGTTTTCAAGTGCTTTTTCCGACTCAGAGTCCAATGGGTTTTGTTTTAAAGTATTTATTAAATCTCTAAGAATCAAATATCGATTCATATCTTTTGGCAAAACAAAAAAATTTGCAAAAAGATTGTAATATAATGCTCTTGCTTTGTGTATAGCCTGTTTATCTTGCATCTTGAGCTCCTTTTACCTTTTGATCATAATAGCTTTGCATCATAACTTTTGGTTTACATTCGCTGCAACAATACAGTGTTTTTTCTTTTGCCGGGTCGGATGCAAACATCGGAGCCATCATCATCGCTATTTTTTCAATTGCTTTTGTAGTAGCAAACTCTTTTCCACACTGAACACAAGCAAACAAACTATCTTGAGCCACAATATTCTCTTTAAACCAATTAGGCTCAAGCTCAATAATATCACGCTCAATTGTAAGGCAATCACTTTCCGGACATGAAAGTTCACAATATCCGCATGAGGTACAAAGAGACGGATTGAGCCGTAAAGTATGATCTTTCTCTTCGGCTATTAATGCTCCGACGTTACACGCTCCGACACAAGATAAACATAAAGTACAATTTGATTCATTGACCTTTACTTTTGCGTAATGGATATGTTCTCCTGTTGTTACAACACCTAAATTTTTTCCGTCTACGAGGTGTTTTAGCCGCATGGCAAAAGTCTCTCTTTTTGTAAAGGAGGTTTGATCTATATTAAAATACGACTCTTCAACAAAAGAGACCTCCTCCAAAGCTTTTGACAACTCTTCTTTATCCATTGCGACGATAATACAATCTTTACCGTATTTTTTTTGATAAATATCATTGAGAATTCTTATAGCATCACTTGTCCCTTTTGATAGAAAATCACTGTAAAAAACAAGTTGTGAGCCTGAGATTTGTGCAAGAGTTAATAAAGAGGCTTCATGTAAAAACTTTTCCCCTTCAATAGAAAAAGGTAAAATCCCTTCTTTAAGATCAATTGCCAAATTTTCTATATCCATTTTTTCCGGAATAATAAGAGGATGAGACTCTTTATAGAGTTTACTCACTTCAAATAACGACTCTCTATTGGTTGCTGCATAATCAAGTGCTCCACTGGGACACACGGAGATACATCCTCCACATCCATGACAATCTATTTGGGAAAATTCAAGATGCTTCAATGTATCATTTTTTAAAATAGCCGTTGTGGGGCACACCTCTTCACATTTAGCACATACCTCTTCTCTTCTTTCATGGTATTGGCAAATCGATGAATCATAGGTAGTATATTTTTTATATTGGTACTCTGCTATATTGGATTGTAGTATCTCAATAACATTTTTTATAGATGAAAGATTTGGATCAAAAGTACCGCTTTGCTTTAATCCAAGCTCTTTTGCATCAAACCAAACAATTTGTGCAACATTGAGTTGTACATCTTTACCGTTATTGACTACATCAACATTTAAATCTCCAATTTTTCCATTGATATCTTTTAACATTGAAACATTGATATGATACATATCAAATTCATCCTCTTGTAGATAAGATTTAAACTCATTTCTCTCTTGTTCATTATTTGTAATCATCAACAAACTATTTGAAATAGATGTACTAAACGGTATATCTTGGGCAAAATCATACTTTAGGGCTGCTGCTTCATAAAGCTTGGCAACATTGGTAATTCTTTTTGGAAATGGATCTTTTGTATTGTTGATATAAAAATCTACATCTTTTGTGTATGCTTCTGCTTCAATCTCTTTTGTATTGGAGATTAAGAATATTTTATTTTTTAAATTATCTATATTACTACTTATCTCTATCTCTTCACTTAAAGGAAACTCTAAAGGTGTTTTACTATGGTATACAAATTGCGACATTTGACTATTCCTATTTTGGTAAAAAATATTTTACCAAAATTTTATAGGAATATTTTTTAATTTATCCTTAAATATTAAAAACTTTTTTACCTTTTTCTAAAGTTATTTTTATTGAAACTTGTGTACACTTTTATATGATTAAACGGATTCCGATATTCTTATTTATTATTCTTCTTTTTATCTTATATTTTAAAGATATGAGCTTTGACGATAAAATAATTAAAATAGGTGCATCCCTTCCTAAAGACGGTATTATAGAGGCATGGGGAAGATCGGTTACAAACGGTGCCAACTCATATTTTTATTATGCCAATGAAAATCATCTTTTACAAGATAAACAGATCGACTTTATTGTTTATGATGATAAATATGAACCCGATCTTACCATAGACAACGTCAATAAATTGATATATAAAGATGAAGTTTATGCATTATTTGGAATTGTCGGAACCCCAACGGTAAAAAATATATTACCAATTATCGATGATGAAAATATTCCACTCTTTGCCCCTTTTTCGGGAGCTTCTTTTTTACGGGCACCTAATAAAAACTATATCAATTTTAGAACATCCTATGGAAATGAAATAGAGACTCTTATAGATTATTTAACCAAACAAAAAAAGTTTGACAGGTTTGCTGTTTTTTACCAAAATGACAATTACGGAGAAGAGGGATATGTCGCCCTTTTAAACTCACTTAAAAAAAGAGATATGCAAATTGCTGCCGAGGGTTCATATAAAAGAAATACCCTTTCAATCAATCATGCATTTTATGAGATCAAAGATGCCAAACCTCAAGCGGTCATTATGGTTGGAGCTTATAAAGCCAATGCTTTATTTGTAAAAAAAGCAAAAGAGGATGAAAACTTTAAAAATACAACTTTTTGTATTATCTCTTTTGGCGATGCAAATGAGATGATCAATGAACTAAAAATTTTAAATAGCAATACGGACAACCTTATTTTTTCCCAAATAGTACCGTACTATTTAGATAACTCTATCCCTGTAATTAGGGAATATCAAACTTTGATGCGAAAATATTTTCCAAATGAAAAGCTTGGTTTTATTTCACTTGAGGCATTTTTGGCTTCTAAAGTTTTGGTATCTGCCATATCAAAGATCAAAGGGACAATGACACGAAAAAAACTTCTCAAAGAGTTAAAAACTCTTCCGCAAGATACATTGGAGGGTCTTCAAATCAAATATACAGATTCAACTCTTTTGAATAAAGTATATCTGTTTCAATATACAAATGAACAATTCAAGGAGATCAAATGAAAAAAATCTTTCGTAATTTTTTATCATTTTACGAGAACCTTGACTTTAAATATAAAACCTCTTTTCTTGTATTTATTATTGTCGGCGGGATGATATGGATCATTATTTTTTCTCAAATATCTATCTTTACCATCAAACAAGATTTTGATATCTTATTTGATACGAGAACAAAAAATCTTATACGTTTAGAGAAGATAAAAGACAGCTATAAAGTAAATATACAAGATACCTTGCAAGATCTTTACAATAAAGAGATTACTCTGAACCAAGCCAAGGAGGTTTTTTTACTTGCAGATCATATCATAGATAAAAACTGGAAACTATATAAAAAAAATCTAACACAAAAAAAAGAGTCTTTTTTTATAAAAAAACTTCTTGTACAAGAACAAACAAATTCTAAAAATGAAGTGTTGGAAAAAAGTATCATCGATAACATCGATAAAAAACTTCTTGCTATTAAATCAAATCTTGATAAAATCTCATTATCCAATGACCTTTCAAATATCAAAGAGGTTAATTTTCAAATCAATGCACTTACCATTTATCTTACCAGTTTAATCAACTACGATCTTTCTTTAACGGTCAGTGAACGAAGAAACACCCAAAAAAGCTTTAACAAGATCATTTTTTTATCTATTATTGCTATTGTGATGGTTTTTCTTTTTTCAATTTTATTATCTATACTTATTATCAATAACTTTAAAAACCTTCATAATTCACTGGAAGATAAAGTCAATGAAAAAACAAGAGAGCTAATTGATTTGAACAACTATCTTGAGATAAAAGTATCCAAAGAGGTAGCTCAAAATAGGAAAAAAGATATTATTATGTCCCAACAAGCACGACTTGCAAGTCTTGGAGAGATGCTTAATAATATTGCCCATCAATGGAGACAGCCCCTTGGTTCCATTACAATGATAATCCAAAGTTTTCAAACAAAAATGGAGCTTGGAAAATTAACCGATAGTTTTGTAAAAGAGAAAGTAAACGATGCTCTGCTTCTTGCAAATAATATGTCAAATACTTTGGATGATTTTAAAAACTTTTTTAGTCCCAATAAAATAAAAAGTACCTTTTATATAGAAGATTGTATCAAACACTCGATCGAGTTGGCAAAATATACTCTTGATAAACAAAATATCACAATAAAATTAGAGATAAAAGATAATGTAAAACTTCATACTTATTACAATGAGCTTTCCCATGTATTTTTAAATATTATCTCAAATTCAAAAGATGCTTTAAGTACCCCTTCTATAAAAAATGATAAAATAATAAAAATTATAGTAAGTGAATTTAAAGATACCGTGATTATCAATTTGATGGATAACGGCGGGGGGATAGAAAAAGAGATTATCCCAAAAATATTTGAACCCTATTACACTACAAAATATAAAAGTGCGGGGACGGGAATTGGGCTTTATATGGTAAAACAGATTATTGAAAAACATATGCACGGTTCCATTATTTTTAAAAATATCCAACATAAAATTGACAATAAAAAGAATTATGGATGTTCACTTTTTACTATAAAAATTCCAATAAGTAAAAATAGTACCCAAAAGGCGATAGAATGAAAAACAGAGATCTTAATATACTGCTTAATTTTAATATCTTATATTTAGAAGATGATATAGATCTTGCAAAACACACTACGGATATCTTAGTAGATTTTGTCAATAATATCTACACGGTACAAACATCCAAAGAGGCTTTTAATATCATAAAAACCAACAAAGTCGATTTGATTTTATCGGACATACTCTTAGAAGATGAAAACGGGATTGACTTTTTAAAAGAGCTCAAATCACAAAATATAGAGATACCGACAATCCTTACAACAGCTTATACGGATACTAAATATCTCTTAGAGGCAATCAAGCTTAAAGTTGAAAATTATATAGTAAAACCTATCAATATAAAAGAGCTTTTAAATACACTCCATGATGTATTACTCCCCGTAGTTCAAGCAAAACAGATACAAAAAAACACCAACATCATTAAAATCATTTCACTTATTACAGATTCTAAGCAAGTGGAAGTGATAAAATATATTATCGGAAATCTTGACAATGAAAATCAACTTGTCGCCTCTTACAGCGATATCACGGATACTATCTCTATTTCCAAGCCGACACTTATCAAACTTTTTAAAGAGCTTTCTGAAAAAAAAGTTTTGACCAAAATAGCTCATAAAACATATAGATTCGATGAAAAAGCACTTGATAATATAAAATTTTAGTAAAATTTATTTTACTAAAATATATTTTGTGTTAAAATTTTACAATCAAAACTTAACGTAAAGGGATAAAATGTTTGTAAAATTAAATGATCGGGTATATCTCAACTTAGATAAAATCACAAGAGCAAAAATTGACCATGTTGAAGATGGAATTCGGGTAAGATTTTATGAAGGTCAAGACCAAGTGGCAAAATCGCATAGATTTGATGATGTAGAAAGTGCAGATGCTTGGTTACAAAAACTTTTTCAAAAATAGCTACTAAAATCTCTTAACAAATTTAAGGGAAATGAAAAATTATGTTAATTGACGGTCATGGAAGAAAAGTTGATTACCTAAGAGTGAGCGTAACGGAGCGGTGCAATTTTAGATGTCAATATTGTATGCCGGAGAAACCCTTTTCATGGATCCCCCATGAAAATCTATTAAGCTATGAAGAGTTATTTGAATTTATTAAAGCGGCTATTGACGAGGGGGTTGGTAAAATTCGTATCACGGGTGGAGAACCCTTACTTAGAAAAGAACTTGACAAATTTATTGCTATGATTACAAACTATGCTCCAAGTATCAATCTGGCAATGACCACCAATGGATTTTTACTTGAAGAATCTGCCAAACTCCTTAAAGATGCAGGACTAAAAAGGGTAAATATATCTTTAGACAGTTTAGATAAAGCAACCACTCAACATATTGCACAAAAAGATGTTTTAGATAAAGTATTAAGAGGAATTGAAAAAGCTTTGGATGTTGGACTCCATGTAAAAATAAACTGTGTTCCTTTAAGAGGTATAAACGATAGTGGACTTCTTGAGCTTTTAGAATATTGTAAACAACGTGATATAGAGATCCGGTTTATCGAGTTTATGGAAAATTCCCACGCCTCGGTTAAAAAGGGTTTGACTACCGGAGAGATACAAGATATCATCTCTTTAAAATATCCATTTACCAAGATTGAACAATCATCATCCAGTCCCGCACAAAGATATAAACTTCAAGACGGATATCATTTTGGGATCATTGAGCCGCATTTAGATGATTTTTGTAAAGACTGTAATAGGGTTCGTTTAACGGCAGAGGGATATTTGATCCCTTGTTTATATTTTGAAGATGCTTTAAGTATCGCTGATGCCATAAAACAAAAAGATATTCCACAAGCAGTAGAGATACTAAAAAAAGTTTTACAAAATAAACCCGAAAAAAACAAATGGGGAGAAGAGAATAACTCCAATAGAGCCTTCTATGAAACAGGCGGTTAAACAGTACTAAATAACTATATTTTAAACTCCATCTCCACCTCTTTTGCTTTTTGAAGTCCAACCATTGTAATACCATCATCGGTAATATATTGTAACTCTTTTAAAAGTTTTAAAAGCTTTTTTCCCTCTTTGAAGGTAAACAATCCACCGTTTTCCAGTGTTTGCAATATATCTTTAAAAGATTCATTTTCTTCTTTTTTAAATAAAGCCAAAAGTAAAACTCTTAGTTCCATGTTATCATTAAACTCTTTTTCTAAACTCATAAAAAAACTCTCCTATAATAAAATGCTATTAGTAAAAATCCTATCCCTAAAAATATACTAATCAAACTCAAAGGAACCAGTGTAGCAAAAATCCCTATAAAAAATGTCGTAACTACGTTTGAGAGCATAAAAACCATCTCATTGTATGCCAAGATTCTCCCTAGATAAGAGGGTTCTACTTTTTCTTGAAGCATCGCATACGTATATGACCAAATAGTAGTAGTGGCAATCCCGCATAAAAACATCCCTACAAGTCCAAGATAAAAATCATACTGTACAAAAGCCCAAAAAATGATCGCCAAACCTTGAAATATAAAGAGATAAAACAGTCTGTTTTTATCCACCCAATTACTTATAAATAAAGGTCCTATCATCAGTGCAAAAGCCCTTATGGAATTTGAAAGACCGATAGCCAAAGGAACTGCTATCACGTATTTATAGTAATAATCTGCCAAAAGTGTAATTATCGCATCAAACATGGTAAGTCCCACACTTGCATGAACTATCATATAGTGGATAATATATCTATTTTCTTTGATATAAACAACTCCCTGTTTTACAGACTCTATGATACTATTGACGGCTTTTTTGGCTTTTATGGTAAACTCTATTTGTGTAAGGATTAAAATTGCTATCAAAAATAAAACTCCATCGACAATAAAAGCCGTCTTTACCCCATACATATTTACAACCACACCGCCTACTGCCATACCTGCGGTAAAAGTAAAAGACCAGATAATAGAGTGAAGCTCATTGGTTTTGACCAATACTACACCGCTTAAAAGTTTGGGCAGATAACTCATCTGAGCAGTAAAAAACATCGAAGCACTTCCCATCCTAATAAATAAAAATAGAAGTAAAAGCCATACATCGTCCAGGGAACTTATCATTAAAAAGCAAAGTGTCATACTCATCTCTGTAGTTAGAAGAAGTATCATCAAAGGTTTTGCCGAAACTCTATCGACCAATGTACCGCTAAAAGGGGCAAGGATAATTCCGGGGATTAGATGCATCGCAGTAACCGTAGCAATAATCATCGCACTTGCTCCAAAATCAACAAGCATCGAATAGATTGCGACATTTGAAAACCATGAACCAAAATATGCTATAAGCTGTACGGCACTCATTTGCCGCACAAGCTCATGCTCTTTTAAAAGTTCTGAAAATTTCACGTAAAGTTATGTCTATGTTTATTTGAATTCAACTTTTACCAAAGCAGAAAATTTTTCAGGTTTTGGAATGATAATTTCACATTTATATGATGAAATATGTTGAGAATCTGCTACCGTGTAAAGTTTTGCTATCTTAAGATCGGTTTGTTTACCGTCTATATATATTGCTTTTTCTTTGATTGTTTCTGCTTCATCTATAGGGATAAATATTTCTAACTTGGCAGAACTTAGATCCATAGCAGTATAAAGATGGGTTCCCGGGTTTACATAGTCCCCCTCTTCCACCGCTACTTCGTAGATATATCTATTTGTTTCATAAAGATTTTTATTTTTAATTGTATCTTCCAGCGTTGCCACTCTAGTTTCAAGATCACTCACAGTTGATGCAACATTAAGTATCTTGATTCTTTGGTTGTCTTTATCATATTTTGATTTTGAAGATACTTTTTTAAATCGCTCTAAATTTTCATTTTCAAAACCTTGTATCTGCTTTGAATTTTCTAGTTTTATTTTTGATTGTTTAAGATCAATTTTATCAACCCTATCATCAATCTTTACTATTAAACTATGTTTTACAAATTTTGATTCAAACTGTTTATGTGCTTTTATTACTTTTCCGCTTACGCTTGATTTTACCTTGTATGTATGGATAGGTTCAACTTTGGCATAATATTCATTTGCATATACGATACTGGCAAACAGTATAAAAAAAGCTGCTATTTTTTTCATTCGTTATCATCCTTAATAATGATTTTGTGAAATATATCATCATTTATCTTTATTTTTAGTTTAATTTTTTCATTATCTTCATCTACAATTTTACCTCTATATTCCTTTTGGTTATATCTACATATAACCTCATCGTATAGAACGCTTTGCTGATCATATTCAAAAGTGACGTCCAATTCACACTTTTGATAAAAACTAAACATCCTTTTTTCTTCGGCGCGATTAAATATAATCGCTTTGGATTTAAAGTTGTTATCGCTATAGATCGGCTGAGTATCCAAAAAAAACTGTGTCCCTAGTTTACCGATTCCAAGATCTAAAACAGGCTTCCCGTAAATAACTTTTAAAGCTTTGTTAAAAGAGTTTTGGATGATTGGATAGAGATTATGATACTGCCCATATTTCTTATGGAGAATCTCTAACTTTTTATTATATCTATACAGATCGGCTCTATATTTTTCATTAAGCTCTTTTTGTTCTTGTTTTATGGATTCTTTTATCGCTTTAATTCTTTGAACATAATTATAATTCAACTCATGTTTTGTCGGTTCATAATTATATTCATCCTCTTTTGGTTTTGCTCTTACCGGTTTTGGAGGAAGTTTGTTTTTGAGTGATTCATTGATAAAATAATTGGTAAAAAGAACCAACCGTTCATCTACCGAGATATTTTTATATGGATTTGCATATGACAAGAGAACAAAAATCGATACAAACAAGAGTTTAATTCCCATTGTTATCCCTTACACAACGGATATGATTAAGTGTTTTACCACTATCACTGCTTACTTTTCCATTTTGAAAATCCACAACCCAATATTTTGTTCTATCAAGAATATTGAGGGTATTGGACCAATAATTTCCCTTTTTAAAAAAAAGAAATTTTTTATTCAGATAGTTTTTCCCGCCATTTTGGTCGATAAGCGTTTGCAACTCTTTAAGTGTAGGCAGTCTCCAATCGATATGTCCATTTAAAATAAGCTCTTCACAATATACCCTGCCAAGTGTTATATCTTCTTTATAATTCACTTCTACAGTATCTTGCCACATCAAGTTTGTTTTTGTATCTTCTATACTATTGACGCTCTGTATAAACTCCGCTTGAATAAAACAAAAAAAGATAAAAATCATTCCAAAAATTCTCATTAATAATTATCCTTTTTAGAGGAGAGTTCTCTTACGCATCTGATATGTTTTTTCTCCATCTCGTTTGCAATATCACTTTTTCCTAAAGAAAAATTTACAAACCAAAAGCTTTTTTTCTCCGCTTCTTGAGTCTGTTTTACTTGAGTATCGCTCCAATAATCTTGAGGCACAATATTTTTTATTTTATCTATAGAAGCAGGATTTGCTTTTGTATAATCAACTAACATTAAAAGCTCTTTGTACGTAGGTACTCTCCAATCTTTTCTTTTTGCGAAAACAAGCTCTTTACAATACCTTTTAGACTCCAATTGGTTTAGAAGTAAAGTTTCATTGGCTTTAGTATCCTGCCACATAAGATTATCATCTACAAAAGTATTATTCGAAACACTTTTGATTTTTGATTCTTTGATTTTTTGTAGATGTTGATTGTACTCTTTTACTTTTTTAGAATAAGTTGTATCGACATATTGTTTGGTGATCTCTTCTACTTGATTTTTACTAATCTCCATCTTTGTATACCCGCCCCAAGTGAGTATATCTCCAAAAGACAAACTAGAACAAACAATACTACAAAGTAGATATTTCCATATTTTTAACAATTTTTACAACTTCCTTTTTTATTTGGCTAAACTCTTTTATATCGTGCGTACTCTCTAACCTATAGATGATTTTATCCAAATCTTTATCAATATTTATATAATTTACTATCACTTTTAAAAGCTCTTGGGGTGTTTTTGTTTTTTTTACCGTTACAATTAAAGGGGTATCTTCTTTCTTTTTTCTTTTTTTGGATTGAAAAAATTTATAGATAAATACTCCACCTAAAGTAAAAACTCCACCTAAAAGGAAAAAGATCTCATGAAGTATATCTATCCCTTGAACCCTTTTCTCCACTGTAATCACTTTTTTTATACTGCTATCTTTAGGCTGTGCAGTCTGCAACACCGTAGATTGCGATTTTTGTTCTTGTTGCACTTTTATTTTATACTCTTTGGTTTGAAGTATTTTGACACTATTACTCTCTTTATCAAAATATTCAACTGTAATAGGAGGAATTGTAAAATCTTTTGACGCAACAATAGAAAACACCTTACTGTATTCTCCGCTATAAACACCCTCTTTTACCGTAAATTCTTTTTTTGCAGGATTATCATACAGGGTTACATCGGGAATATTTGGTTTAAGCTCAACTATATCGTCAATATTCCCCTCCCCTTTTATTTTAAGTTTATAAGAGACAGCTTCCCCTGCTTTTACCGATTGTTTATCCACAAAACTTTCCATCTCAAATTTACCGATTAAAGAGATTCCGCGTGGAAGCTCTTTGATATCAATTTTTACCCTGTTTGAATACACAGGGATAGTTTTTCTCGCACCCGTAGAAAAAAAGCTGTTTGAATAATTATTTGTAGAAACCACCACATTGACCCTAAATGATCCCAATTCTACTTTACCCGCTTTTTGCGGAAAAATAAGATATCTCAAAGTTTGTTTAAAATATTCGGGATCATCATCAAATGTTTTACTATCCAGTTTTTTTACCCAAAAACCTTCAAAATCAGGTTTTTCAAGCTCCAGTCCCAAAACGGGCAAATCTTTTTTACACTTAAAATCTATCGTTAAACCTATCGCTTCCCCCACATACGCTTCATTTTTATCTACTTTTAAATCAAAGCGATAAAGATTTGAAACTGTTTTTTCAACCTTTACCATCGTAACTTTTTTCGGTTTTGTTTTTTGAATTTTTCCATCTGCTTTAACTTCAAAAGATGGAATCGTAACATCCCCTTTGGGACTAAAAGCAAATGTCTTGACTATGGTAGTTGTCCTTTTGGAGTTAAAAATATTCAGCTGTGAAGAGGTTCCAAGTGTCCGTACACTCAAGTTCCCTATCTTTTTAATATCGGGAATTACCACATCCTCTCCATTTGCAGAGATACTAAACTCCACACTCTCCCCTTGAAAATAGCTTTTGGGAGCTTCAAGTTTTACGTTTGCAAGTAAAACAAAAGGGATAGATAATATAACTATAAACTTACCAAGGTTTTTCAACATCACTATCCCCTTTATCGGTTGTAGGTGCTTTTTGTATAAAAAGCGGTGTTTTTTTATTTTGGAGGTGTTCCATCCATTTTCTCTCTTCCATATCTGATATTTGCTCTTTTTTTAGTTGTTCTGTTTTTTGTTTTTGTGCTACGTCACTTTTCTCTTGCTGTTTTTTCTCTTGTTTGTTTGAGCTATTTTGTTCTTTTTGTTTTTGCTTGTCTTGTTTATTTTGCTCTTGTTGTTGTCCTTTTTTTTGCTTTTTATCGTTCTTTTTTTCCTCTTTGTTTTGCTTCTCTTGATCTTTTGAAGAATCTTTATTTTGCTCTTTTTTTGAATTCTCTTTATCTTTTTTCTCTTTATCTTTTGAGTTTTGATCTTTTTTATTTTGCTTTTGTTGTTTTTCAAGCTCTTTGTTTACAAGCTCAAGATTTTCCCTCGTTTGTTTATCCTCTTTGATTTTTAAAGATTTTTCATAAAACTCTTTTGCTTTTTGTAATTTATTGAGTTTCACATAGCTGTTTCCTATATTGTGCAGTTTACTTGCTTCTAAATTTGTATTGTCACTTACCACTTTAGAGTAAGTATCAACCGCCTCTTGATATTTTTTATTTTTATAAAGTGAGTTTCCAAGATTGTACAAGCTTTGCGGTGTTGCCCCTAGTTCTCTATATTTGTCGGTTGCCTCTTTATACTCTTTTTTTTCATACAGTTGTTTTGCTTTTTGAATTTTCTCAAAATCAAACTCATAAGCATAGGTTTTTAAAGCACTTAATTGTACCAATATAATTACCGCCGCCAAAGTGGTCGTTTGTTTTTTAAAGTTTGGCAAAGAACTAAGTGCTAGAAGTAAAAAAAACAGTGCTAATCCTAATGGATAATAAAAAAACTCCGTATAGGTTACGATATTTTGCTTGGAAAACTCCTCTTTTTGGGACTGGGAATCGATCCTTTGGAGGATTGCATCCACATCGCCGTTATCCAGTGTAAAATCTATATATCCCCCTTGTGTTTCCAAAGCAAGTTTTTTAATAGAGTCATTTAATTTTACCGTTACGATATTACCTTTTTTATCGGTTAAATAGCCGTTATCCTCTGGGATAGCAGCACCTTTTTTGGTTGCCAGAGCTATTGTATATACGGCTATATTTTCTTTTTTGGCAAATTCTATTTCATTTTCATAACTCTCGTTATTTCCACCGTCACTTAATATAATAAGATTTTTCACTTTATAATCTTCAAGCATAAATTTTGTACTCTCTAACACTCCGAATATATTGGAACCGTTTGGAAAATTTAACTTTGTATCAATATTATCTACAATATATTTTAAAGAGACAAAATCCTCGGTCACCGGACTTAGGATAAAAGCATCTTTTGCAAAAAGGACAACCCCGATAGTGCTGTTTTTTGCTTGTTGGATAATAGCTTTTAATTTTTGCTTTGCCAGAGATATCCTATTTGGATAAATATCACTTGCTTTCATTGACTTTGAAAGATCCAGTGCGATAACTATGGGGATAAGTTTTTGTTTGACATTATGTTCTGTTTTATTTATAACAGGTCTGGCAAGAGCTGTGATAAAAAGAACTAACACCGCAAAAAAAAGTACATTTCTTGTATTTTTACTTAGCATCCCCGATCCCACTTGTAATTTTTCAATTATTTTAGGGGAAAAATGTTGTCTTAGCAACTCTTTTGAAGTAAGTACTAAAACTATCAAAAGTATCAAAGGTAGAAGCATCATATAAAAAACATTTGGATTTAAAAACTGCATAAGCGATTATAGAATAAGGATTATAAAAGATTGCTTTTGGCACTCAATTGTTTTATATGCTAAATCTTCAAACTTTTGACACTTTATACTTGACATTTATCCACTCATCTGCTATAATCTTTTTAGCACTTGGATATTTTAAGTGCCAACTAATTTAAAATGGTAATACAATGAACAAAAAAGAGTTTTTACTGGATTCTATTATACGTGCTTATATACAGCATCTTGAACCTATCGGTTCGGGACAGTTAAAATCTATGTATGATATATCTTACTCTCCTGCTACTATTAGAGGTTACTTTAAAAAGCTAGGCGATGAGGGATATTTAGCTCAAGAACATGCAAGTAGTGGTAGAACACCTACAACTGAGGCATTAAAAGAATACTGGGCAAATAGACTCCTCCATGTAAAACTTGATTTTGTTGATTATAATAGACTAAATATACTCTCCAGACAATTAGGGATGAGTGTATTTTTAAAAGAGCAGCAAAAACAGGTATTAAATAGAGTATTAAATATTGAAAATATCTATTTACTCCTTGAATTTAACTCTTTTTCCATAACGATAAATTACAACAGTGCTTTATCTAAATTTTTACACGATATGCGGGGATTGGATGCTTTTTCTATCCTCGATGTTGCCAAACAAGTGGGGGCAAGTGATCTGTATATGGAATTGGATAAATATATTTTTGATAAAGGATTTGAGATCATCAATGTAAAAAGCTTTTTAAGGCTTTGTGTAGATTATGATCTTGATGAGCCGGATATCAATAGATTTTTACACGGTAATGTTATGGATAAACTTGAGAACGGTATCTATTATAACGGAATAGGAACTATCGGTAAAGCACTTCCACATGATTATATGGGGATAGCTCACGATGTAAATATCAACGGTATAAATTATAAGATGCTTGTGATCGGGGAATTATCAAAAGATTATGATTATTTTTATAAAGGGATTAGAAGATGAGTGAAAATAAAACTGAGGAAAAATTAGAAGAAACTCAGTCTGAGGAAGTTGAAACTGAAAATGTGGAAACTACGGAAGAGGTAGTTTCGGATGAAGAAAAATTTGCTTCATTGGATGAAGAGTTTAAAACAAAAATGGAAGCTAAAGTAGCCGAAGCGGAAGCAAAAGCTAAAGAGTCTGAGGATAAATATCTTAGAACTCATGCGGACTTTGACAATATTAAAAAAAGATTGGAAAAAGAGAAATATCAAGCGATCGATTATGCGAGTGAGAAGTTTGCAAAAGATCTTTTAACGACTATGGATACTTTAGAGATGGCATTACAAAGTGCTAATAGCGATACCGATGCAAATGAACTGATTGAAAAGATGAAAGAGGGAATCAAGCTTACTATTAAAAGTATGATGAGTACTTTTGAAAAACATGATATCTCTGTAGTAGAAACCGAAGAGTTTGATCCTCAAGTTCACAATGCAGTGATGCAAGTGGAAAGTGAAAACCACCAGAGCGGTCAAATCGTACAAGTGATGCAAAAAGGGTATATGTATAAAGAGAGACTTTTACGTCCTGCGATGGTTAGTATAGCTAATTAGTGTTAAGTGCTAAGTGGGAAGTGTTAAGCAAAAACTTAGCACTTAAAACTTAACACTTAGCACTGTTTTGTCCGCGAAGACGTTAAACTATAGTATTTAAAAAAATTAATTTATAAAAAAATAATAAAAGGAAAAAAAATGGGTGCAACAATAGGAATTGATTTAGGTACAACAAACAGTTGTGTGGCAGTTTACGAAGGTGGTGATGCGAAGATTATTGCAAATAAAGAGGGGAAAAATACAACTCCTTCAATCGTAGCATTTACAGATAAAGGGGAAGTTTTAGTCGGTGATTCGGCAAAAAGACAAGCGATCACAAATCCTGAAAAAACTATCTACTCTATCAAAAGAATTATGGGTCTTATGATGGATGAGGAACATGCAAAAGATGCTATGGATAAAGTTGGATACAAAATCGTAAATAGAAACGGCGCGGCAGCGGTTGAAATTGACGGTAAAGTATATACTCCACAAGAGATCTCTGCAAAAATTTTAGGAAAACTAAAAGCTGATGCCGAGTCTTATCTTGGGCAAGATGTTACTGATGCGGTTATTACGGTACCTGCATACTTTAACGATGCGCAAAGAAAAGCGACTCAAGAAGCAGGAGCAATTGCAGGACTAAATGTTCTTAGAATCATCAATGAACCTACAGCAGCTTCTTTAGCTTACGGTTTAGAGAAAAAAGGTGAAGAGAAAGTTCTTGTATACGATTTAGGTGGTGGTACATTTGACGTTACCGTACTTGAAATCGGTGACGGTACGTTTGAGGTTCTTTCAACTGACGGTAATGCCTTTTTGGGTGGAGATGACTTTGATAACAGAATCATCAAATGGTTAGCTGAAGAGTTTAAAAATGAAAATGGAATAGACCTAACACAAGACAAAATGGCTCATCAAAGATTAAAAGATGAAGCTGAAAAAGCAAAAAAAGAGCTAAGTTCTACTTCTGAGACTGAGATCAACTTACCGTTTATCACGGCAGATGCAACAGGACCAAAACACTTGGTAAAAACATTAAGTAGAGCAAAATTTGAATCTATGACGGAAGATCTTGTAAACGAAACTTTAGATCATATCAAAGTTGCTATGAGAGATGCGGGATTAGATAAAGGTGAGATCAACGAAATTATTATGGTTGGGGGAAGTACTAGAATCCCTAAAGCGCAAGAGATTGTAAAAGAGTACTTCGGTAAAGGTCTTAACAACTCTGTAAATCCTGATGAAGTTGTTGCAGCAGGTGCAGCGATCCAAGGTGGAGTATTAACAGGAGACGTTAAAGATGTACTTTTACTTGATGTTACTCCATTATCACTTGGAATCGAAACTCTTGGTGGAGTTATGACTAAACTTATTGAAAAAGGGACAACAATCCCTGTGAAAAAATCACAAGTTTTCTCAACGGCTCAAGATAATCAACCTGCTGTTTCAATTATGGTTGGACAAGGGGAGAGAGAATTTGCAAAAGACAATAAAGTGCTTGGAACATTTGAGCTGAGCGATATTCCACCTGCTCCAAGAGGTGTACCACAAATCGAAGTTACGTTTGATATCGATGCAAACGGTGTTTTAAACGTATCTGCAAAAGATAAAGGAACCGGTAAAGAGAATAAAATTACAATCTCCGGTTCATCTGGATTAAGTGACGAAGAGATTGAAAAAATGGTACAAGAAGCAGAAGCTAACAAAGAAGCCGATGAGAAGAAAAAAGAGTTAATCGAAACTAAAAACCAAGCAGAAGCGATGCTTCACTCTACTAAAAAATCTTTAGAGGAAAATAAAGGTGTAGTGAGTGAAGAGGAAGAAAAAGCAATCGTAGATGCAGCAGCTGAACTTGAAGAGGCGTTAAAAGATGAAAATGTTTCTAAAGAGACAATTGACGAAAAACTTAAAAAACTTACGGAAGTTTCACATAAATTAGCAGAAGCTATGTATAAAAAAGAACAAGGTGGAGCTGAGCAAGGTCAAGGTCAAGCGGATGCTTCTAAGAAAAAGGAAGATGACGATATTATTGACGCAGAGGTAGAATAAACTTTATAAATTTATTGTACTAGAGATAACATGACTAGATGTCATGTTATACAATGACGATATAATTGATGCAGAAGTTGAATAATATTAACATCTCAAATTCACAAGAGACAAAGTGAGTGAACCTCACTTTGTAGAGTGACGATATTATAGATACGAAAGGGGCTGATGAGTATCAGTCCCCTTTTCATTTATTAATTAAAATTATGGTATTATAGGATAATCTAATAAAATAATGAGATGAAGATGCTACATAATTGTTTGAAAAATATTGTTCTTTTTACATTTTTGACAACTGTTCTTTATGCTCAAGAGAAAAAAATAATCAATTTTTATCCATTTCCAGTCAATAATACAAAACAAGATATTCAAGAGTTTATCCCTTTAAACAGCCATATTGAAGATAAGTTAAATATCCAAATCAATTATTTACAACTAAACAACTATCAAGATATAATTAATTTTTTTAAAGAGGGGAAAATCGATATTGCTTATTTAGATCCACTTTTTTTTATTGCTCTAAAAAAAGAATATCCTTATATACAACCCATCGTATCTACAAAACAAAACAATAATTTAGCCCAATATAGATGTGTATTGACAAAATTTAAAAAAGATTTAATCGATAAAACAAAACCGATAAAAGTTGCCCTTACCCAACCCTTATCTGCCTGTGGATATTATATGAGTAATCAACTTTTACACGATAGTTTATCTCTTGAACTTCGCAAACAAATTTTTGAGTATAAAATCTCCTCTTCAAATGCAATTCTTAGTGTTTTGGAAGGAGAATATCTTCTTGCAGGGGTACAAGAGAGTATTGCAAAACAGTATAAAACAGTGGGGATGGAGATCATAGCCCGTAGTGCGCCTCTTCCCGGCTTTGCTTTTGTGGTCAATCTTAAAACACTTTCCGGGCAACAAATTCAAAACATTCAAAATAGTATTTTAAATATCAAAGAATCTACATATAAAGAATGGCAAAATATATTCTCAAACGGTTTTATAAAAAGTGAACCGCAAGAATATAATATGATCAATGTAAACTTTGATAATATCCCGCTTCAGGGAAATGTCCAATGAAAAACAAAACATTTTTTTTTATTTTTATATTATTTATCAGCTTTTCAATCTTTTTTTATTTGCAAAAACTCAAAAATATCGATATCCAAAATGTCGGAGAGGAGACAACAGAGTCTATAGAAAAAATCTATAATACCTCTTTTAACACCTATAAATTTTCTGCCCAAAAAGAATACCATAGCCTTCTCAAAGATACCATTGCTCTTAGGATATTAAAAAAATTCAAATCTGCATCAAAAGGGGAACAAGAAACTTTAAGAGGAGAACTTTATAGACATTTTGCCTCTCACTACAATTATCTTAAAACACTGGGAATAAGGCAATTTCATTTTCATACTCCACAAAGGGAGAGTCTTTTAAGATTTCATAAACCCTATGCAAACGGCGATTCGTTGATAAACGTTAGACAAAGTATCAAAACGGCAAACAAAGAGTTTAAAAATGTATACGGTTTCGAAGGTGGAAAAATATATCCTGCTTTTAGATATATGTTTCCAATCATATTCAACAATGAACACCTTGGAAGCGTTGAATATTCCGTTTCATTTGAAGCAATTGAAAAAGAGATGAAAATAATCTTTCCAAAAGGAAAATTTATACTTCATTTAGATCATACAATAAGTTACGATAAAGTCTTTAAATGGTTCAAAAACAATTTTATCCCTTCATATTTCAATGGTAAACATTATTTAGAGAATAAAAAACTTTCTTCTGTTACTTCTAAAATAATGGTCGATCCGATGATTCAAAAAATCAATCGACAAATCTTACAAAATAAAGATTTTCATACAAAGTTCCAAAAAAGAGAAACCTTTTCTCTCCCTTTAATTATAGATGATACAGGATATGTAATCTCATTTTTAAGTATCAAAGATACATCAAATAAACACGCTGCTTATTTAGTCGGTTATCTACAAAACAACTACCTCATTCAACTTCATAACAAATATACAATCTTTAATATTCTTTTACTCATTGCTACACTTTTTATTTTAACATTGGTGTATATTATTTTAAATCAAATCAAAAAAATTGTAGCGCAAAAAGAACAACTGGAAGAAATCAATACACAACAATTTAACCAGCTCAAAGAGTATGTTGAAATTATTGATAAAAATATATTATTTTCCTCAACAGATTTAAAAGGAAATATCGTATATGTTTCAGAAGCACTTTGTGAAATGAGCGGCTATACAAAAGAGGAACTCATCGGTCAAAACCATAATATTTTTAGGCATCCAGATATGCCAAAGTCCATATTTAAAGCGATGTGGAAAACAATTGAAGCAGGGAAAGTTTATAAAGGTGAAATTAATAACCTAAGAAAAGACGGAAGCAACTATTGGGTCAAAGTTACCATCTCTCCAATGTATAACGATAAACAGGAAAAAATAGGTTATACGGCAATTAGACAAGATGTAACCGATAAAAAAACTATTGAAGAGATATCAATCACTGACGGTCTTACCAAAATCTTTAATAGACGACATTTTGACAAACTTTTTCCTAAAATAATTAATAGATCAAAAAGACATAACAACCTTGTCTCATTTTTACTTATCGATGTGGATCATTTTAAACAATACAATGACACATATGGACATAAAATGGGAGATGAAGTACTTATCGAAGTTGCTTCTAGTATCCAAAACACTTTAAAGCGTGCAGATGATTACTGCTTTAGGTTAGGTGGAGAAGAGTTTGGAGTTATTTTTGAAATTGAAGATACAAAACATGCTATTGCCTTTGCAAATACTATAAGAAGAAATATTCAAAACTTACGAATTGAGCATAGAACAAATAGTGCACATACCCACGTTACGGCTTCTATCGGACTTGTGTGTAAAAAAGCAAATCAGATTAGAAATGAAGAGGAACTTTATCATGAAGCCGACACCTACCTCTACGAAGCAAAAAGAAGAGGGAGAAACCAAGTTGTTTCAAACCTTGATTAAATGAGATTCAATGGTCTCTTTGATTTTAAGAGGATTTGAAAGATTGATTAAAGATATCTCTTCTTCATCTTTAAGTATCACTACCAATTTTCCGGTATTTAAAAGCTTATTGAATAATCCTTGTTCAACCGATATTTTTTGGATATCGTTATAATCGATATTTTGAATTTCACTTTTCAAATAATAGCTGTTTTCATACACCAAATATTCATTTTTTATAATAAGTTTTTTTCTATAAAGTTGATTGTATAAAAAAACAACTCCGTAAATCATAAAAAGTAAAAAGATGATACCGATAAAAGTACCACCTTTACTATTTGAAAAAAAAATAAGTATCAAAGGCAAAAGAAATACAAAAGCAATTGCAAAAAGATCAAAGCCGAGTATCTGTTTTGTTTGTATCTCTTTTTTATTTTCCATGTTTTTATCTTATTGTATTTTTAAGCCTTTTGCCCACGATTCCATCAAATCATGCAATTGCTCTTTTGGAGCCTCCAAAAACTCTATCACAAATTTATCTTTTAACTCGGCAATCCCTATACTTCTTGGACGGACTGCCAATATTTTTGTATTTGGAATAGCAGGTCCAAAACAAAATACAACATTTTTTGCATCTAAAATACTCTCATCAATATCACCGTTTAATGCCTTTGTATGGGCATAGTGGTCAAATACGGCAATAAATTTTGCAATTGGGTGAACCTCTATCTTATTTTGAAAATACTCAATAATTTGTAAAACATTTTGCTGTGCCACCTCACTTTTATCCAATTCCAACGTATACACTGGATATTTATCCATAAAAATTGTTTTTTTCATTTATACTCCTGATTTTTATCATAATACAATATTATATTTTTTATAAGAATATCTTTAAATAATATTATTACTATTGATATATTTCAAAAGTATTTCGATGGAACCCGGTTATTGCAGTAGATTATTTAATCGGAAGCGTGATAGTAAATAGTGCTCCATAATATTCTTTATGTTTATAAACAAATTTTTGATTTGATGCTTTGATTTTTCCACCCATCCCATGTACAATAATATTGTATGTCATATGAAGCCCGAGTCCCGTACCCTGTTTTTGATGTTTTGTAGTAAAATAAGGTTCAAACACTTTATCGATCACATTGTTTAGAATTCCACCGCCACTATCTTGAAAGGAGATAACTATCTCTTGATTGTCATTTTTATACACACTTACTAAAATAATCCGTGAATTTTCATCTTTATTTTTGAGTGCATCTTTTGAATTACTAAAAATATTCATAAAACATTGAATCAATTCACTACCGTATCCATGCAATTCAATATCATCTTTGACATTTATTTCAAAAATAATGTTATGTGATTTAATTGAGGGTTGAATAAGATTCAAAAGCTTTTGAAATTTTTCACTGAGTAAAAAATATGTTTTTTCTCTATCCCCTTTTATAAAATCTCTAAAGTCATCAATGGTTTTTGAAAGATACTGTGCATTATCATTGATAAGATCGCAGGCTTGTTCAAACTGTTCATCACTCAATGTATTTAATTTTTTTTGCAGTTTCATCCCCGTTGCTCCGGAAGCTATAACACTTAAAGGCTGCCGCCACTGATGTGCAATATTTCCTATCATTTCACCCATAGATGCCAACTTGGATTGTTCAAACAATAACCTGTCTTTTCGTTTCATCTCCGTTACATTTTGCAAGGTTAAAAGGATATGCTCATCATTTTTTAAATATTCTGCACTCATGGTAAATACATATAGTTGATCGTTTAATTTAAGTTGCAACATATGCTCGGTTTTATTATTTGCAATATATACTGCCCAAGGAAGTCCATTTACCATTTTATCCTTACTAAAAAGCCGATCATCCAACGTGACAAAGAAATCACTGATACACTCATGTTCTTTTGCAAAATCCTCTACCGAATCGTAGTGAAAAAATTCCAAAAATCTTTTATTGGCATCGATTGTTTTAAAGCTATTTGTTACTATGATTATATTTGGATTCGTATCCAAAATCTTTTGAATATATTGTTTCTCTTTTAAAAGCTCTCTTGTTCTTTTTTTGATTTTACGATCCAATACACTCGTATGTTTGCTTGAAATAAAATAATAACTTATCAAAAGTAATATCAAAGAGATGATAATAGTATATTTTATCATACTGTTTTTAACCACTTTTACATCATCCATATTAAGGGTATTTAGAGGTTTGAAAACTATAATCGAAGCCATTGGCTTTTCATGGATATCAGGAATATTATATACCACGATAAAGTGATTGTTTTGCTGATCTAAAATATACATTTTTTCACTATGTATATATTTCTCGACACCTTTTGTCTCCAAATATTTCAACAGATTTTCATTGGCATTATAATTTGCAATATAATATTCCCCTAAAAATGTTTTTGAAAATGGCATTTTAATCTGCTTTTTATATTTTTTATCTACTATGACGATTGCATCCAAACATTGTTCTGAAAGCTGCTCTACAATTGAATTAAAATGGGTAATAACCTCAAACATTCCAATAAATTTATCTTTATCGTAAATAGGTACCATACTTTTAAAAGTTATATCAAATTTTCCAACACTGATGATCTTCATAATTTGGGGATTTTCAATCATTTTTACAACGTCCATTCGGACATTTAATAAATTATCTCCTTTTTTAGGAATCCAACTTCTATAAAAAGAATACCCTTTTGCATCAACTATATGAAACCATGTATTTTCTATAAGTGTTGTTTCTCTTAAAAGATTTGAAAAGTTTTTTAAATCGATATCACTTACGTCATTTTCTTTTAAAGCTTTAATAATACTCGAATCTTTTGACAAAGACAAAGCGATAGAAAAAGTAAGTTCTTGTTTATTTTTAATTAAAAGTTCAACGTCGTTGTAAATATTGTTTGAATAGATACTATATTTTTCTTTTGTGAGTGTTGCAATTTTTTCTTTTGTAATATTTTCAGATACAAAATACACGGCAACTATAGCAATGAACATAATCATCAAAATGAAATAATCAAATAACTTTTTATTTTTCACAAATAACAACCTTTACAAACATCCCTGTAAAGATTTTATCATAAGCTTCTTAAAGCTTATATTTTGTAACTACCTTTGATGTATAAAAATGGATAAAGAATGCACTGCTATACGCTATAAACAACATAACAATCCAAATAAAAATTATATCTACTTTATAGAAAATAACCGCAATATACAGTAAAATTGCAGGCATAAATATCTGCCTGTAAAAACTCACATAAGGGATGATAAAAGGCTGTTTTATCCCTTGCAGCGTTGCATTGGAAATAAATATAGTAATAAATCCAAAAAAACTAAAACTACTAATAACAATATAACCGTACGCAATATTAATAACTTCACTGTCTTTATCAAAAAAACCAACTATATACTTTCCAAAAACAACTAAACAAATTACCCCTATCATACTCATCATATATCCGTACCGTAAAGCTTTACCTCTTACTTCAAAAACCCGTTCAATCTTTTTTGCTCCAAAATTATTTGCAACAATTGAAGCAACGGCGGTATTGAGTCCCAACATCGGTAAAAGCCCGATCTGCTCTATCCTATATCCAATCCCAAATGCCGCAACTGTTTTATAGCCGTATTGTGAGACATAATATATAAACAGAATTCCTCCAAGTGACATCATCAACATATTCAAACTTGAAGGGAGGGCTTGTTTTATATAATTTTTATACACCCTAAGCAAGGGGAAAAATTCTCCTAGCTTGTTATAATGAAACAAAGGGAGATGAAAAAGCTTATTTAAAATATATACAGCTGTTATAAATTGGATCAACACCGTACCGTAAGCAACACCTGCAAATCCAAAAGCGGGAATTATCCCATATCCATAAATCAACAAAGGATCAAGAATAATATTTAAAAAAAATCCGATTATCAAAATATTTCTATGACTTTTCGTATCTCCATGTGCAATTAATACGGCATTGGCTCCAAGCCCGGTAAGCATTGGAAGTACACCGATTAAGATAATATCCGTATATTCCAATGCCAATTCCAAAGACTCCCCCTTGGCCCCCATTAAAACAAACAACTCTTTTAAATATAAAAAACCAAAAAAACTTAAACAAATCGCTGTGATTACCATCATGGAAAGTGCTTGTAAAATATAGATTCTTGCCATACGGTACTTATTTTTTCCCAAATAGTTTCCAACTAAAGCAGTGATTGCATGAAGCGGTCCAAAACTAATAGACATCAGCATAAAAAAAACCATAAAACTATATGAAAGTGCCGTAATGGATATAGTAGAAATTGTCCCTACATAAAACGTATCGACAACATTATACATCGTATTAAAAAACAACCCTATACTCGAAGGGATTGCAATTTTTTTAATAAGCGATGTTATATCCAGTGTTGTAAGCTCATTTTTTTCCATCACGATATTGTATCTTTTTTACATTATATAAATAGTTTTTCGATATAATCTCGAAACTTAAGAGATAAATATCAAAATTAGAGGTATAAAAATGTCACAATCAAAAACACTTGTAATAACCGGTGCAACGAAAGGGATCGGTAAAGCTTGTGCATATCGATTTGCCAAAGAGGGGATCAATATTGCATTTACATATAATTCAAATGAAGAGATTGCCAAAGAGATTGCAGCTGATTTAGAGAGTACTTACGGTATTAAAGCAAGATGCTACCCTTATAATATTTTAGAGCCTGAAACAGCCAAAGAGCTATTTTCAAAGATTGATGAAGATTTTGAAACCATAGATTATTTTATCTCAAATGCTATGATCTACGGACGTGCAGTAGTCGGTGGATACGGAAAATTTATGAAACTCAAACCAAGAGGTCTTAATAATATCTACACTGCAACCGTCGATGCTTTTGTATGTTGTTCTCAACAAGCGGCAAAACGGATGGAGCAAAGCGGCGGCGGAGCTATCGTAAGCCTAAGTTCAACAGGAAATCTCGTATATATTGAAAACTACGCAGGACACGGTACAAATAAAGCAGCAGTTGAAGCAATGGTAAGATATGCAGCAACTGAACTTGGGGGTATGAATATTAGGGTCAATGCAGTCAGCGGCGGTCCAATCGATACCGATGCTCTTAAAGCATTTACAAATTATGAAGAGGTAGCTGCAAAAACTGCTGCACTCTCTCCACTTGGAAGAATGGGACAGCCTGAGGACTTAGCAAGTGCTTGTTGGTTTTTATGTTCCGATGAAGCGGGTTGGATCACAGGAAGTACCCTTATCGTAGACGGTGGGACAACTTTTAAGAAATGAGAAACGTGAAAAAAGTAAACTGCTTTACTTTTTTAGTTTCGAAACCAAAATGGTCGGAACGAAGTGAAGCTATGAAGGAAATTTCCTTTGAATAAACCACTTAACCTACCCAATATTTTAGCAACTGCCAGAATTTTTATGGCACCTCTTATGCTCTGGTTTATGATAGACCAATCAAATCCTATTTTTAGCGGATGGCATGAGAGTTGGTTTAATTATTTTGCAGGACTTATTTTTGTTTTAGCTTCCGTGACCGACTTTTTCGACGGATATATAGCGAGAAATTGGAATCAAATGACCAAGCTTGGGGGTATTTTAGACCCGTTGGCCGATAAGATGTTGGTTTTAGCAGGATTCATCGGACTTATTGCTCTTGATCGTGCCAACGCATTTGCCGTGTTTTTAATTCTCTCCCGCGAATTTTTTATAACAGGACTTCGTGTCGTTGCAGTGGCTGAAGGGAAAAATGTCGCTTCGACTATGGCAGGAAAAGTTAAAACCGTAGTGCAGATGATAGCAATCGGTTTTTTAATCATGCAATGGCCTTTTGGGAGTGAATTACTATGGATAGCAGTGTTTTTTACACTCTATTCGGGATATGAATATATTAGGGATTATATGAAGTAATGGGTTTTATTACATTTATACTTGTTTTATCGGTACTTGTTTTTGTCCATGAACTTGGACACTTTAGTGTTGCACGGTTACTTGGTGTTAAAGTTTATACATTTTCCATCGGTTTTGGAAAAAAAATTTACTCTAAAGAGTGGAAAGGAACCGAGTGGGTTTTTGCATGGATACCCCTTGGAGGTTATGTAAAAATGAAAGGGCAGGAAGATCTTAATCCTGCTCTTGCCAATAACGATCCAGATAGTTATCAAAGCTTAACTCCTCTTCAAAGAATCTATATACTTCTTGCAGGTCCATTTGCAAATTTTTTACTTGCTTTTATACTTTATATTGCCATTGGACTTTTAGGAAATAACCATATCTCTCCTACTATCGGTCAAGTTCTTAAAGACTCTCCTGCTGCTATAGCTGGACTTCAAGCTAATGATAAGATTGTAAGGATAAATCAACAAAATGTTCAAACATGGGATGATCTCAGTTCTATTATCAAAAACTCTCAAGATACTTTAAAATTTTACGTAAAAAGAGACAATAAGCTACGAACATTTATCATCAAACCAAAACTTAGTGATTCAAAAAATATTTTTAGAGAAAATATCAAAAAAAAGATGATAGGGATCGCCCCTGCTCCAAAATTTGTAAAAATATATTATTCCCCGATAGATGCAGTAATTTTTGCTTATGATAAAACTCTTGAAGCAAGTAAAATGATCTTTTTGGGTATCCAAAAACTTATCCAGGGGATTATCCCCCACTCTGAAATCGGCGGAGTTATCAGCATAGGAACCATTATAAGTGAAGCAAGTCAGTCAAGCCTTATTGCACTTTTTACTATCTCGGCTCTTATCTCGGTAAACCTTGGTGTTTTAAATCTCCTTCCAATCCCTGCACTTGACGGGGGACATATTATGTTTAATCTTTATGAGATGATTTTTAGAAGAGCACCAAGCCAAAAAATACTTATCAATCTTACCATCGGCGGTTGGATTATCCTTATGGGGATCATGAGTTTGGGTCTTTATAACGATATCAATAGACTCTTAGGGTAGTTTTAGCTATAATGCAAAAAAATCAGAGATAATCAATACAAATCAAAAATTTAAAAAGGTAAAAAATAGATGGTAAAAACTGTAAATTTAAAAAAAGCTTTTGGACCGAGAGTTCTCTTTCAAGATATAAATCTTTCCTTGGATGCGGGGAAAAGATACGGTCTTATCGGTGCAAACGGTGCAGGGAAAACAACATTTTTAAAGATGCTTAGCGGGGAAGAGGATATCACGGAAGGTGAAGTACAAATCCAAAGCGGTAAAAAAGTGGGTGTTTTGGGGCAAAATCAGTTTGCATTTGAAAATTTTACGCTTAGTGATACGGTACTTTATGGAAACAAAAGACTTTACGATGCAATAAAAGAGAAAGAAAAACTTTATATGGAAGAGTACACCGACGAGATAGGCGAACGTCTAGGTGAACTTGAGATGATATGTGTTGAAGAGGATCCCACATACGAATATGACGTAAAAATTACAAAGATTCTTGAAGCCTTAGGTTTCCCTGCATCCGAACATAGTGAACCGATGTCTACTATCACAGGTGGAGATAAATTTAAAGTTTTACTGGCACAGGTTCTTTTTCCAAAACCAGATGTACTATTTTTAGATGAACCTACAAATAACCTTGATATGCAAACAATCTCATGGCTGGAAAACCAACTCCAACATCATGACGGGACACTTGTAGTTATCTCTCATGACAGACACTTTTTAAATGCAGTTTGTACCCATATTTTGGATGTTGATTTTAAACAAATTAGAGAATTTACCGGGAATTACGATGATTGGTATATCGCTTCAACCGTATTGGCAAAACAAGCTCAGGCTGAGAGAGATAAAAAACTTAAAGAGAAAGCAGAACTTGAAGCATTTGTTGCTAGATTTAGTGCCAATGCTTCTAAAGCAAAACAAGCAACATCAAGACAAAAACAACTTGATAAACTTGATCTTCAAGCTATCGAAATCAGTTCACGTAGAGATCCTTCAATCGTATTTAGACAAGAGAAACCTATCTCAAAAGAGATTTTGGAGATTAAAAATATCTCAAAAAGCTATGACGGAGAAAGTGTCCTTAATGATATTAGCTTTATGATGGAACACAAAGATAAAATTGCACTGATCGGTCCAAACGGTGTGGGAAAAACTACACTTTGTAAAATTTTAATGGGGGAAGAAAAACCAGATAGCGGTGAAGTTAATTGGGGAGCAACTGCGACTGTAAGTTATTTTCCACAAAATACGACAGATATTATCAAAGGGGATATAACTCTTTACGACTGGTTAAGAGACTTTGATAGACAAGCGGATATTGGAGAAATTAGGAATTGTTTAGGTAGAATGTTATTTAGTGGAACGGAGCAGGAAAAATCTATCAAAAACTGTTCAGGTGGGGAAAAACACAGAATGATGCTCTCAAAAGTGATGCTTGAAAAAAGAAACTTTTTACTTTTAGATGAACCTACAAACCATCTTGACCTTGAAGCGATTATTGCTCTAGGAGAGGCATTGCATAATTATGATGGTAACTGTATCGTAGTTTCTCACGATAGAGAGCTTTTAGATGCTTTTGCCAATAGAATTATCGAGATTGGCAGCGATGGTACGATTATCGACTTTGATGGAACTTACGAGGAATATTTGGAATCAAAAGAGGTCCAAAATAGCAATTCGTAAGAGTTTTATTTTTATTTAAATATTAAAAGGGGTTGTTATGGAAAATGAAGTGATATTTTTTCCGATACTTATTGTTTTATTAATAATTATAATTAAACGAAAAGCGATAAGTAATTATCTTTTTGAATATATGGATATCAATATTTCTTCAAGAACAATCCTTGATATATCGCTTGTTTTACTTGCTATATTGATGATTTTGGGAGTACTGTTAGATAATACCAAAGAAAAATACAGTAGTATAAGTGCCGGTTATAATAAAATGAGACCTAATTTACCCGGAACAGAAGGTAATAAAAAACCCCATAGATGGTTTGATATAGACTTTGATAGTATATTCCCGTGGAAGTAAAAGACTAATTTAAGAATTTTTTAGATAAAATTCCAAATAATTTTACACTCAAGGAAAAAACATGGCAAGAAGATGTATGCTATCGGGTAAAGGTCCTATGTCTGGAAATAACGTAAGTCACGCTAAAAACAGAACAAAAAGAAGATTTTTACCAAATTTAAGAACAGTAAAAATTTCACTGGAAGACGGTACTACAAGAAAGATTAAAATTTCTGCAAAAGAATTAAGAACTCTTAAAAAGAATTCGTAAGATTCTACCTACAAAGATGTTTTTGTGAAAAGTATACGAAACATCAAAAAAGCTTTAGGTTGGAAGTACAGATCTTCCAAGCCTGAGTTTAACTTAGACAAAGAGATTTACTCTCAGTTCAAACACTTTAGACTTCCACTTATTTTACTTCAAGTTATTATGATGGTCGGTACCATAGGTTATATGGTCATTGACGATTTTTCAATACTTGATGCAATCTACCAAACAGGAATTACTTTTACGACTGTAGGATTTGGGGAGATAGCTTCTATCTCTCCTGCTGGAAGATTATTTACCATTACTTTAATTATCTTTGGATTTTTAGTTTTTACTTTGTCCATTACGGCATTTATTCAAGTATTGGTTAAAGGAAAGTTTTTAGACCTTTATAAGGAACGAAATATGTTATATAAAATTGCGCGACTCAGAAATCATTTTGTTATATTTAACCATAACGAATACACGGTACAACTAGCAGATCAATTTAAACAAAACCACATCCCGTTTGTGATTGTTGATCCAAGTAACGATTTAGAACAAACAGCCCACAAATACAACTATCCTTACTATGTAAAAGAGGAAACCTACACAGAGAGAGCTTTTTTAAAATCGCACCTCTCAAGTGCAAAAGGGGTAATCTCTTTATCAAAAAATATCTCTGATAGTATTACTATTATTGCATCAGTGAGACTTTATGAAAAAGAGTTAGGGAGAAGAAATCCATTTTTGGTTATCTGTAATGCAGAATCACAAAAAGATATCGAAAGACTCAAAAAACTTGGAGCCGATAAGGTTGTTGCACCGCCTGAACTTATGGCAAAAAGAGTAAGTGCCATGGCAATCCGTCCCGATATGGAAAATGTACTTGAAGAGTTTTTGTATAAAAAAGACACTCCTATAGATATGGAAGAGATCCATGTTGCAGATAAAAGTTGGTTTATAGACCATGCCATAAAAGATGCCCACTTAAGAGATAAAATTAAAGTGAGTATTATAGGGATTACCGAATCCAACGGTAAATTTATACAAACTCCAAAAGGTACGACAAAAGTTACCAAAGGGTGTAAACTCTTAGTTATAGGAAATCACACGGGGATCGTTAGAGCAAAAAGACTTATCAATATGTCTCAAAAACCAAAGGAACTAATAAATGACGTTTAGTATCTTCCCCTTTAAAGGATATATCGATCAAATAGAAGGATTTTATTGTGACGGTATCAGTGCAGGGTTAAAACCAAATGGAGATAACGACTTGGGGTTTATCTATAGTGATACCCTTTGTGATATTGAAGCAGTATTTACAAAAAATAAATTTCAAGCAGCACCGCTTAAACACTATCAAATGTATGAAAAAAACTTCCAAACAAATTTTATACTTATAAACTCTAAAAATGCAAATGCAATGACAGGAACTCAAGGGATTGAAGATATTAATACCATATTTTCATCCCTAAAGCACGATATTACAAATCCTATTATGAGTAGTACCGGAGTGATAGGGAACCCTCTTCCAAAAGAAAAAATCATCGATGGAGCAAATAGTTTTGATCTTAGCGCTAAAAATGGAGAAAACCTTAGCCGTGCGATTATGACAACCGATGCGTATCCAAAAACTTCTCTGTATGAAGTAAAACTTGAAGATGGAAGTTCTTTTAAAATAGGAGCCGTTGCAAAAGGTGCGGGGATGATAAATCCAAATCTTGCTACGATGCTTTGTTTTATTTGTACCGATGCAAATGTACCAAAAGCAGATATGAAAGAGTTACTTGAACTTAACTCCCATACAACATTTAATGCAATTAGCGTCGATGGAGATACCTCTACAAACGATACTGTTTTATTACTAACAAATAAAAAATCAGGGAATTATGATAAAGAGGCTTTTAAAGAAGCTCTTCGACTTGTGATGCACGATATGGCGATGTTAATAGTAGCCGATGGAGAGGGTGCAAAAAAAGCGGTAGCATTTGAGGTAAAAAATGCAGCTACTAAAGAAGAAGCCGAGATTGCCGCAAAAGCTCTTTCAAATTCACTTTTAGTAAAAACGGCACTTTATGGGGAAGACCCAAATTTTGGACGGATCGCTTCAACAATCGGAGCAAGTGGAATAACTTGCGATGAAACAAAACTTATAATCTCATACAATGAGGTAACCGTATTTGAAAAAGGGGAAATCCTTTTTGATGCCCAATGTGAAGCAAAAGCTTCAAAAGTATTACAAGAGGATAGCTATAAAGTTATCTGTAATCTTGGAGTTGGAAGTGAGTCATTTACAGCTTGGGGATGTGACCTTGGGTACGAGTATGTAAAAATAAATGCAGACTACAGAACCTAAGTTGTAATGCAAAAACAAAATGAAAAGACTGTTCGCTTAAGATATATAAGGGTATTGGAAAAATTCAATACCAAAGCGATCGGTCTTTTAAAATACGATAACTTTGATCTCGAACTTTATAAAAAAGCTATTTTAAAAGGCTACAGCGAACTTCAAAAGGCAAAAACCTGTGAACTCTACAGCGAGTATCCAACTGCCGTTCAAAACTTGGCACAACTTATCCTAGATACTCTTGAGAATCATTCAGAAGATTTTGAAGAGGAACGTGCAAATATCTTAAAACAAGCCAATCTTTTAGACAAACTGCGAAACAACAACCGATATAAAAAAGATAAACATAAAAAGAAAAAGTTCAACGATGGATACTAACAAAGAGGAAAGCTTTAAACTCACGGGAACTTTAAAAAAAGTACTTTTTTACAATAGTGAAAACAGCTACTACATCGCAGTACTTGAAAATGACCAAAAAATCTGCGGGCAATATTTTGATACCGATTTAGAAAAACTTGTAGGCTCTGAAATTGAGCTTGAGGGGAGATGGAATACCCATCATAAATATGGAGTTCAGTTTGCCTTTACATCTATAGTTCTTAAAGAAGCCGAGATATATTTTTTCCTAACACGTATCGTAAAAGGGGTTTCAAAAAAACTAGCTCTTGCACTTACAAGTAAATACTCAGAAGATGAACTGTGTGAAATCTTAGATAATACCCCCGCAAAACTTTTAGAGATAAAAGGGATAAAAGAGAAAAAACTAACCCAAATAGTAACTTCGTGGAATAAATTCAAACACCTAAGGGAACTTGGAAGTTTTTTGGCAACCTATGGCGTCAGCAGTAACTTTATCAATAAAATCTACCAACACTATTCTCACGTTGATAATCTAAAAGAGAAAATCAAAACAAATCCATATATGCTTACCGAAATAAAAGGGATAGGTTTTAAAAGAGCCGATGAGATAGGACTATCTCTTGGGATTGATAAATACAGTAGTTTTAGGATAACTGCATGTATGAACTATACTTTAAGGGAATTTTGTGAAGCAAACGGCAATAGTTCCATCGCAAAAGAGCATCTTTTCCAATTGCTAAATGAAGCATTGGGATTTAAAGAGCAAGATACACTTTATGAAAACTCTTTAATACAACTTATCTCCGAAGAGAAAATCAAAGAGACTACGAGTGAGCGATACGCACCCGATATCTACTTTAGATGTGAAAGTAGAATCGTAGAAATTTTTAAAGAACGTGGAGAAAATAAAAGAGATAAAAAGATAACCGCAAATTTTGAAGAATATCTCATCAAAAAAGAGGAATCTTTAGGTTTTACATTAAGTGAAGAGCAAAAAAAAGCGGTAGAACTCATCAATGACGGGGAGAGAACGATTCTTCTTATCGGTTATGCAGGGACCGGTAAATCTACTTCAAGTAGAGCGATACTTGAACTTCTTGAAGAAATTGTGGTTTATGATGATATTCATTGTATGGCTCTTAGTGGAATTGCCTCACAAAGGATTGCAGATACTACAGGGTATAAAAGCTCTACTATCCAATCTGCGTTGGTTAAGATGGAAAACAGCGATAAAGATTATTTTGATTATAAAGTGATTTTAATCGATGAAGCAAGTATGATAAACAGCGTAACTTTTTATAAAATTCTCTCACGAATCTCACCCGAGACTACACTTATAATAGTAGGAGATGATGGACAACTCCCCGCAATAGGTGCAGGAGATATTTTAAGAGATGCTATAAAATTTCAACTCGCTCCAATATGTAAACTTACAAAAATATATAGACAAAATGAAAACCAAGCGATCGCTTTAATAGCCAATGAAATTAGACTAGGAGAGATACCTGAATATAAAAAAGAGTATGAAGATTTTGAATTTGTAGACGTCTCAATCGAGAACTATTATGCGAAAAAAAACTCCCTTAGTGATTATGAAATCAACTCTTTAAGAGCACAAAACAATCTCAATATCTTACACAATATTTTAAATATTACCGCTAATTATATTGAAATAATGTACCAATATATCAAAGATAAAAAGATAGATAAATTTTTAACAACTTTTCAAGTAATAACCCCTATCAAAAGCGGACCCCTTGGAGTTGAAAATATCAATATCAACCTCCAAAGTCTTATAAACAATACAAAACAAGAGGGAGTCCAAAGCAAAACCTACCACTATAAATTAGCCGATAAAGTTATCCATATCAAAAATGAAAATATGAAATCCCAATCGATGAAATCCTATAAAAATGGAAGCAATGAATTTCAAGAGCGAAGAGTATTTAACGGGCAACTTGGGATGGTAATAAAAATAGACCACGAAGAGCGAAAACTTCTCGTACTCTATCCAAGTGACGATATGGTGGTATTTTACGACTTTGATCTTTTGGACTCTTTAATCTCTTTGGCATACTGCCTAACCATCCATAAAACCCAAGGGATGGAATATGATACTGCACTTATCCCTATGAGCTTTAGCCACTTTATTATGCACAATACAAAGCTACTTTATACCGCTATCACACGGGCTAAAAATATGTGCTATGTAGTTGGGGAAGATGAAGCTTTTAAAAGTGCTTGTAAAAAGCTAGAGATCACCAATAGACAAACTGTTATTAATGATCTTCTCCAAAAATAAGTATTATGCAATAGGGATATAAATTTCGGTCTTTAGATTTTGCGGTTTTGTACGTCTTGGGTCGCGGTTAAGATATTTTTCAAAAACTGGTACATCACGAAGTTTGGCATCATTTCTTTTGATATAAGATGAAAAAATATCATTGTAAGTTTCTTTGAGCTTTGAATATTCTCCCGTATGTAAAAATACAGCGTATTTACCACCTGAAATATTTTGCCTGATTATCCCATCTTCAAGTTCTACACTATCATCCGTGTTGCTAATACAAGCATCACATCGAAGTTTATCTACATCTGTAACATTTGGGTCATCATAAGCTACTCCATAGCTAAAGGCATCTTTGCCCATTAGATTTTTTTTGTTTTTTATCTTATTGGTATATGCCCATTTCATTAACTTTTCAAAAGCAACTCCTACTTTATTGTAGTCTCCTATATGTCGTACACTATAAACCTCTATAGGTTTTATCTCTTCTACTCTTATTGGCTCTATCATCCTAAACTCCTTTACCCTTGGATTCATTTTTTTAAATTCACTTGGAGAGCAACCAAAAAACTCTTTAAATGCTTTATTAAAAGCTGATGGTGTACTAAATCCTGCATTAAGTGCAGCTTGTGTGATAGGAAGATGTTTATATTTTACATCATGTGCTGAACGCTCCAATCGTAGACGTTTTAGATACTGCTTGATACTCTCTCCCACATAGGTACAAAAAAGCCTATGAAAATGAAAATATGAAAAACCAGAGTATCGTATCACTTCATCTATATCTATAAAGTCAAGTTCATTTTCTATTTTTTTAATTACATCATCTATTATTTTTTGGTTTGTTTTTTTCATAGGTGTATTATAACTGTTTTAGATATTTAAAACTTTTCCAAACTTGCTTTTTGATTCACAATATTTTCCCCTATTTTATTTTATGAAGTATCTCTATAAGTTTTTCCATATCAAAATCATACAAATCTTCAAAAAGCTCTTTTGCCGTTGCTTTTACAGTTTGCATCGTATCTTCAAAAAGCTTTTCTCCAACGTCAGTGAGTTTGACAAAACTGATCCTTGCATCTCTTTGACTTGCCTCTTTTTGTACAATTTTCAGTTTCTCCATAGGGGTAAGAAGTCTTGTGATCCCAGAAGCACTCATCCCTACATCATTGGCAAGATCTATCCTTTTCATGGTTTTTGTTGGTTTTAAGTTTAAATGATTCATCACTAAAAACTCTGAAAATGTAAGACCGTGAATACTTAGTTGTGAATCAATTGCTTTTAATACTTTGTTATGTAAAGCAGATATTTGAAAAACTAATTGTAAATTTTTATCCATTTTTATTCCTTGTAATATATTTGATTAAGCAAGTATATTACAAGGAATATATTTTTTAGCTTAAGAATTATAAATTTGTGACCCACATCACAGTGAGTATTTTTATTTATTGCTACTATTTTCTTGATGATACATCAAATACACTATAAAGGATGGAGGATGGAAGATGGAAGATATGAAATATTTTATCGATACACACGATAAACAAAACCAAACATTTCCAGATGGAATTACCGAGGATCAGTTGGCCGATTTTTACAAAGGGTATGAAAAAGCATGTCAAGAAGAGGGAGTAATCTCTTTAAAAATACATGCAGGATTAGGTGAAGGGAGAGCATTTTGTCTTAATATGGCACCATCAGCAGAAGCTGTTAAAAAAGTGCATGAAAAAGTGGGACTCCCTTTTGATACAATTACAGAGGTTAAAAGTATCTCTTCTGAAAATCTTTAATTTGTTTTCTTCTTAGAATTAAAATCAGGTTCTATAGGATATACACCTATAGAACCACATATACTATTTAAGTTTAGATTTATTTTAATTAATATATAGTTTCACAATTAAATAACAAAGGAGTACACAATGAAAAATCATTTCAATGCAAATTGTTCTACAAACAATTCAGTTCAACATAAAGCTGTTTCTACACTACTCCTGCTCAACCTCAAAAACCTACTCTAAAAAACACTACGTTTTTTATTTTCACACAATTTTAGTTTTAGCTAATTAATAGCTTTTTATATTTAATACATTTTAATTTATGGGATAATTCCCTCTATTTTAGGGTGTATTCTTTTTTAATTTGAGGAATAAAAAAAATGAAACATAATAAATATAGACAATACCCTACTGTCAAAAATATAGATAGAGAATGGGTAAATAATACAATTACAAAAGCTCCGATCTACTGTTCGGTAGATTTGCGAGACGGGAACCAAGCTTTGGTAAACCCTTTAAACATAGAGCAAAAAGTGGATTATTTTAATACTTTAGTCGGTATGGGTTTTAAACATATAGAGGTAAGTTATCCAAGTGCATCGGATACTGATTTTAATTTTACACGAAAGTTGATAGAGCAGGACATGGTGCCTGATGATGTGTATATTCAGGTATTAATCCCTGCACGTGCGGAGTTGATAGATAGAAGTGTAGAGGCTATGAGAGGGGTAAAAAAAGGGATTTTTCATTTGTATAATCCTACAAGCGAGTTTCAAAGGGAAGTGGTATTTGCTAAAAGTGATGATGAGATAATTGCCATGGCAGTAGAATCGATGCAACACTTAATGGATAAAACCAAAGATTTTGATGGGAATGTAATGTATGAATATACCCCTGAGAGCTTTTCGCAAACCGATTTAGAGTTTGCAGTAAAGATCTGCAATGAAGTGATAAAAGTAGTAAAACCAACACCAACTAAAAAGATGATAATCAACTTGCCAAACACCTTGGAAGCGTGTACACCAAATGTATACGCCGATAGAATTGAGTGGATGTGTAAAAACTTTATCAATCGTGATAGCATAATAGTAAGCGTACATCCTCACAACGATAGAGGTACGGCAGTAGCAAGTGCGGAGATGGCAGTATTGGCAGGTGCTAATAGGGTTGAGGGAACATTGTTTGGCAACGGCGAGAGAGCAGGAAATTTGGATTTGGTCAATTTTGCTTTTAATATCTACTCGCAAGGGATTGATCCCAAGTTGGATTTAGAGCATATTGATGAGGTAAAAAAGTTTTGCGAGGATATTACCGATATAAAGACGCATATTAGACATCCGTATGTGGGAGATATGATATTTACCGCATTTAGCGGTGGTCATCAAGATGCCATAAATAAAGGGTTTGATTTTTATAAGCAAACAGATAAACAAAAATGGAGCGTACCATACTTACCCATAGACCCGCAAGATATCAAAAGAGATTACTCAAAAGTGGTACGGATAAATTCACAGTCGGGAAAAGGCGGTGCTGATTTTATCGTAAGTGAGTTTTTTGGGCAAAAAATGAGCAAGGATGAAGCCAGGAAATTTGGAAAAATCGTAAAAAATGAGTCCGATAAAAAAGGTTGTGAATTAAGCAAAGAGGAGATTATCGAGTTGTATAAACAGACAAAAGAGGTAAACAATTGGGATGCAAACAACTATAAAAATCATGCCTCATTTGTATCAGATTTGGCAATGCCGGTTGTAGATTTATTGGCTCCAAAAAAAGATGAATATATCTTAGATATGGGATGTGGCGAGGGTACTTTAGCTATTGAGATTCAAAAAAGAGGCGCAAAAGTTAAAGCTATAGATTTAAGTGCCGATATGGTTGAAAAAGCAAAAGCAAAAGGGGTAGATGCAAGTGTGATGAGCATAACTTCGATGGATTTTAAAAAAGAGTTTGACGGCGTATTTTCAAATGCAGTATTGCACTGGATAAGAGATAGTGACATAGTGATAAAAAACGTAAACAAAGTACTTAAAAATGGAGGGCGTTTTGTAGCAGAATTTGGCGGATACGGTAATGCCAAAAATATAGTTGAGGGTATGAAAGAGGTATTTGAATTAAACTCTGATTTTGGAGAGTTTATCGATCCTTGGTATTTCCCAACAGTTGAGGAATATAAAAAACTTTTGGAGGCAAATGGTTTTAAAGTAGAGTATATTGAATTGATACCAAGACCCACACCTATGGATGATATGGTAAATTGGCTTGATATATTTGCAAACGGCATTGTGGAGCACTTAAATAGTGAACAAAAGACAAGATTCAAACAAGATGCCGTACAGATATTAAAGCCGAAGTTATATAGTAAAAAAAATGGCTGGATGCTTGACTATATCCGTTTACGGGTAAAAGCCGTTAAAAAATAACAATTTATGGATTGTTTAGATATGATTCCAAAACTAAAGGATACTAGTGGAAAAGAGTGAAAATCAATATCGCTATTTTATAGCGATGAGTATAGCAATGCTTCTTTGGGGAGTAGCTTGGACAAGCGGAAAAGTAGCAGTTGAGCATTCAACTCCCCAGGTTGCTGCTTTTTGGAGATATACGATAGCTTTGCTTGGTTTAATCCCGGTAATGTTTTATATGAAAATACCTTTAAAATCAAATTTTAAAGGCTATATTTATATAACTATAGGCGGTCTTTTAACGGCACTTTTTAATTATCTTTTTTTTAGAGGACTTGCCCACGGTCAAGCAGGTTACGGAGGTACTTTAGTAACAGCTTTGGCTCCCGTATTGACATATATCATGTCTGTAGTTATATTCAAACTTCAAATCAATGCAAGACAAGTTGGAGCGATATTTATAGGTATCGTAGGAGGAATCATACTGCTTCGTATCCCATTTGAGGGATTTGGATTTTTAAATGCAGATAGTTTATATTTTTTAGAGTGTGCGATAGTATGGTCTTTAGTAACTATATTTTCCCAAAAAGCAGCAAGATTTGCAAACCCTATGTTTTATACTTTGATAGCATTTGCCATAACCTGCTTTATAAATATGATATTTGCTCTGCCTTACCACCCTTTTGAGTTTAGCTCTTACGATACAATATTTTGGGAAAATATTATCTTTATAGGACTTCTACCCGGTACTTTCAGTACGGCACTATTTTTTATCTCCGCAGGAAAAGTAGGAGCACACAATGCAGCCGTGTTTATGTTTATAGTACCGATCGGTGCGATAGTATCAAGTATGATAGTCTATCAGGAGAATATCGAACTATCTACTATAATCGGTTGTTTACTTGCGTTTATAGCCGTAATAGTATTTAATAAAAAAGGTACTAAAGTTTAAATGATTGATGCCAAATCTTGCCAAGAGCTTCAACCGCTTTTGGCAACTCATCTTCACTAAATCCGCCAAATCCCAAACGCAGGGCTTCCCAACTTCCACCCGAAACACTTTTTGAAAAATAAAGTTTTATAGAGTTTTGCTCTGCAAGAATATTTAACTTATCCCAATCAAATGGTACGGTTGGATTAATCATGATAGCTAGACCTGCACCCTCCACTTCTATTTTCATTGTATTGCCAAGATGTTGTATTAATAGATTTTTTAAAAGATCATGCTTTTTTTTGTGCATCGTTCGTATTTTTCGTATATGTTTTTCAAAATATCCCATTTTCATAAAAAGTGCCAATGTTCTTTGGGTATCAAGGGAAACTTTACAAAACTTTGCATCAAAAAATTTTTCGTAAGTGTTGAATAGATGCTTTGGAAGCACTATATAGCTTACTCTTAGAGCTGGAGAGAGATACTTTGCAAAAGTACCTAGATATACCACTCTATCGTATTTATCAAGTCCTTGAAGTGACGGGATAGGACGGTTGTAATAAGTTAGCTCCCCGTCATAATCATCTTCTAGTATAAGCCCTTGTACATCGTTTGCCCACTCTAAAATTTTAAGCCTATTTGCTATAGGCATCGAGACCCCTTTTGGGTATTGGTGCGAGGGTGTGATATATACTATTTTAGCATCACTTTTTTCAAGTTTATCAACCATCAAACCGTTTTCATCGATACCGATTTTATCTATTTTGTATCCATACTCTTTAAATACTGTTAAAGCTATATGATACCCTGGGTCTTCTATAGCAAATGAACTATAACTGCCCCGTACCATTTTTGCCAGTAACTGCATAGACTCTCCAAAACCGCTTGTGATGATGATCTGATCAGGATGACAGTTGGCTCCTCGTGAATGGTTAAGATATTGTGCTATCTGTGTACGCAGTTCAATCTCCCCTTGCCCATCGGGATAACCGCCAAAATCAAGTGTATCATCTATAGCTTTTGAATAAAGTCTTTTCCATAGTTTTAAAGGAAATGAGTCTTTTGGAAGACGTGCAGGGAAAAAGTCATATTTGTATGTTTTTTTTACTTTTATTGGAGTATTTGTGATGTTTTTTTGAGTATGAAAATCTTTATAGTTTGTATCGCTTACAAAGTATCCACTTTTTGGATAGCTCTCAACAAAGCCCTCCGCATAGAGTTGATTATATGCAGATTCAACGGTATTTTTACTAAGGTTGTATGTAGATGCTACTTTTCTAATAGATGGAAGTTTTTGCTCTATCTCATAGTTTTCTATAATATCTTTTTTTAGCTCTTCATAGAGTTGTATATGTAAAGGTGTGTTTGAGTTTTGGTCAATCGTGTACATTAAGACGCTCCTTTTTAAAGTAACTCCAACTCTTCGCTGATATCTTTTATAAGTTTACTAAGTGGGCGTTTGTTTATATCTTCATCTGTGATGTAGCCACAGGTAATGAGACGCATCAAATCTTCACGGTTTTTAAAAAGTGTTCCCTCATAGCGATTAAATAGTTCGTCTATGTAGCTTTCATTATAAATCTCTGCTTTTTGGATAAGTTCAACAACTGTATCCCTATGTTTTTCATAAAAATTATCTAATTTAAATACTTTTTTTGAATTGAACGCTTTTTTATTGGTTGTAAATAGTTTTATTTTTATACTTTCATGGTTGTGTAAAAAATCAGCATTTAGAGGTTTAAAACAAAACTTACTTTTATCATGAAAAGATTCAAAATATGGATGGATATGTGATTCTATTGTAAATTCTTCTCTTCCTTTTAGTGTTGAATTGCAAATATGGCATGATGGGATTAAATTATAAAAAGAGAGTGCCAAAATTGGGTATTTTTCTTTTGAATAAAAATGGTCAAATTCTGGACGTGAAATCTCTTTGTCATCTATTACTGTAAATGTATAGTTACGGTTACAATATGGGCAAACATTAATATTTAAATCTTTAGCTAACTCATATCCATGATATTCGGTTTTATCTTTTGTAATAAAATTGCCATATCCTCTTTTGATGTAATTAAATTCGGCTTTTTGCCTCGGTGTTAAGGTGTCAAACCACTTTGTAATCTCATGCAGTTTTTTAGGACTTGCTTCAAGTATCTCTTTTATTGTGTATGTGGAAATACTTGGCAATGGCTTTATCTTTTTTGTAAGCTCTTGCACATGTCTATCTAAAGCTTTTTGATTTAAAGGTAATTGAATCATTATTTTTTTTCCAATTCTTCAATACGCTGTTTTAATAAATCAATCTCATCTATTTTTGATAAACGTTTGCTATCCAACATCTTTTGTAGTTGTCGCTTTAGTATAGGTTCACCGATAATATTGATATATTTTTGAGCATCGTCATTTGATTTTATTTTGTCCGTTTCTTTATTATTAAGATAGGCTATCACTTCATTGATTATCAGTTCCGAATATTTGCCTTGTAAACCATCCGACATAAAGAATGCATCACTTAAAAGTGTATGAATATTAGCACCGAATGTTTGTTTTTTTTCTAATTCAGTTTGTTTATTTTCGCTCTTACTTAAAAATATACAATCTTCTTTTTGAAGGTCAGATAACAAAAAAGGCGAATGAGATGCAAAGATAAAATTAAAATGTGTAGAAGAGTAGTTTTTAAAAATTTTAGTAAATAGATATACGATATTTCTCTGCCAATTTGGATGCATGGAAGTTTCAATCTCATCTAATAAAAATACAACACTTTTATTTTTTGCTCTTTTTAAAACTGTTTTTAAAATCAATCCAAGATTTGAAATCAACATTTTATGACCTAAACTTAGACTTTTGTATGTCAAATCTTCATTTTGTGTTGAATAAAGTTCTATCTCAAAAAACAGATCATAATATCCAATCAACTCAATATCTTCATCTTCTAAATCAGATATTTTAAAATCTACATATTCAGGTAAAGCTTTTTTCTTTTCAAATTGCTCTTGTGTTATTCCAAATATTTTGTCCCTATTTTTATAAGCATCTAAAATTATGTTTTTTTCCTCTTCTAAAAATTTAATATTTACTTTTCGTGCATATTTGATAGAGATAGCATCATAAATATCTATTTTATTATCTATTAAAATTTGCTGTTCTATATGTCTATAAAAATAACATGCTAAAGATGACATATTTGCATTAAATGAAATAGGAATAATCTTTGAGGCACCATTTGGACCATTACCTCTATAGTCTACACTTGGCTCTAAAGAGTAATATTTTTTGTACTTATGCCAATCATTCCAGATTTCTGGTTGTATTAATGAAAAATCAAAAAGTGATACATAAATTTTCTCTTCTATATTCTGAAAACTTATATACTCATATTCAATGTTTGATAAAGGTAAATTCTCTTTTAATTCTTTAGATAAAAGATACTGGTCACCATCTTTAAACAAAAAGCATAATCCTTTTATCTCTCTCCAATTATCTTTATTTTGAAAAATACTACCGATAATAAGATGTAAAAGGTTACTCTTCCCACTCCCATTCTCCCCA
>JBNKLC010000039.1:0-3660 GCA_050292155.1 Arcobacteraceae bacterium
AATAGTAATCCAAAGATTAGCCTATAATCCATTTGGGAATCAAATTATCCAAGATTGGATAAATGATAATGATGCAAATACACCTCTAGTAAAAAGAGGATATACAGGACATGAACATATTAAGGAGTTTAATCTTATTCACATGAACGGGAGGGTTTATGATCCTGATACGGGTAGGTTTTTAAGTGCTGATCCACATATCCAAGCACCTTATGATACACAGTCTTATAATCGTTATAGTTATGTAAAGAATAATCCGTTAAAATATACGGATCCTAGTGGGTTTTTCTTGAAGTCTTTAAGTAGGATATGGAAAAAGATTAAAAAAGTTGCTATAGTGGTAATTGCTGTGGTAGCAGCTGTCTTTACAGCAGGTGCTGCTCTTGCATTGTACATGAATGTTGCATATGGTGCACTTTTCTCAATGACATCGGGGTTAGCATTAATAACAAGTGGTACGGTTGGTGCTCTAGGCTTTGGTGCAGTTATAGCAGCAGGAGCCGCCACAGGGTTTGCTATGGCAGCAGTCACTACGAAACTAAATGGTGGATCATGGTCTCAGTCTTTAAAGGCAGGAGCTAAAGGGGCTATTGTCGGTGCTGTTTCAGCGGGAGTGGCTTATGGGATTGGTAATGTAGGACAAGCTATGGCAGATGCAGGACATTCTGCAACAGCAGCAACAGCAACAAGAGCAGTATTGCACGGAATATCCCGTGCTGCAATTGCAAAAGCACAAAATACTAAAACCTCTTCAGGTTTTTGGAGTGCTTTTGCATCTACTATTTTAGGTTCAGTAGGAGCGAATATAGCAGGAAATAATTATACAGCAAGAGTTATAACAAGTGCAGTTATAGGTGGAACAACTTCTGAGATTTCAGGTGGAAGTTTTGCTAATGGGGCTGTTACTGGGGCGTTTGTTTTTATGTTTAATCATGCGTTGCATGAGGCACAAGCGGATTTAAAAGAAGCTCAAAGATTGGGCTATAAAGGAGCGAAAATAGAAAACCCATCTGGTAATCCTAATGGATATTATGTCGTTACAGAAGATAGATTTATTTTTAATTCAGAACGTATTGATGTAATGCCTATAAGTGATTTTGCAGAAAAAAACATACCAATTGCTTTAGCAGTTGGAGGTGGTTTTGCCACTGGTGGAATAGCTTGGGCTTTATGGGGTACAGGTGCTGCACTTGATGGGTATAGTATTTATAAAAATGGTGGTAATTTAACATATGGTGCTGGTTCGTTAGCAATACCAAATGAACATCCAATAGGTGGAAAAGTTGGAGCTGTATGGGCAGTGTCTAATGCAATATATAATAGTTATGGTAGATAAAACAATTATAAAGCAAGTAGGTTACTTTACTGTAACTATTGTTATTATGTATATATTTTTTAGAAATACAATGACGATTCAGCATATCTTCATAACAGGATGGATTACTATGTTTACAATTCAATATGGATATAATGCAATTACAAATACAGGTGGAAGAAAAGATATGTTTAAATACAATGATAGAATAAATCATTTATTGAGAATTTTAGTTTTTTTAGTGACACTGGGATTTTTTATAACAAACTTTTATTTCACTTTTTTCAGGAACTAGAAAGGAAAAAAGAAAAAAAGGGGTGTTGTCCTGCCCGAAGTGCCCGAACCACCTCCCCACTAAAAAGTAAGTAATTTTTTCAAAAATATCACTCATTTTTTAAACTTTCAAAAGATTTTCCTTATCAAATATCCAAATTTCTCCTACTTTTTTTCTTAAATTTAGTAAATTCTTACTTTTAGTGCATACCTTATGGTTAAAAGGTACGGGCAAATCTTTGTGAAAAATAGTTATTAAAAAATATGTAGCTTCACTCCTTTTGTTTTTGTTGGTATAAAATATCTATATTTTTTTGATAAATAGATGCAGGAGTTTTATATTCAAGGTTTGAATGATAGCGAATATTATTGTACCTGAGAATCGTTAAAAAAGAGTGAACTGCTTCACTCTTTTAGATTCGGAACCGTAGGTGTTGTGTGAGGAACGAATACCACCAAAGGCAAAAGAATAACAAAGATAATCCAACTCATCTTTATCATATCTCAATAATGAAATGGTACTTTTCAATGTACCAAATAATCTTTCTACTCTTCCATTTTCCCAAGGAGAATTTAGATGAGTAGTTTGATGCTTTATCCCTAAGAATAATAAACAATATTTCACTAACTTTGAAGTAAAACAGCTCTCATTGTCCGTTCTTATAAATTGAGGCTTGGGATAATGTTCTAAAATATTTAATAATACTTTTAAAATAGCAATAGAGCTTTTTTGATGAAGTGGTACTAACGCTAATAGTTTTCTTGAATTATGCTCAACTACTCCTAAAATCGGCTTTTTATATATAAAAGTTAAATCCATTCCCCAAACTCTATTAAACTGTATTTTATATGGAGATTTATTTTTAAACTTTTTTCTAAGTTCCAATATCTCATAGAAATGATTTTTAAGCGTATAGCCGACATAAGTTTTTCCTACATATTCACTTTGAAATTTATCGTTAAAAATAGTGGCAATAATTCTATGAGATAGATTTGGATTGATAGCTTTTATCTTTATAATCTCTTTTTTAACCCATAAAGGTTTTTTTCTATTATTTGGAGTATATGGGATAAAATCTTTTTGAAGCGGTAGTTTGTATTTATAGCGTTTTTTAGTTTGAAAAAGATAGAGATGGAGTTTTAAATAGCGGAAGAGAAAAAGTAAATATGACATCTTGAACCTTGATAATTTATTATCAAGTATAGTAGCTCAATAGTGTTATAAATATGAAATAATAAAAAGTAATGTCAGGGGAGTGACTAATTCCCCCTTTTATTAATAGAGATTTGGTGCGAACACCAAACATATTAAAAGTAACACTACTAATTTGAAATTCATTGTCACTTCCTTTCAAGTAACGTTCCCACCCGAAATACTGCTACACTACCCGCAAATAAAAAATAAAAAAAGGTGAGGTAAAAAAACCTCACCTTTACTACGTCACTCTAGTAGCTAGTCACACTACAAGAAGTAAACCTCTTGAATTTCAAATTGTAGAAGAATTATATCAAATTAATTTTTGAAAGTCAATACTCAAAAAAGATGAAAACGGAACCATCTCAGAGTCAAAGCTCTGCAGATCCTAGAACTTAGCAAAGAGTATAAAGATATAGATACACAAATCTATGAACAATTAAATAAAACAGCAAGCTACCTAATCCAAACCTCAATAGACCTAAGAGACCAAGCCCAACAACATGAAAAAGAACATACCCAATATAATAAACAATTAGAACTCTATACAACCCAAGTATTTAACTCAAACGATGAATACCTTTATAAATGGCTTATAGATAAATACTCTTCTTATACAACAGACCTTATCTCAAAAGCACTAGAGCAACTTAATAACGCATTAGCAGTATTAGAAACTATTAACACTGAAGCTCTGCTTGAAATCTATAAAGATATCATAACCTATAGAATAGAAGAAGCAAAAACCATAGTCCAAGAAGCCCTTAAAACCCATGAGAGATATAAAAACTACCAAACCAAATACGAAAACCTTAAAGAAAACAACACCTACCTAGGGATGTTTAACAACAACGATTATAAATACTACTACAAAATC
>JBNKLC010000040.1:0-40340 GCA_050292155.1 Arcobacteraceae bacterium
CCGTAAAATCTATTATTAGATACTCTATTTGAACAGAATTCATCTATCTAAATATTGTTTTATAAAAATAAACACAAATTTGAAACATTATATAAAAGAAAACTTTATACTTTTATAACAATTTTAAAATTTAATATAAAAATAATAAAATTCAATATACTTTAGGACTTTTATAATACTATTTGTATTTGGATTGTATATCAATAATAATTTTTTATTTTATAAAGATACAAAAGGAAATGCAATCGACAATTTATTCCATAAGACTTTTTTATCTATTATATAAAAGAAATTGACTTTAATAAATTGGAACGTGAAGAAGATAAATTATGGGAAGTTTATAATTTATTAAAAAATTCTACCAACGATATCTATGAACTACAACTACTTGAAGTATTGGACAATGCACTTGCAAACTATGGAAAAATGAATAATATTTTAGATTATTTTAAAAGCCAAATTATACAACATAATCTAAAGTCTGCATTAGGTAATCATAATTATATTGAAAAAAGAACTGCCGATTGTTAGTAATGAAGCTGATTATAAATCAAGCTCTATTACTTTCCAAGGAAGCCCCTGTGTCATAAGCTCATCCATAAATGGCTGCGAGTTAAACTCTTCGACGTTTTTTGCCCCTTTTAAATTCCAAGTCTCATTATAAACCAGTTTTGTCCCGATCATTGCAGGGACTCCCGTAGTATAGCTTACTGCTTGTGCAGTAGTTTCTCTATAACACTCCTCATGGTCGCATACGTTATAGATATAGTATTTTTTTCTAACGCCGTCTTTTAGACCTTCGCAAATACATCCTATATTTGTCTTTCCAACTGTTCTAGGTCCAAGAGATGCAGGATCGGGTAATAGGGTCTTTAGAAATTCTATAGGGATGATTTTTTGTCCTTGATGTTCAACCGGCTCGATCCCCAGCATCCCTACGTTTTGCAAACAATTCATGTGTTGGATATAGCTGTCTCCAAATGTCATAAAGAATCGTATTCTTTTAAGCCCTTTGATATTTTTACTAAGACTTTCAAGCTCTTCATGATATAAAAGATACGACGGTTTTATACCCACTTCGGGATAATCCCAATCGACTCGTATCTCAAGAGGTTTTGTCTCAATCCATTCTCCATTTTCCCAGTATCTTCCATTGGCACTTACTTCCCTTAGGTTAATTTCAGGGTTAAAATTGGTAGCAAAAGGATATCCGTGATCTCCCGCGTTACAGTCCATAATATCGATAAACTCTATGGTATCAAGGTAATTTTCTTCAATATATTTTACAAAAACTCCCGTAACTCCCGGATCAAATCCGCTTCCAAGAAGTGCCGTAAGATTTTTTGATGCAAAGTTATCATCTCTTGCCCATTGCTCTTTGTATTCAAATTTTGCTTCATCGGGATGTTCGTAGTTTGCCGTATCTATATAATGTGTCCCCGTAGCCGAACACGCATCCATAATAGTAAGATCTTGATACGGCAATGCTACGTTTAATACCACTTTTGGATTGAGTTTTTCGATAAGTTCTATAAGTGCCTCGGTATTGTCCGCATCGATACTACAAGTATCTATTTCAACTCCCGTTTTCTCTTTAACCGTCTTAGCGATCACTTCACACTTGCTTAATGTTCTACTAGCCAACGTAATCTTTTTAAACGTATCGATATTCATCGCACATTTTACAGTCGCAACCGTACTTACTCCACCCGCACCGATGATTAAAATACCTGCTTTTTCCATAGTTACCTACTTGTATAAAAATTTTATGCAATTATACAAAATTTTTTATTGATTTATAGTCTTAATTAAGCAATATCTTTTATAATTTGAACAGTAGTTTTTAATAAAATATCAATATCTTTTTGGCATATTTCAAAAATAACTTCCGAATCCAAGTCAAAATAATGATGGGATAAAATATCTCTAACACCTTTAACTTCTTTCCATGGAATATTTGAATAATTTATCAATAGCCTATTATCGGTCATTTTATCTATATTTTTAAAGCCCTCTCCTATAGCAACCAACCTCATAGAGATACTATCAAGTTTTTCAAGTCCGTCGTCATCTTTTAAAAAATCATCACTGCTATGTATATTTTTAGATCTTTTTTGGATAAGTTCAAGAGAATATTGGATATCTTCAAGAGTTGAAAGGATCATCAATTTTTGATCATCATTATACATAAATCAAATCTTTTTGAATCATTTGCAAAAATAGAGGCTTGATATTTTTATGTTCTCTTACGATATCAACTTTTGTATTTAAATCGGTTTCAATTTGTTCTTTTATAGCAACCATATCAAATAAAGAGGGTTTCATCGTAACAAAAATATCTATATCACTTTTTGGTGTTTCACTACCCCTTGCATAACTGCCGAATAGTCCTATTTTTTCCACTTGGTATTTTTCTTTAAATTCTACACAATGCTCTTTTAAATAGTTTAAAATACCGACTTTATCCAATTGTTTTGACATAAAACCAACCCCAAAAATTTCATTTAATGTAGTATAGCATATTATCCCTCATCGAACAAAATTCTGTATTATTTCACAAAGCTCTTTTGGAGTATTTGCAAGATATTGTGCCCCGTGGGAAGATAAGCTTTTCTCATCTTGATATCCCCAAAGTATCCCTATAGGGATAAGGTTAGCGGCAACTGCCGTTTTCATATCCGTAGCGGTATCTCCAATATAAAAAACTTTTTCATACTCTTTATCTATTGCATTTAAAATATTAAAAGCTCCTGCGGGATTGGGTTTTCTAGGAACATCCTCTTTTTGACCGTGAATCTGTTGAAATTCGTATTCTTTAAAGAAATATTCTATACTCTCAATCGTTAAAAGATGGGGTTTATTGGAGAGTATAGAAAAATCATGCAACTCGCTCAACCCGTCCAGCATCCCGTAAATCCCTTCATAGGGTTTTGTTTTATCGTGTATTTTTCCTCCATAAAGAGATTTGAACATTAAAAAAGCTTTTTCAACCAATTCCTCATTGGATGTTTCCTCTAAAGCATTTCTCATCAATTCCTTTGCACCGTCGCCTACAAATTTTCTATATTCATTTACCTCGTAAGTTTTATATCCCAACTCTTGCAGCACTTTATTGGCAGAATATGCGATATCTTCCAGTGTATCAAGTAACGTTCCGTCTAAATCAAATATTATCAATCTATTTTTCATATTTTCCTATCTTTTAAAATTTTTGTTAAATATACCATATTTTTTTAACTTAAATAATTAAATATAATTAACACTTTAAGAAATTACTATTTTTTAATGTGATACCATTTCTTTTAAGATGAAAGCAATATATAAAACGTTTTTTTTACTGACATTTACCTCATTTGTCCTTTTTATAATCGTATTTATTAAAGATCAACAATTTCAAAACAATCCTTTATCAAATGATGTTATAAATAAGATAAAGAAAAAAGATAACGAAATAAAAAAACTGATTCAACTTAAATATAATGTTAAAATTTCTTTTCCGATTATCATAGAAGAGCAATTACCAAATAATCTTTTTGGATTGGCAACTTATAAAAAAGGAATTATAAAAATATACCTCAATAAAAAAAGATTTCAAGAAAATGAAGACTATATGGTAGAGTACGTACTTCCCCATGAATACGCCCATGCTTTGATGTTTTATTTTGGTAATTTTCCAAAAAACAATGGTGGTCATACAAAAAAGTGGCAGCAGTTCTGTAAAAATATCGGAGGAAAAAAATGTGATAGATTTGTAGATCATAATGATGTTTTAATAGAAAAATTAGGTGGAATATATTAACATACTTGTATAAAAAATATAGATCTATAAAAGGTGTATCTTGACAGAAATAATTGATAGAATTTTTGACAGTGTCAAATATTGGCAAGAGAAGAAGTTGTTGCTTAGTGCTATACCTTTAGAATATTACTCCAATAAAGCCTTGGTAATAAGGCTTTTAGGTGTAACTTCACACAGTATTTCCCCCCATAATGAGGCGAAAAAAGATATGTGGAATCATCATATCTCCAATGGAATGGGTGATGAGATTTTGCAAAGTGTAGATAAAGAACTTTTAAAAGATTTTGATTTTGCAAGAGATGCCGTTGCAAAATACAATAGAACCTATCTTTATTTGGATCCTTCTTTAAAAGCGAGTAGAGAATTGGCACTTATAGCTGCCATGAAAGAAGAAAACCTTGAAGATCCCAATAGATATAAAGCACCTATATTAGAACATATGCCTGAAACTTTTCAAATAGATCACGAGATATCATTGATGGCAACAACAAGAAACATTGAAAATCTCCGTTTTGCCAGAAATCTACGGAGAAACAAATATTTTATTATCGATATTATGAATATCACGTTTAATCATGATATGAAACAAAAGATTTTACGATATATCGACAAAGACCTCCTCCATGACAAACGATTTGTGAGTAAACTTGGATGTTTTGACAATCTTTGTGAAAAATTCCACGGAGATATGGAATATATTACAAATGCAGTCAGATATGATATGGATATTTTGAAAAAAACGGATATATTTGACGAGAAAATCATTAAAGCAGCTCTGAGAAGCGATAAATATAAAGAGACTCCCGATTTGGCTCTTTGTGATATTTTTAGATATATAGAGCGATTTAACCATGACTATGATGAACTTAAATCAAACGTAAAAGACAAAAAAATCCTCCATAGACTTTTTTGGGAATTTGGAGAGACATTGAGTCACGAATTTATTTAAAATCTACACTGCTTTTAATCTCTCTTTTTTTCTTTAAAAAAAATTTTTATCCCCATCATTAATCATATGTTATATCTTTTTCGTTACAATAGCGAAATTTTTTAAACAAGAGATATGATATAGATGTTAAGACTTTGTACTTTTTCACTTTTTTTATTACTTTTTATGGGATGTTCTCAAAAAAAATATTTTTATGAGCATATAGAAGATATTTCACAACTTTCCCAAGACCCAAACACTTATTTACAAAAGAATGATACTCTTCAACTTCCCAAACAAAGTACACATGATGAAGAGTTTAATAAAAGATTTTTTCAACCTTGGAATATTGAAAAACTCGATACCCCGGTAGAAGAGGCGATGTGGGGATTTGGTTATGCAAATCAAAATACATTTGGACAAAACTATAAAAAACATTTACAAGATTGGTACGAGACACTTAAAACAAATGCTAACTTTGAACAATATAATACCTCTTTACAAAAAGCAATTGTCGTTAAAAATACAAATATGAGGGTACTTCCTACCGATAAACCTATCTTCTTGGATCCAACCGAGGCGGGAGAAGGATTTCCTTTTGATTATAATCAAAATACAGCTGTTTATATCAATACACCTATTTTCATCAGTCACTTTTCTCTTGATAAAGCGTGGGCATATGTTACGACAAGTTATGCAATGGGATGGATCAAAACAGATCATATTGCCGCTTTAGACCAACAGAAAAGAAATCTTTTTGAAAACACCCGTTATGCCGTGGCATTTAAAGATAATTTTCCCATTTATGACGAGCAAAATAATTTTATCGAATATATCAAGCTTGGAACTTTATTTCCAATTTACAAAGGGAAACTTTTGGTTGCATCCAAAGAAAAAGGATTGGAGGGGAGATTGTTATACACCACAAGTGGGTATATTTATGAAAAACCTCTCTCTTTTAACAAACAAAATATCAATACGGTGATGAAAGAATTGGTAAACGAACCTTACGGTTGGGGTGGATTATACCAAACAAGAGACTGCTCCTCTATGACTAGAGATTTGTTTTCTGTTTTTGGAATATTTCTTGAGAGAAACTCTTCGGGACAAAAACTTGCAGGGGAATATATCTCTTTAGAAAAACTTTCAAACGATGAAAAAAAAGAAAAAATCATAGCAACTGCGAAGCCTTTTTTATCTATTCTTTATATGAAAGGGCATGTGATGCTTTATGTTGGGGAACAAAATAAAGAACCTATTATTTTTCATCAAATATGGGGAATAAGAACTTTACAAAACAACAAAGAGGGTCGATTTGTATTAGGTAAAACTGCCTTTACTACCCTTGAAGCAGGGAAAGAGCTTCATAACTTTGATCCTTCAAGTTCACTTTTAAGTAGACTTGAGGGGATTATACAGCTGAATTAACAGCTGCAATTTATCTTATATCTTCCCAGCTCTTTCCCTTTTGTATCTATAATATGCACTGCACAAGCAAGGCAGGGATCAAATGAGTGAAGCACTTTAAGTACTTCAAGAGGTTTTGAGGTATCTTCTACTTTTATCCCGACAAGTGCTTCTTCGTAAGCTCCTCGAAGTCCATCATAATTTTTTGGTGTTGCATTCCACGTAGTCGGTGCTATTACGCTGTAGTTTGATATCTTTTGTTCTTTTACGTTTACAAAATGACTTAAAACCCCTCTTGGTACTTCAAGAAAAGTTCTCCCTTTTGTATCATATGGCAACTCGCCAAAATTATATTGACCCCAAGTATCGGTATCATAATATTTAATATTTTGTGTTAGACGGCTTACCAGTTTAAATATATACTCACATACATAAATTGTCTCTATCGCCCTTGCACAGTTTCTCCCAATAGTCGTCGATAGATCCATCAGTTCCAAATCGGTATCTTTTAAAAATTCATCCACAAAAGGTTTGATCAGTTCATTATCTTTAGAATAGCTGATAAGTACACGGGCTAAAGGTCCAGTCTCCATAGTTTGACCGTCATATCTCGGTGCTTTTATCCATGAATATTTATCATCGTTTTTAGCAGTTTTTAAACTTCCGTCCTCATTTAAATCGGTATAAAAAGGTTTCTCTTTATCCTCATTGTCGTACCAAGCTCTATCAACCTCTTCGGTTACTTTACTCTCATCAAACTCCTCTATTTTTGAGAAATCGTGATTATAAACTACTCCATTACAAAATAATCTTTGATTCCCTTCAAATTTATATCCGCCAACACAAAGGAAATTACCGTTTGCTCTTCCGCTTCCTGCTTTTATATCATCTCTATACACGGTTGCCAAAAGCTTCATATCAGGAAGATATGCTCTATCTATAAACTCTTTTGATTCTTTTATAATAAAAATATAATCATTGAGTCTCCCGGGATTGAGCATATCGGCAACACTTGTAACACCACCTACGACTAAACTTTGAGGATGTGGTGTTTTACCGCCGAATATCGCTACCGCTTTTGAAATATTTGTTTGAAATTTTAAAGCCTCCAAGTAATGGGATACAAGTATAAGATTTTGTTCAGGACTCAATTTATAATCGCTATGCCCCCAATATCCATTTGAAAATGGTCCAAGTTTCCCTGCATTGACAAATTTCTGAAGCTTTTCCAATACCTCTTCATAATGGGAAGGGGAATTACGAAACGGTTTATTGTGATATTTATATGCCTCTTTACTTGTCAGCTCGGGATTGGCACCAAGGGCACTTGTCACATCTACAAAATCCAACATATGAAGGTGGTAAAAATGCACCACATGATCTTGAATAAATAAAGCCATAGCCATAAGATCTCTTATAATCTCCGCATTTTTTGGAACACTTAAACTATACGCATTTTCTACAGCTTGGATAGCTCCCCTAAAGTGGGAATTTGTACAAACTCCACATATACGACCTGCCATAAGACCTGCATCCCTTGGGTCTCTATCTTTTAAAATTATTTCTATTCCACGAAACAGCTGTCCACTTACATAAGCTTCTTGTACGACACCATTTTCATCAACTTCAACTTCTGCTCTTAAATGCCCCTCTATTCTTGTGATTGGATCTATTACTATTTTATTTAAACTCATGACTCTACACTCTCTTCCTCAACAAATTTTCGCTCTGTTGCATATTTATCAAAAAATTTAGGCTCTACACATCCCATACATCCATGCCCTGCTTGTACAGGCCAACTTGTACCTTTATTAAATTTCATAGTTGGACAGTTTACATTTGCATAGGGACCTTTACATCCCATCTCAAATAAACACCATCCTTTTTTCGCTCCTGCGTCGCCCCACTCTTTTACAAACTCTCCAAGTTCATAGTGTCCTCTTCGTTCACAGTTATCGTGAACACGACCTTCATAAGCCCATAATGGACGGTTAAACTTATCAAGAGGAGGAAGCTCTTCAAACATAAGATACGATAGTAACGTCCCAACTATATTGGTTGGATTTGTAGGACATCCAGGAAGATTGATAATATCTTTACGTCCAAGTGCATCGGCAACTCCAACTGCATTGGTTGGATTTGGTGCAGCGGCAACAACACCGCCGTCTAATGCACAACTTCCCACAGATATCACAAGTGCTGCATCTGCGGCACATTTTTTCAATAGCTCAAATCCAGTCTCCCCTTTAGGACCGATACGTAAATATTTTCCATCCATAGCAAGTGGTATTGCACCCTCGACTAAAAGGATATATTCCCCTTTTTGATTGGTAATAATATCTTCTAAAATAGTCTCGCTTTGATCGCCACTCGCTGTCATAATAAGCTCATGATAATCCAAACTTATATAATCAAATATCAGATCTTCTACTGCTGGATTGGTGGACTTGATAAATGCTTCGCTATTACCGCTGCAATCTGCAAGTTCTAGCCAGATAATAGGCACTTTATTTAAGTTCACTACCGCTTCTTCAACCACTTGCTCAAAACTTGGATGGAGCTGCATATTTGCAGTGACCATAGATATCCAGCTATTTACCTCGTGTTTACCGATGTCGAGGCTTTCCATGGCTGATTTGAGATTGTCGGTTGTGACATTGTTTCTAGGATGAAGTTTATTAAACTTATCGATCCTTTTTTGCACTTCGGCTATCTCACGTTCTCTTTTGATTTGTTCAGGCGTTTTTCGAGGCATATTTGGATCAATCAAAGGTTGTGCTTCTTTGATAACATCTTCCACCATAATCTTACATCGACCGCAAACCCGCCCCGCTTCGCTAAAATCTTTTAGTTCGGCAAAACTTCCTATTCCACTTTGCACTACAATATCTATAATATCTTGATGATAGATATGTTCACAAGAACAGATAAGTCTTCCACGCTCCCCTATAAGCCTATTTTGATAAAGATAATTTACATCTACCTCATCGCCCTCTTTTATAAGAGTTTCTATATACCCAATATCTACGTTTGAATTTATACCGATAAATCTGGTTAATTTGTCATCTTTTAAATAATACTCATCAATTCTATTATCTTTTTTAGATGTGATTAAAACTTTTTCAAACTCATCGTCAAATATAGGAGACCTCACTTCGACAAGATCAAACTCCTCCGCTTTTAGCATATCGATTGCAACTTCGAGTTCAAACTCTTTTTTAGCCTCCCCAAGTAGATGGGCAATAGCAACATCCGCTTGAAGCGTACACTCTTTTACGTGACCTGCTACAAAGTTAAAATCTTTAACCTCCGCACACTCTCCCACGGCGTACACATCAGGTGTAGTTGTTTGCATAAAATTATCGGTTAAGATACCCCTATTGCACTCTAACACTTCCCTAAAATCATCGATATTTGGCTTGATTCCTACTCCAAAGATTAAAAATGGATTGTTGATCTCAAGTTTTTTGGTTATAAGTTTTTTAATTTCCCCCTCTTCTATAACTTTATCGACTATTTGATCTTCATAAGAGATTTTTATTTTGCCCGATTTTAAATAACACTCCTCAATCGTTTTAATTGAATCTATTGAGAGTGTTTTATCGTAAAGATGTTTACCCCTTACAAGCAAAGTGATGTTTTTAATTCTATCTATCTCATTGAGCGTCTCAAGGAGTTCTAATCCAATTGGACCACTTCCTACTATTACAACTTCGGTATAACATTTATCTCCCGAACATGTTTTAATCAAATTACAATCATCGGCACTTCTAAATACACTGGCATTTTTAACTCCTGTTATATCAAAAAGTGCAATTGGGATAGAACCTGTTGCAATGATAAGTTTATCGTAGCTAAACATGGAATTTTGGGAATAAACTTGCTTCGCATCTGTGTCGATATTTACTATTTTTTGATTCAGCTCAAGACTAACGGTGGGATCAAGTGGAAGCCTGATACCTCCTACATCTTCGCTATCATCAACCAAACGGCAAAGGTGTATCCTATCGTAAGGGGGATACTTCTCGTCACTTACTACTAAGACTTCTACACTCTTATCTTGTTTTTTAATATTATTTGCTAAATATGTTGCGGCAATTCCACCGCCTACTATTACTACACGCATCACTTCTCTCCTTTTTTCAAAGATTCAATCTCAAACCAGTTATCATTTACACAATCTTCTTTTACACCGATAGAGGGCTTTTTATCACTTTGCCACAATGCCTCGTTTGGTTTTGGGCAATCCCTTACACACTCCCCGCAATAGATACATAAATATTCATTATACTCATATACTAATCCTTTTTTATTTTTTGGATTTTCACTTGGATTATCGGTTGGTACAAAAAGTATTGCTCCCGGGGGACAAGCTTTTTCACATTTTAAACAATAGATACAATGCTCTTCGCTATATTCTATCAAACCTCTATACTCTTTTGGCTTTGCTATAGGGGTTGCAGGATAGTCTATAGTTTGCGGCTTTTTAAAAAGATTTGTGAAAGCTTTGTATATACTTTTAAACATTATGTTTCCTACTTTGCTGTGCAGCTCATACAAGGGTCAAAAGAGGCAAGGATACTAGGAGCATCGGCATAATTTTCCCCTTTAAACATTTCCATAAAAGCAGGGATACAAGAAAAAGTGGGTGTTTTTATCCGAACCCTGTCCAAAACAGGCTTCCCGCTTCCTTTTATATAATACATCAATTCTCCCCTTGGAGCCTCTAAGCGTACCAAAGCTTCTCCGTTTGGTTTCCCTTTTAATTTCGTAAAAATCTCCCCCTCAGGGATTCCATCAATTATATTTTCACAAATCGCAATAGAATTGTACATCTCTTTTAATCGTACCAAATTTCTACTATGAATATCCCCTTGCTGCTCCGTTTGAACCTCAAATCCAAGGTCTTGATACGGAAGGTAATCACTTTCCATCCTCACATCGGTTTGTATCCCTGCCGCACGTGCCAACGGTCCTATAGCATTGTATCTATATGCTTCCTCTTTTGAAATGGCTCCAATATTTTTATATTTTAAAGACAAGCTCCAGTTTTTTGTAAATTCATCCATATAACCATCCACTTTTTTTCTTACCAAAGCCAATGTATTTCGTATATCTTCTTCCAACTCTTTTGTAATATCTCTATTCACTCCGCCGATTGTTACATAATCAAACTGCACCCTGTTACCGGTAAGTTTTTCTTGTAAACTCATCACATCTTCACGATCGCCCATGATTCTCATAAACATTGCTTCAAAACCAGCGTTTTCACTTACATGGGAGAGACATAGCATATGGGAATGGATACGATCAAGCTCCACTAAAAGAACTCGAAGATAGTTTGCCCGTAAGCTCACTTCCCCATCAAGAAGCGACTCGACTGCCGTCGTATAAGCTAAAGAGTGGGTAATAGCACAAAGTCCACAAATTCGCGCTACCACGTAAGGAACTGCATCAAATTTAAACTTACTTGCACACGCTTTTTCAACCCCGCGATGGACAAATCCCACATCGCTGTCTACTTCAATTATCTTTTCATTTTCACAAGCAAACTTAAACTTTATGGGTTCTAATAAGGATATATGTTGGGATCCCAATGGGATATTTATCAATTTTTTACTCATAACGCACAACTCCCAAGCGGAGCACTCAGTGAATCTTCATCAAGATAAAGCCCTTTGGATGAATCCTCTACCTTTAATCCAAACATATCTACAAGCTCCCTTTGTGAAATAATGGCTGAGGGTAATATATCCACAAGAGAAGGAATAGTATCTTCCAATGCAACCTCCGTATAAAAAACAATCTCACTGTTTTTTACCCCGTATTCACAAAATATCCACTGTACTTCTATGATATTGTTATCCAAACTTACACCGTTTAGTGTTAAAAAATGGTGTTTTTGTTCATCATAAAATTTTTCTATATCACTATGTATGGTCTCTAGTGAAGAGTTTATTTTATTCATCACTTATCCTTTTTGACATCTGTGTTCTATCTATGATTCCCTCTTTGTTTATAACATCGTTAGATAGTTTAAAGGGTACTTCTATTTTTTTTGTTTTATTTTCTAAAATAGCCAATCCTTTTATTATACCGTCCATAATAAGTTCAGGTGAAGCGGCACATCCGGGAATATAAACATCTACAGGGATATATCTGTCTATTCCATCTTCAACATTGTACATCCCTCTAAATACTCCCCCCGTACAAGTACAGCTTCCAACCGCTACTACTATTTTTGGTTCGGGAATTTGATTGTAAAGCTCCACCAACCGCTCACGACTTCTATATGTCACGGGTCCGGTTACTAAAAAGATATCCGATTGTTTTGGGTTCCCCGTATTGATAACTCCAAAACGTTCAAGATCGTATTTAGGACTTAAACACGCTAAAATCTCTATATCGCATCCATTACAGCTCCCTGCATTATAATGTAATATCCAAGGGGATTTTTTTCTAAAGGGTTTAAAGTTCAACAGCTTTTTAAACATAATTCAATCCTATAATATTTACTATACTTAAAATAAGTCCAAATCCCAAAACAACTTTTATAAGGTGTTCTACTCTTATCCTTGCCGTTGCATTATCTATTAAATTAATGACAATGAAAACTATGAGCGATAAAATTATCCCTAAAATATAATTATCCCCGCAAAATAAAAATATAACGGCATAGATAAAAATATATTCAATCCATTTTGCCATATAGAGTATCTCATAAAATACTCCCCCATACTCAATTTCGACACCGCCTACTATCTCTTGGTGGGCTTCACCTGCATCAAAAGGGGATTTTTTAAGTTTTATTGGAACTATTAATAAAAATGCCAGTAAAAAAAGTACCATCTTATCCAACATAGTTGTGGAATGATAAATATGTGCAGTATCAAATGTCCCGTATGCCAGATAAAATCCAACGGCAATAAGTATCAATATAGGCTCGTAAGCCGCAAGTATCATAAGCTCCCTATTTGCCCCTATATGGGAATAGGATGATCGTACGCTGTATCCTGCCAAAATTAAAAAAATTGTTGCAAGAAGATGGATAAAAATTATATATAAAAGATGAAACCCGAGTATAACCATAGCAACACTTATCCACAAGGCTATAAGGTGTAACAGTGCAAATACGATATGGTAAGAGTTGATAAGGATCAATTGTTTATCCAAAAGTTTATACATATCGTAAAACGGTTGCAAAACAGGTGGTCCTATTCTATTTTGCATCCGTGCTCTAAGCACCCTTTCAATTCCAAAAACCAATCCACCGATTATAGGTGCGGTTATTATCAATATCCACTCAAACATTTATAAGTCCTATGATAAGTATAACTGTCATTGCAGCTATACTTATATATTGTATCGTTTTCAGATATTTATCCCTAATCCGAAAATAAAACGGCTCTATCTCAACGCTCTCTTTTTCCCCGCAGTTATACTCTTTGACCCGATGTGCTTTGTTGTAAGAGGTAAAAGCTATTAATAGTAAGCAGAGTATTATAATTATCAAAGGTATCAAAAACTCGTACAATTCAAGAGAACCCATAAAATACAATTGAAACATCCCCGCAAACAGTAAAACTACAAGAATCAAGGAAGTAAAAGTAAAAGTGAGCGGCATGGGATTTGGCTCTGTGATTTCTAAAGTTGTTTTCACTAAAAATTTCGTAATAACTTTAAAATAAAGAAGTGTCAAAACAACCGATCCAATGAGTAAAAAAACTAAAGGTATAATATAAAGTATATTGAGTTTTATAAGATCGGCTAAAATCTGTATCGTAAGAAATTTTCCTACAAAGACACCAAAAGGGGGAAGTGTCAAAGATGCAAATCCTATAATGATAAATACAACCGTCGGTTTTGAAAAACTAACCAATCCGTTAATATCACTTAGATATTTAAAATGAAACTGTTTTTCCATAATACCCGCTTGTAAAAACAGCAATGCTTTTGAAACGGCATGAAATACGATAAGTATCAAAACTATACCATACGACTCATCTGTACCTATTGCTCCGATTGCTACCATTAAAGCTAAAAGTGCAATAGTTGAAAGTCCTAAAATCTCTTTAAAAAAATCACGGCTTAGTGCCATGAGGGAAGCCGACATAAAAACAAAACTTCCAAATAAAACAACCGCTAAAGAGAGACTGGAAGACAAAGCAGGTGTAATTTTAAGTACCAAATAAGGTGCAATTTTAACCATCGTAGCACTATGCAATATTGCACTAACCGGAGTTGGAGCTACCATAGCTCCCAAAAGCCATCTCTCAAAAGGGATACTTGCACCTTTTATCATGGCTGCAATAACTAAGAAGGCAAAAGAGGCAAGATATATCCCTGCCGATTCGTTAATAAGGATATCAAAATAATAACTCTCGAATTGGTATAATCCAAATAAAAGAGCAAAAAGTATTGCAATACCTCCAAGCTGATTTATCCAAAGGGCTTGGAGGGCATTTTTAATCGCTGTCTCATCCATTCTAAAACGGATTAAGATATATGAACAAAAAGTAGTAAGTTCAAAAGTTAAAAAGAAAAGTTCAATATTATTCGTCGTAACGGCAAAATTCATTACCCCTAAAAAGAAAAAAAGTATCCCTATAAAAAGACCTTTTTTACACTCTTTAAGCTCCTCGCTTTGCATATATTTTAAAGCATAAATAATAATAACACCGCCCACTACATTTACGATAAGTAACATTACCCGTGAAAGCTCATCTACTAAAATATCTGTTGAAAGTTTTGAAGGGGAGAATTGTAATACAAAAACAAAAAGCAACACTTGAAAAAAAGCCAATAATACTACCAATTTGTGTTTATATTTTATCCCTTGGTAGATAAAATATCCAAAAAGTAAAAAATCGGTACATATAAATATATAATGGAGAAGATGGGAAAATGATCCTCTAATTAGAGCTTCATTAAGTACAATTTTCGAGGTAATAAATATTAAAAAAGAGATGTAAACAAGCGTAGTTACAAAACGGATACGTACGCTGGTAAAAGGCATTGTAAATGCAAATAACAATGGAAAAAAGATCAGCATATAAATCAAACTCTGCATCTTTGATGCCCCCTTTATTTATATATCTTCTAATGATACCATAAAAAGTTTACAACTGAATTACTATTCAGACTTTATAGTTTTTTGATATATCTTTAAGTATAATGGGCGCGATTGGTACATTTTTTTAAGGGATAGAATGAAAGACAGAAAAAATCAAAAAAAAGAACAGATAATTACAGCATCTCTAAAACTTTTTGCTCAAAAAGGTTTTTACACGACCACAATACCGGATATAGCAAAATCGATGAAAATGAGTGTTGGGAATGTATATAACTATTTTAAATCAAAAGACATTTTGGCAAAAGAGGTAATTAAATATATATCTTCTTATCTTGGAGATGAATTAAAACAGATTAATGACAAAGATATTACCACCGAGGAAAAAATCAAACAAATAGTAACCGTATATTTTGAAACTGCCGCACAAAAGCCTGAAATGATAGATTATTTTTTAAGGGTTTTTTTATCCAATAGGGAAACTTTTAAAAACGGCTGCGAAGGGATGATATGTGTCAATGAGTTTGTGACCGAGATTATGATATTTTTTGAAGAAGGGGTTAAAAAAGGGGATTTAAAAAATCAAGATTTTTTTAGTGCATTTGGTCTTTTTATGGGCTATTTAGGAGGTATGGTATTTTTAAACGGCGAAGATATTTTACCTACAGGTCTTAATAGTTATATCGACAATATTAGTCAAAACATATACAATGCTTTAAAACTATGAAACTTCTTTGGCTCAGTGCCTTATCTTGCTACGGCAATGTTCATTCTTTTTTAAACTATAAACATCTTGATAACTTTTTAAAAGATTTTGAATTTATCTATCATCCTTCTATTGAAAGTAAGTATACACTCAAAGATATAACTTCTCAAGATATCGATTGTGATATTCTTTTGATTGAAGGGACTTTAGAAGATGATCTTTTAAAAGGGGATAAAAAAATATCCGATATCATTTTTCAATACGGAGAAAAAGCAAAAAAGATTATTACTGTGGGGACCTGTGCATCTTTTGGGGGAATCTTTTTAAATAACGATCTAAACAAATACGGTCTTCACTATAGAAATAAAACTGAACACAAACGTTTTACTTCCTTAAAAGACAAAACAATTAACATCTCAGGCTGTCCCGTACACCCTACAATACTTGTAAGTACACTTTATTCTATTAAAAAAAATTATACTATCAAATTGGATCACTATAATAGACCAAAAGAATTTTTTGCTTTTACCACCCATAACGGTTGTTTGAGAAACGAATATTTTGAATACAAAATCGATAATCATCAATTTGGAAATATCGAAGGGTGTATGTTTTACGATCATGGATGTCAAGCTCCTTTTACAAATAGCTCTTGCAATAAAATACTATGGAATGAAACCAGTTCCAAAACACGTTCGGGAAGCCCGTGTTTTGGATGTACCGAACCTGAATTTCCAAAAGAAAATCTTTTTGAGACAAAAAAACATATGGGGATACCGCAAAATCTTCCTTTGGGAGTTCCTAAACGAGCTTACTTGAGTCTAGCCGGTGTTGCAAAAACATTTAAAATAACAAGATTTGAGACAAAACTAATATAAAGTGATACAATGAATAAAATAGAGCTAATAGAAAAAATTGAAGGGGAAGCTACATTAGACTTTCATTTTAAAAATGATCTTATCGACTTTGTAGATATTAAATTTTTAACTTCCCGCCATATAGAAAATATACTTGAAGGGAAAAATCCACTAGATGCTCTAGTGATTAATCCTAGAGTTTGCGGTATATGCGGTCATGCACATTTAATTGCAACAGTTAAAGCTCTTGAAAATTGTTACGACTCTATAGAAATCTCAAAAAAAGCTGAGATTTTAAGGGAACTTACTCTTAATTTTGAAATTATACAAAACCATTTTAAGTGGTTTTATCTAGTTGTGATGCCGTTATTTAACAAAAAACAAGATATCTATAAAGCAACCCACCCCTCACAGCTTATGGGGAAAGCAATAGCAACCATTGCAGGGCAATATCCTCACAACTCCTATGCATTTCCAGGAGGTATAACCAATCAAGTACTCCCCAATGAATTGATACAAATCGAAGCTTATATCGATCAAACCATAGATTTTTTTACACAACATATGGTTACCGTGGATTTAGAAAAATTTGTAGAGTGTGAAAGTATCTCAAAACTCTTTTCAAAAAAAGGGGATTTGGTTGATATTCTTACAGCTATTAAACAAAATAAATGGAGTAAACTAGGGAAAAGTTACGATAGATTTATAGCGTTTGGAAAAAGCAGCTACTTTAAAGCAGGACGTGGTGTAGCCACGAGAATAAACCATAGATTAAATCCAAAATATATCCATGAATTTACAAATATAAACTCCCTTGCAAAAAATGTTAAATTTAAAAAATATTATTATGAAGTGGGTCCTTTAGCACGGGCAATGATCAATAAACAACCTCTTATCAAAGAGGGTCATAGAAGATATCAAGATTCGATTTTTAGCCGAATACTGGCTAGAACTTGCGAAATACCGCAACTTCTTCTTCATTCCAAAAAACTTTTAGCACAAATATATCTTAATGAACCCTCTTTTATCAAACCCAAAATACCTTTGAGTGAAATAACGGCTTCAGGAAACGGTGCCGTGGAAGCGGCACGCGGTTCACTTATTCATAATATTAGTGTAGAAAAAAACAAAATCAAAAACTATCAAATCATCACTCCGACACAATGGAATCTTTCCAATGGAGTTGCAGATGACCTTGGGGTTGCACAAAAAGCGATGATTGGATTAAAAGATATAGAACTTGCAAAAAAAATATTTAAAAGCTTTGATGTGTGTTCTGTATGTACAACCCATTAATCTAAACACACAATTTAGCTTTATATCCCTTTTCTGAGTCTCTCAAGTTAAGTTTAAATAAAGATTGTTTTTATTACAATTAATTATTATGAATGAACATTCATTAATCAAAGGAGAGAGTATGACTGATAGAAGAGATGCACTTATGTCGCTTTTTAGTGCAAAGGGTGCAAAAGTTAATACAAATCGCGGTGATGCGTATTATGAAAATCTTTTAGCTAAAATGACTAAAAGATTGGATGAGTTGGAAAAGACAGAGGCTGCTTCAAAAACAGATATTCATCAAGTTTTAGAAGCTGAAGGGCTGACAAGAAGGGATTTCATGAAATGGGCAAGTGCAGCCTGTGCCATGCTTATGCTTCCTCCGTCGTTTACCCCTACTATTATGAGAGCAGCAGAACTTATGAATAGAGTTCCTGTTATCTGGTTAGAACTTCAAGATTGTGCGGGGAACTCAGAAGCAATTCTTAGAAGTGATGCTCCTACGATCGATGAATTGGTACTTGATGTACTATCATTGGAGTTTCACGAAACATTACAAGCTGCAGCAGGGCATCAAGCAGAAGGTCAGCTTGATGAAGCTATGAAAACATTTAAAGGTAAATATTTATGCGTAGTTGAAGGTTCTGTCCCGTTAAAAATGGATGGATACTACGGAACAATAGGTGCTCATGGGGAAACCTTTAAAGACCACCTGCTAAGAGTAGCAAACGATTCGGCTGCGGTTGTTGCAGTCGGTACATGTGCTACATTTGGCGGTGTTCCTGCAGCTTCTCCTAATCCGACAGGTGCAGTCGGTGTTCAAGATGTTGTAAAAGGAAAAGCAATTATCAATATCCCTGCCTGTCCTGCAAATCCTGCAAATATTACAGGTACAATCTTACACTTTGTGCTAACGGGACAAGTTCCTGAATTAGACCATCTTAATCGTCCAAAATTTGCTTTTGGTTATAGAATCCATGATAATTGTGAAAGAAGAGCACACTTTGATGCAGGAGAGTTTGTAGAAGAGTGGGGAGATATCGGTGCTCAAAATAATTTTTGTCTATATAAAATGGGTTGTAAAGGTCCAATGACTTTTAATAACTGTTCAATCGTAAGATACAACGAAGCAGTGAATTGGCCAATTGGTGCAGGTCACGGATGTATTGGTTGTAGTGAACCACAGTTTTGGGATAAGTACGCATTTGAGCGACCTATCGCCGACGCAAATATCAAAGCTCCGACAGGAGGAGTTGAAAAAACAGTTGATGAGTTTGGTCTAGGATTATTAACTGCTGCAGGTATTGGTATAGCAGCTCACGCAGCAGCTAGTGTAGTAGCCGGAAAAAAAGAGGGAGATGAGTAATGGGTAAAAAAGAACATATTATTATAGATCCAATCACTAGGATTGAAGGACATTTAAGAATCGAGGTTGAAATCGATGAAAACAATGTCGTTACCGATGCATTTTCAAGTGCAACGATGTTTAGAGGAATTGAAGAGATACTAAAAGGGAGAGACCCAAGAGATGCAGGTCTTTTAACTATGAGAATCTGTGGTGTTTGTACAGGGACTCATTACCAAAGAAGTATTGAAGCTGTTGAAAATGCTTTTGATGTAACTATTCCAAAAAATGCAAGAATCGTAAGAAATCTTCTTCAAGGGGCACTTTATCTTCACGATCATGTGGTACATTTTTATCATCTACATGGACTTGACTGGGTTGATATCACTGCAGCACTAAAAGCTGATCCGGCAAAAGCAGAAGCTGAATCTTTTAATTGGTGCAAAACACCTTACGGTGTGAGTAAAAGTGAGCTTATCCAAATCCAAGAGAGACTTACAAAATTTGTAAAGCAAGGGAGACTTGGAATTTTTGCAAATGCTTATTGGGGAAATAAATCATATAAATTAACTCCAGAGCAAAACTTAATCGCAACTGCTCACTATCTTCAAGCACTGGATCTTCAAAGAGATGCTGCAAAACTTATGGCAATATTTGGAGGTAAAATGCCTCATCCACAATCACTTGTCGTAGGTGGTGTAACTTGTGTGCAAGATATTAAAAACCCTGCACGAATTGCACTATTTAAAACATTGCTGAAAAAGTTTAGCCATTTTATAAAAACTGCATATCTTCCAGATCTTGCAATGGCAGGTGTAAAATATGTAGATGAAGCACTTGATGGAACAGGTGGCGGTCTTAAAAACTTTATGAGTTACGGAGATTTTAGACTTGATGATACAGGTTTTTATAAATCTGCACTTTTATTCCCAAGCGGTGTTGTATTAAACGGCGATTTAGGAAATTATATACCGTTTGATCAAACAAAAGTAGCAGAAGATGTTACCCACTCTTGGTATACGGACAATGCAAAACCTCTTCATCCGTACGATGGTGTAACAAATCCAAACTATACGGGACTAGAGAAAAAAGCCGACGGTATGAGTTATCTTAAAACCGATGAAAAATACTCTTGGATTAAATCTCCAATTTATGATGATACGAGAGTAGAAGTTGGACCGTTAGCTAGAATGGTTGTAGGTGTTGCAGCAGGAGATGAAAGAATCACTAAATATGTTACAAACTTCCTTGCACTTCTTGGAGATAAACTTGGACTTGGAAAACCTGCACCTGCAGCTGCTCTATTCTCAACTGTGGGTAGAACGGCAGCTCGTGCAATTGAGACTGAACTTATGGCTGATGTTATGGTTGAGTGGGTTGATGAATTGGCTGCAAATGTTGCAGCTGGAGATCTTAGTACTTGGACAGAATTTAATTTTGACACTGTTGCAAAAGATGCACAGGGTCATGGACTAGCTGAGGCTCCTAGAGGTGGTCTTGGTCACTGGGTAAAAATAAAAGACGGTAAAATAGAAAACTATCAAGCTGTTGTGCCAAGTACTTGGAATGCATCGCCAAGAGATTATAAAAATAGGATGGGTGCTTATGAAGCATCTCTTATAGGTACTAAGGTTAGTGATCCTCATCAGCCTTTAGAGATACTAAGAACAATTCATAGTTTTGACCCATGTATTGCTTGTGCGGTGCATATTGTGGATACAAAAGGGAAAGAATTGAGTAGCTTTAAAGTCAATACGAGTTGTTCTGTATAAAAGGAGAAATTATGGCTTCTTATAGAAAAGTTAAACGTATGACTATATGGATGCGTTGGAACCACTGGTTAAACGTATTTTGTATGGTTGCAGCGGTTGCAACAGGGCTTTATATCGGGCATCCTTATTATCAAACATTGATAGCCGATCCGGCAGTCGATAAATATGTAATGGCATGGAATAGATGGGGACACTTAATCGTTGCTATTGTTTTTGATGTCAGTAGTATTGTAATCGCATATCTTTATTATTTTTCAAGATTTGATAAAGCGTATAAAAAAATTATACCCAACGGGAAAAATATCAAAGAGTTTTTTGATGTATTTATTAATTTAATCACATTTAATAGAGTGAAAAACTTTAATTCGGAACATGCAGATAGTTACAATGCAGTATTCTTTTTAATCTTCCATCTTTTATTGATTTGGATGTTATTAACAGGATTACAGATGTATGTACATGGACTGGCACACGGTCAAAGTTCTATCGGTACATGGTGGCCGGCATTGTTACACTTTGCAACTGATTGGACGGTTGTAATTTGCGGTGGAACATATATGGATGTAAGAATAGTACACCATATGACAATGTATGTTTTAATCGGTTGGGTAATGTTTCATGTCTATTATGAAATTTGGAGAACAATGTTCTGGCAAGAGGCAGATATTTCTATCGTAGTTGGTGGAAATAAATTTGTAAAAGAGACTAAAGAAACAAACTAAACCTTAACTAAAAGTATATAAATGCTAAGTAGGTTATACTTACTTAGCATTTTTTTATGAAAGGAAACTATGAAAACAGCAATAGTAGGTGCAGGAACTATTATCTTTCAAGATGAAGGTGTAGGTGTTTATGCACAAAAATATCTTGAAGAGAATTACACTTTTAAAGATGATGTCACTTTGGTAGACGGAGGAGTTTTAGGATTTCAACTTATGACATATTATCAAGATTATGACAGGGTTTTAATCCTTGATACTATTACCATGGAAAATGATACCCCCGGTTCAATTTATAATCTACCCGCAGATGAGCTTTTGGGACTTGGAAGTTATAAACAAACAGCCCATGAGGTAGAAATTGTGGAGATGTTAGAGATCTGTTCACTTTTAGATAAAATGGCTGAAGTAAACATTATAGGTATTGTCCCTGAAGATATTGCAAGTGTCAATGTAGGACTAACCGATACACTGAAAAAACAGTTTCCACATTTTATACAGACAACACTTGATACACTTGAAAAATCAGGCATCAATTTTACTAAAAATGAAACAGAAGTGCCTCTTGAAGAGATTATATCCAACTATAAAGATCCACAAAGTGAATGTAAACAATACCATGAAGGTAAAATACAATGATAAAACAAACCATACAATTTAATAGCCCCAATCAATATTTTGGAGGCTTTATTCAAAATATTATAGACCAAAGTCAAATAAACGCAAGTGTAAGTCAAGAAGATAATACTATTACCCTTTTAATCGACACAAATGATGAACAAAAGTTAAATCGATTTAATGAACTGGTATCTAAATATCTCCCCCACTCCATTTTTTTAGATACAATTGAAACAATCGAATCGAATGAAACAATACAAGATGAAAAACTTCACTCAATCAATTACAATATAGCACCGTGTAACCGATGTTTGGAACTTCTAAGTGATCCTAGTTCTCCAAGTTATTTAGATGAATCACTTCAATGTACCCATTACAGCAACGATGGTTCGGCTGTTTTTGAAGATTATACAATTTTTTCTCCCCATTATAGTGAGAATGCGGCCGTGTTAATTACCAATGCTGCAAAAATAAATGATCTGTTCATCATCACGGAAGATGAGATAAAAACACTTTTTTCAATAGAAAAACCAACTATAAAAGCAACTATCAAAGATGAAGTTCTCAAAGAACTAACTGGGAAAAATTATATCTATATTAAATTGCCTTACAACAATAGAAGTGCCTTGGCAGCACTCAATGCCAAAGAAAGCGGAGTAGAATATCTCTTTTTTGAAGATATGAACGATCTGAAAATGGTAGTTGTACAAAAAAACCATACGATTATCAAAGCCTCAAGAGTTGCAACACCGTTAAAAGAGCTTCATGAAAATAACACTGTCAATCGATTCTTAAATATTGCCCAAGAGGCAGGTTTTAACAAAAATGTAATAGGGGCAAATCTTAGTACAAAAGGGATTAACTTTTTGGTATCCAATGAACTGGGTGCAAAAAAAGTGATAGATTTTCAAAAATTTAACCTCTCAAAGCTACTTGAAGATTTTAAAAATGATCCACACAAATCAAAGCTTTATAATAACTTTGGTACCAAATATCCAAAACTTATTCAAACACTTGAAGAAAATCAAGATTTAGATATTTTTGAAACTATATGTGTACTTTTAGAACTTTCACAAACTAGCTTTAATGCACTGAGTGATAAAAGTTACGAATTTCGAGGAAACGGGGGATTGAGCATCGATACACACTACATAGATGAAGGTTTCGATTACAATTCTTTTATAGGTTCAATCATCAGTTTTAAACTTGCAAACGTTGATACACACTATTTAGCCTATTCTATTTTTGAAGCTTTAGGAGATATGGCAATATCTACACTCAACCAACTCAAAGAAAAATTCAAATGTGAAAATATAGTGATGATGGGAGATATGTTTGAAAACAGTGTACTTTACAGTAGAATTTTAAGTAAATATCAACTCTCCAATCCATACTTTCCAAAAGCCGTTGCACTGGATGATTAAACTACTTTTATCTATTAGGGTAACGGTAGTTTAATGTCTATCCTTGCACCTGAGGATGTATTTGAAGCTTCGATAAACCCGTGAAGATCGTTTATGATAGTACTATAGACAACATACAAACTAAGCCCTACTCCTTTTGCTTGATGTTTGGTAGTGATATAAGGTTCAAATATTCTACTTAATATCTCTTCTTTGATACCAATACCGGTATCTTCGATACTTAGATGTATAAAATTCTCTTTTTTACAAAGAGTTATAATAATTTGTCTTTTTTTATTGTGTGTTTTTATTAATGATTCGTAAGAGTTTTGCAAAATTGAAACGATCATATTGGTAAACTTACTATCATTGTATTCTACTTCTAAAACTATATCTTCACAATTTTTAATAATTTCAATATTTTCTTTATAAAAAAGAGGGTCTAATACTTTAATAGCATTGTTTATCATATTTTTCAGACCTATTTTATGGGTCTGTTCATTTTTATTATATGTTTTTGAAAAAAAATCTATATTTTCAGATAATTCTTCCGTTTTTTCAATGGTATCTTTGATCGTTTTTTTGATCTCCTCTTCATTTACTTTTCCCAATGTTAAATTCAACTCAAGAGCACTTAAACTAGTAGAGATCATCGAAAGAGGTTGTCTCCAATGGTGTGCTATATTTTGAAACATTTGGGCTATATGCAAAAACTTCTCTTGCTGGTAAAGTTTCATCTCATTTTGTCTATTAATCTCAATCTCATCTTGAATTCTTTTTTGGAGATTCTCATTGATCTCCCTTACCTTTTGAGTTTGTTCATCAATCTCGGATTGCAAAAATTTTGTATATTTTTTATTGATAATATACAAAAAGACAAAACTCAACATACTGACTATACCGAGCCATATCAATACAAAATTGATATGTTTGGACTTCAAGTCACTAATATCAATACTCTTAATATCTCTATAAAGTAGGAAATATCCCATTGGTTTATTATATACATCATTAAGATAATAGATAACCAAAAATTTATCTTTGATAATTTGATATGCCCTTTTTTGATGCAATATATCTTTTAAATTAAGTTGTTTTGTAAAATTTGAGAGAGAAGCATCTACGCCGAAATTTGCCACATAATAATCATTGATAAAAGTCTTTGTAAAAGCAAATCTTAACTGATTTTTGTATTTTTTATCTACAAGTACAATAGGTATGACCTTGTCTTTTTGAACCCCTTTTACAATGGAATCTATTTTTGTAATAACTTCAAAAACTCCCAACAATTTTTTATCATCGTAAATCGGTACCATCGCCTTTAATGTCATATCATATTTTCCAACACTACTTAAAGATGTTACTTTGGGATTTTTTAAAAAAGCAACAATATCTTTTCTTATATCCAAGATATTTTCCCCTTTTTTATCAGTCCAACTCTTAAGAAAACTTGTACCGTCTGCTTTAATTAGATGAACCCACACATTTTTAAAACTGGTATGTGCAGCATAAGAATCGGTAATGTCTTTAAGTGATAAAATCGTATGATCATTTTTTTCTAAAGCTTCTCTTATCATTTTATCCTTGGATAAAGACAATGCAAGTAATAAAGTTGCTTCTTGTTTTCTCTCTAACAGTGTTCGTATATTAAGTTTTAATTTGTTTGATAGTGTTACATATCTTTCGTGAGTTTCATTAACAAAATCTATATGTGAATGATAAATTAATACGGTAGATACTAGTACTGTTGCTACTAAAAAATAAATAACAAAATTCTTTTTCATTACAATGCCCCACAAACGACTACGGTCAGATTATATTCAAACTTTGCTAAAAGTATAATTCCACAATCGTTTCACAATTATATTTTATACTACCCGTATATCAAAAATAAGGAGTATCAAATGAATAAATTATTAAAACTGATGTTGGTTGGAGCAATAGCTCTTGGATTAAGTAGCAGCATTGCCTCGGCAAGTCCTGCAAAGGGTCAAAAACTTTATTCTAAAAAGTTAAAAAAAGCTTGTGGATTTAGCGGGGCTAAGATGGCTGTAAAACATACACAAGATGAGTGGGAAAAGATTCAAAAAGATGGAAAGTTGGCAGATGAGATTAAAACAATCTGTCCAAATGTTAAAGATAGTTCATTAAAAGAGAAATATTTAGAACACTTCTTTGACTTTTTCTACGAGTATGCAAATGATTCAGGAAATGTACCGTCTTGTTAAATTTAAAATAAACTCTCAAAGACTGGTTTGGGAGTTTTAACTTCCACACTTTCCAGCACCGCATTTCCCTGCTCCACATCGCATTATTTGTTTTTTAGGCTCTACTTCTTCATCTTCAAACTCTTTATCCATCTGACTTTGATACATTTGTTCGTGCATCTTTGCCTTGTCTTCATCGCTCATCAGCATCATTGGAAGCATATTGAGAGCCATTGATTTATGTGGTGTATTTACAGTAAAGCTATATAATGAAACCGTAGTAAAAACAACGATAACTCCCACTATCATTTTTTGGATAAAAGAAAATGTTTGAATAGGCTCTTTCTCTCTTATTTCACAAACTCCCCCCGGGCAATTTTGTGGTTTTGTCTTTTTTATAAAATGATATACCTTACATCCCAAACATATTGAAAATGCACTCTCACTTAAAAGAAGCATCAAACAAATCACACAAATGACTATTTTTAGAGGATTCATCTGTGGATCTATTGCTACTAGATAGAACATCGGAATTGAAAGTGCCAACCCGATAGACCATGCAAATCTTTTTTGCTCTGCTCCTACATATTCGGGGATTTGATTTTGGATAAACACTCTTCCCAAAAGCATACTTGGAGAAAATTTTGGATTAATCACACGGATAAAAAAATCCACCATAAATACCCCTACGAAATACTGGGTAAATACAAAGTTCCCAAGCATAAAACTATTTAAAAAACTAAGCATCCCAAATGCAAATAATATCCCTGCAGCTGCTCTGGCTTCTCTTTCATTTATAACCCTTTGATCAAACCCGTCCACTTCATAACCAAACTCACTCAATTTCATTAAAACTTTCCTCTATATTATCAATATTTTTAATAGTAAAGTATAATTAAATATTATTAACGATTTATTAACAAACCAACTTACTCATTTAACATTTAAATTATTATATAATACCCCATGATTAGATATGAGTACAATATTCAAGGGATTGTTCAAGGGGTGGGATTCCGCCCTTTTATATATAAACTGGCAACCGAACTTCATTTAAGGGGTTTTGTACTTAATAACTCTGCTGGTGTGCAGATAGAATTGGAAGGACAAGTTCAAGATATTGAACTTTTTGATGAAAGATTTATAGATGAACTTCCCCCTCTTGCCCATATCGATAACTTTGAAAAGCATCCTATAAATTTACAAAATTCAACTGCATTTGAGATTATCCAAACAAACTCAAATAGTTCCAAAACAACTTTAGTATCTCCCGATGTAAAAGTTTGCAATCAATGTCTTGAAGATATTAAAAAAGAGGGAAAATATAAAAATTATTTTGCCACAAATTGTACAAACTGCGGTCCAAGATATTCTATAATCAAAACAATCCCTTATGATAGAATCAATACTTCTATGTCTGATTTTACTATGTGTGAAAGTTGTAAAAAAGAGTATGAAGATCCACTTAACCGTAGATACCACGCCCAGCCAATTTCATGCAATAGTTGTGGTCCACAAATAACTTTATATCAAAAAAGTACAAAGATTCCAACAGATAATATCTATAAAAAAACAGCTAAACTTATTACAGAGGGAAATATTTTAGCTATAAAAGGGATCGGCGGATTTCATATAGTTTGTGATGCCTCAAATGATAAAGTGGTACAAAAATTAAGAGAGTATAAAAATAGACCTGTAAAACCATTTGCAATAATGTGTAAAAATATAGAACAAATAAAATCTTTGGCAGAGGTTTCAAAAAAAGAAGCACAACTCCTAAGTTCACGTGAAGCTCCAATCGTAATACTTGATAAAAAAGATACCAATATTATCAGTAAATCCGTAGCACCAAATCTTAATAAAATAGGCTGTTTTCTCCCTTATACTCCCCTGCACTATTTACTTTTTGAACACTTAAAAAATCCAATCATTGCAACAAGTGCAAATCTTGGTGGAGAGCCTATTATTACCACAAAAGAAGATATTGAACAAAAACTGCCTTTTATTGAATATATAGTTGATTTTAATAGAGATATTATCAATGCCGTCGATGATAGTCTTCTTCAAGTAGTCAATAATAAAACCTCCATATTACGACTAGCAAGGGGCTATACTCCTAAAATTTTTAAACTCCCATTTCATTTGAATAAAAAACTATTGGCAGTTGGAGCAAATGCAAAAAATACCATTGCTATTGCATTTGAAAATACTATTATCCTTAGCCCTTATATCGGCGATCTTGACTCTTTAAAAGCATTTGAATATTTTCAAAGAACTATTGAAACGTTTCAACGCTTTTATGATTTTGAACCTGATATTATCATCCATGATCTTCATCCAAATTACGAAACTACCAAATGGGCACAGAGCCAAGATAAAAAACTTATCGGTGTACAACATCATTTAGCACATATTTATAGTGTAAAAGCCGAGTATAATTTGCAACATAAAGAATATATCGGCTTTAGTTTTGACGGTACTGGATATGGACTGGACGGTACACTTTGGGGTGGAGAGATTTTTATAAACGACAACAGAAAATACCACTTTAAACCTATCAAACTTTTAGGAGGTGCAAAAGCGATAAAAGAGCCAAGACGTATAGCTCTTGCAATCCTTTTTGACAACTTTGGCTTAGAAGAGATTTTAAATCTTGATATACCGACAGTGAAAGCTTTTAAGACAGATGAAATAAAACTATTACATCAAAGCTACCAAAAAAACATTAACTGTTTTGAGACAAGCTCTGTGGGTCGCCTTTTTGATGCTATTGCTTCATTTGGCGATGTTTCACAGATTATCAGTTATGAAGGGGAAAGTGGACTATTATTGGAAAATATTTATGATAAAAATTGTGATAAACAGTTTGCTTATAGTATCAAAGATGGAGTAATAGATATAGATATCCTTGCACACCTTTTCAATAATACAATAGATGCCGTAGAACTTAGCAGTATGCTGATAAATACACTGCACGATATTATTTTAAATATCAACTCAAAACATTCACTGGATATTATCCTCACAGGTGGAGTTTTTCAAAACAAAACACTTCTTGAAAAAGTTTGCCGCTCTTTGGATAAAGAAGATAAAAAATACTACACCGCTACCACGGTTCCTACCAATGACAGCGGTATAGCTTTAGGGCAGATTTACAAAACTGCCCTAGCTCTACATGCCTAATGGAGCATTCGGTTTGATTTTACAGTTATTTGATTTATCACACTCTATATTTGCATCAAGATAAAAGGCATTCTCAAGCCTATTATATTTTGCCTCTTTTAAAAAATCAACTGCTTCCATAGCTCTAGTACCCGTTCCACAGAAAAATATCACATCACCTTTAGAAGGAATTGCTTTAGCAAACTCTTTTGGTTTCATTTTTTCTGCTTGGATATTAATAGCTCCTGCAATCGTACCTTTTTTATAATCCTCAGGTGCCCTTACATCTATTAACGTAATAGTATTTGGAAAGTTTTTATAATTTTTTACAAACCAATCTCCATCAACTGTACCTTTATCATATCCTTGTTCCAACACACCACTTTTAGACTTTCCAAGCTTTTTCATAGCTTTTATCGTAACTTTACCACCGCCTGTTACACCAAATTTTCTTTTTTTCCAATATGGAAATCCAGAAGCCAATACTTTTACATTTGTATATCCAAGTGCTACAAGTTTTTTGGCAACTGCATGGGATTTATGACAAGCAAATCCACCGCAAAATGTAATAATAGGTGCTTTTTTATCTATCGGCATAAATTTAGCAAATTTTTCAAATTTGGTATCAGGAACACTGATAGCTCCTATAATAGTACTTGCTGCAAACTTTCCAAAAGGTCTTGCATCTATAAAAAGTGCTGCTTGTGCATCAAATAACTTTTTAGCTACTCTTGCATCTAGTTCTGCATAATTTTTAGATTTCCATTCGGGCATCCCGTTAATGTATACTTTTACATCTTTATGCCCTTTTTTAATAAGCTCTATGGCAACTTTTGGAGATTTTGTACATTTAACTCCACCGCAATATACAATAATAGGTTTGCTTTTATCTACTTTTGAGTAAAAGAAATTATAAGTTCTCTCAAATGTAGTATCGGGAAGCGACTGGGCACTTGGGATATGCGCCGTTTTATATTTTTTGGCAGGTCTTGCATCCAAAATCAATGCTTTTGCATTTTTTCTTGTACCATTACCAACCGCTTTTAATACATCTTCATAGCTTACAATAGTTAAGTTGTTCTCTGTAATCAATTTTTGTACTTCTGCAGAAGCACCCTTTGCAAACAATCCGGAGGTAAAAAGGACTGTCAGTATTGAAGCCAAAGCCAACTTACTAAATTTTCCTAGACTCATAATGTTCTCCTTGCTTTTAATTTTATAATAAAGTCAAATAACAAATCACAATTCCAATAAAACTATATCATAGATAAGTAGCAATTTATATTAAATCATACTTTTTTAAAAGCTGAAGCAATATCTCTTTTGCTTCATATTTGTCATAATTAAATTTAAACTCACACTCTTTTAAATAATAGATAAAATTTTCATTATTGATCCCTTTATATTTAAGAATAAATTCTTCAAAAAAATTCCAAAACTTTGTAATAGTATTTTCTTGTTTATTAAATTTTGCTATTTTATTAAACATCATAAATTTTGAAAACTCTTTAAAATAAATTTCATCCAATCCATCTTTTAAAAACTGCGTTTTATATCTATTGAGATTTGGCATCAATAAATTATATACTTTCGTCGTATCGTACACAAAAGTTAAAAAATTTTGTGCATCAAAAATATATCTTTGTATCTTTTTTTTTGTTTTTGGAAGATAAATATACTCATCATATTCTTCCACTTGATGTTGATTATACAGATCCTCTAAATAATTAACCAATAAACTTCTAAAAAGCTCATATCTATTTTTTACCGTTATATAATTGAGTTGTAACCGCTCTGCACACTTTTTTGCACTCAGATTATTACAAAAACAATCTATAATATCATGCTCCCTTTGAATTTTTGTAGGACTAAATTTTTTTTGACACAAGCTGCATTTTCTTTGCTTTGTTTTGAGTAAATAGGTTTTCGTATGGTTGCAATAAGGACAATTCATAGAACTATTTTACCTATTTAGTCCTAAAAATATATAAGAAACTATTTTTTTAACATTATTTTTAAAAAATACACTTATAATTTTGAACAGTCATTCATATTTTGGGATATCTCTCTCCTTTCTTAAAATATAATGAACTTAAAAACAAGGACAACAATATGAAAAAAATAGCCCCATTTTTGTTGGGATTGGTAGTTGCTGCAAATGCACACTTTTTAACTTTTATGCCAAGTACGGATAATGTAGAAGATAAAAAGCACACAAAGATCGACTTTGATATCTCATTTATCCATCCGTTTGAGCAAACAGGTATGACCATGGAAAAACCGCACATTTTTCTAAACAGTCACAAAACCTCTTTACCTTTAACTCAAACTAAAAAGTTTGACCATAAAGCTTGGAAAAGCAGCTACACTATAAAGATGCCGGGTGTTTATAAGTTTTTTGTAGAACCGCAGCCTTATTTTGAACCGGCAGAGGAAAAGTTTATCTCCCATGTTCCAAAAGTGATTATCAGTTCTTTTGGACTTGAAGAGGGTTGGGATGAGCCTATTGGATTAAAATACGAAATAGTTCCTCTTACAAAGCCTTTTGGTCTTTACAGCGGAAACTTGTTTCAAGGAAAAGTATTGCACAACGGAAAACCTGAAGCAAACGTAGAAGTTGAAGTGGAACTTTACAATGAGTTTGGTCTAAAAGCTCCAAGTGATGCACATATTACGCAGGTAGTTAAAACAGATGCAAACGGTGTATTTTCATTTACTATGAACCATAAAGGTTGGTGGGGATTTGCCGCACTGATTGAAGAGGGCGAACTCAAACACGGTGGGAAAAGCTATCCGATAGAAAACGGTGCTTTGATGTGGATTAAGGCGTATTAATGCACATATCTGACGGGGTACTTACCCTTGAAGCTACGGCTGTGGTAACAGCTGTAGCTTTAATCGCTTTAATTAAAGCGGTTCGAGAGCTTAAAAACGAAGATATATCAATAACTGCAGTTGCCAGTGCTATGTTTTTTATAGCTTCGTTTATCCATATACCCTTTGGGGTTACCCAAATACACTTGATACTTTTAGGGGTGATCGGGATACTTATCTCTTGGAATGCCTTTATTGCCGTATTTGTGGCTCTTTTGCTTCAAGCTTTGCTTTTGGGATACGGAGGAATCGTAAGTATCGGAGTGAATGTTTTTGTGATGGCAGCACCGGCTGTTATTGTAAATTACCTTTATCATACTAGTTTTATGCAAAAACTAAACGATAAAATCAAGTTCTTTTTAGCAGGATTTATAGGAACTTTTTTTGCTACGCTGTTTTTGACTTTGATTTTATATTTTTCAAAAGAGGAGTATAATTATGCTGCTTTTACAATATTTTCGGTTAATATTATAACTATGGTTATCGAGGGAATTGTAAGTATGTTTTTACTTCTTTTTATAAAAAAAGTTTATCCCCAAATTTTAAAGGATAGAAGTTGAGATATCTACTTGTACTATTTTTAGTTTTTAGTTTTTCCAATGCTCATAAAATCAACCTTTTTATAAGTGAAGAAAACGGTACTTTAGATATTTACTCATATTTTGCAAGCGGTACAGCTTGTAAAAACTGTCAGATTATCATTAAAAATGGGGATAAAATAGTTTTAGACGATGTGTTAAATGCCGAGGGGAAATATCAATATAAATCTCCATATAAAAATATAGAAGTAACGGTTGATGCTACAGGCGGTCATCGAGCTGTAGAAAAAGTAGAGCTTGAAAATATACAAAAAGAGGATATAAAAACACATATACAAAAAGAGGAAAATAAAGAGCATATAAATATACTTATCGGTCTTATACTTATATTTTTAATATTTTTTATTCTCAAAAAATTTAGAAAATGATTACAAAAGAATCTTTAAAACTTATCAACTCTTTTTTATACTCCTTTATCATTGCATTTTTCCCTTTGCAATATATTTTTTTACTCCCTTTATTTGTAGTAATCGTAGAAAAAGACCATATTTTTGAAGTTTTAAAAAAGCTTGTACTTCTTAATTTTTTTATTGTTGTACTTGTGATATTTGTAGCTTTTCATGATCAACACCAAGCACTAGAGCTGTTGATACGTACTAATCTAATCTTGCTGTTTAACCTAACTCTTTTTCATAGCTCAAAAGGATACGATATAGTAAGAGGCTTAGATGCCCTTAAACTTCCCTCAAAAGTAGTAAGTATCTTTTATTTTACACTTTCACTTATCAATTATCTGCTTATCGATTTTAAAGAGACAAAAAATACTTTAAGAGCCAGAGGATTTGCAAGTAACACTTCAATGTTTACATACCAAACTTACGGTAATATCTTTGCTATGATATTTATAAAAGCATTAAAAAAATCGGATAATATGAAACACAGTATGAATGCACGGGGATTTGAAGATAGAATTTTCTTTTTAAACACCGAACATATAAATATATCGCAAAAAATTCTTTTACTTTCAATCATTGTAATCTTTATAAAGGCAATATATGAGCTGCTCGGTTAATCTGCGAAATATCTCTTACCAAAATGAAAAGCAAGAGCTTTTAAAAGAGATAAATCTCAATCTCGGGCATGAAGAAAAGATTGCAATTATCGGTGCAAACGGAAGTGGAAAAAGTACGCTGCTAAAAATTGTAGCAGGTCTTATAGCTCCCAGTGAAGGGTATATAGAGATATTCCACAATAAAATAGATACTCTAAAAAAGTTTAAAAACTATAGGAACGATATAGCGTATCTTCCTCAAGATGTAACAAACCACTTTTTATGCCCTACTGTTATCGAAGATGTAATATTTTCTTTAAGAGCTAGAGGAGAAAGTAAAGAGGAAGCCTTAAAAAAAGCAGATAAAATCTTAAAAGATTTAAAAATAGAGCACTTAAAAGATAGAGTCATCTTTGATCTAAGCGGAGGGGAGCAAAAGATAGTAGCACTTGCAGGATTGCTTATTTTAGAGCCTAAAATATTGCTTTTGGATGAACCTACCAATGCTTTGGATGAAGAATCGGAGAAAAAAATAGTAGATATTTTAAACTCTATTAAAAAATCGATGATAATAGTCTCGCACCATAAAAGTTTTATAAACAGCTTAACACCAACTATCTATGAACTTAAAAATAGTATTTTAGAAAAAATTTAACATATCTTTCATAGCAGTTTGGATAGAATTTATGAATAACTATTCACAAATGTTAATTTTATATATAAAAAGGAAACAATATGTGCCAAGATTGCGGATGCAGTATAATAGATCACGACCATTCACACGAGCATGACCATGAGCATGGTCATCATCACCATCATCACGACGACAAAATGGAAAATGTCCATTCAAATCCACAACTAAACGATAAAAAAACAGTTGATGTAATTAAAAAAATATTAGATAAAAATGACCACGAAGCAGCACACAATAGAAGCCACTTTGATAACCATGGAGTTTTAGCCATAAATCTTATGAGCAGTCCAGGAAGTGGGAAAACGACACTTTTGGAAAAACTTGCCGATATATCTCCTTTTAAATTTGGTGTTGTTGAGGGAGATTTAGAGACAAACCGTGATGCAGATAGACTAAAAGCCAAAGGGATACCTGCACATCAAATACAAACAGGATCAGCGTGTCATCTTGATGCTTTTATGGTGCATAAAGGGTTACATGATATGCCCTTGTCAGATATTGACGTATGTTTTGTGGAAAATGTAGGAAATCTTGTATGCCCTGCTTCGTACGATGTGGGAACCCATCTTAATATCGTACTTGTAAGTGTCCCCGAGGGAAATGATAAAATTGAAAAATACCCTGTAATGTTTAGAAGTGCCGATTTGGTACTTATTACAAAAACGGACCTTTTGCCACATTTTGATTATGATATCGAGCATGAGAAACAAGAGGCAAGAAAACTAAAGCCAAACGTAGATATACTGGAAGTAAATATTCATGATGAATCAACATTAAAAGATGTAGTTGATTGGATAGAGTTTAAAAGGAAACATAGATAATGTGTCTTTCAATACCAAGTAAAGTAACAAAAATAGATAAAGAAACAAATACGGCAACAGTAGATACTATGGGGGTATCAAGGGAAGCATCTCTTGACCTTATGGAAGAAAGTTCTGTTCAAGTAGGAGATTATGTTCTGCTTCATATAGGATTTATTATGAATAAAATAGATGAAGAGGACGCCCTGGCAAGTTTAGAAACCTATAGGGAAATATTAGAGAAAATGGATGAAATGGAGTTGGAACAAACCATCCAAGAAAGTGATAACTGCCCCTCAAGATAAAAATATAATTTTTAGAAAAAATTTTCTATTACTTATCCTATAAAGGAGACTTGATGCAATGGTATCAACTAAGCATAACTGATATCTTCGCTCATCTAGGTGTAGATGATAAACATGGTCTGGACGAAAAAGAGGTTCTTAAACGCCGACAAAAATACGGTAGAAACGAAATCGTATTTAAAAAAATTCCCGTCTGGGTTCGTTTCTTTAAACAATTTCAAGATCCAATGATAATTATCCTCCTTATAACAGCGGCAATTACCGGAACATTGACGCTATTTGGGAAACACATGCTTCCCGATACAATCGTTATTATATCTGTCGTACTCCTTAATGCCGTTTTGGGTTTCGTGCAAGAGGACAAAGCAGAAGGTGCACTGGATGCATTACGAAGTATGATGGTTCCGGAATGTATGGTAATGCGTAAAGGTAATATCATAAAAATGCCCTCAGGGGATTTGGTACCTGGAGATATTGTGGTACTTGAGGGGGGAGACAAGATCCCGGCAGATATCCGCTTTATCGATCTTAGCAATGCCCATGTAGATGAATCCTCTTTAACAGGAGAGTCTGTTCCCGTAGAAAAAAGTGTAACAGTTATCGATAGTGATGATAATGTAGTACCTGCAGATCAGCACAATATGGGTTTTTCAGGCACCTATCTTACGAGAGGAACTGCCCGAGGTATAGTCGTTGAGACAGGTAGCCGTACGGTATTTGGACGCATTGCAGATATGGTCAAAACTGCAGATAAAGGGATCACTCCACTGCAACATAAAATGACTGAGTTTATCCATATATTGATCAAGGCAATTCTTCTAGTAGGGGCATTCAACTTCCTTTACGGTATCTATCTTGGGTATGAGATGAGTTACAGCTTTTTAGGTGCCGTATCTTTGGTAGTTGCCGCTATACCAGAGATGCTCCCTGCTCTTGTTACGGCTATCCTTGCCGTTTCAGGTACAATTATGGCGTCACGTAAAGCACTTATTCGACATCTGCCGGCTGCTGAAACTTTAGGTGCAGTCTCTGTCATCTGTTCTGATAAAACAGGTACACTAACCGAAAACCGTATGACCGTTACCAAAGTTTATGCAGGGGAGGAAGTTTTTGACGTCTCTGGTGTCGGGTATGACACAAAGGGAGAATTTACTAATGATAATAAGATTGTCACTCCTAAATCTTCCTTTGCACTTTACCGTATGCTTGAGATAGGATTTCATTGTAATAATTCCCATATTAAAAATGAAGGTGGTATTATCGGCGATCCTACAGAGGGTGCTCTTAAGGTCTCTGCACTTAAAGCAGGTATCGCAGAGGAGAATGTAAACCGTATCAGTGAAATACCCTTTGACTCTGCAACAAAATTTATGGCTGTCCTAATACGATTCATCGATGATGGAAAAACATATATTTTTGTAAAAGGAGCACCTGAATTGATACTTAATATGTGTACTCTAATGCTTAACTCCGATGGATCAAATAGTTTATTGGACAAAGAAAAGATATTAGCTTCTGCCCGTTCCTTTGCCAACGAAGCTTTACGAACACTTGCCTTTGCTTTTAAATTGATAGAGACGAACCAAGATGACCTTACACACCACGATATTACAGGACTGACTTTTGCAGGACTGCAAGGTATGATTGATCCTGCCAGACCTGCGGCTATTAAAGCAGTGGGAGAGTGTAAATCAGCCGGTATCCGTACCATTATGGTCACGGGAGATCATCCCGACACGGCCCGTGCAGTCGCACGAAAACTCGGTATCGAGGCGGAACGATCCGTTACCGGAGCCGAACTGGCAAAAATGGACACTCAAACCCTGCAAAAATTTGTAGAGGAGGTCTCGGTATTTGCAAGGGTTGCACCGGAACACAAACGCGATATCGCCGAAGCATTGCAAAAAAACGGTCATGTTGTAGCTATGACTGGAGATGGAGTAAATGATGCCCCTGCTCTTAAACAAGCTGACATCGGTGTCTCAATGGGAATTGTAGGTACCGAAGTAGCACGTGAATCTTCCGATATGGTATTAGCCGATGATAATTTTGCAACAATTGTCAATGCAGTTGAAGAGGGGCGTCACGCATGGACAAATCTGCAAAAAGCGATCCTCTATACCCTGCCGACCAATGCGGCTCAAGCGATGCTTATTATGGGTGCAATTTTACTTGCTGCTTTCATTCCCTTATTTAGTGTACGTTTTGTACTTGAACCGGTACAAATTCTTTGGATCAATCTGCTTGATTCTGTTCTTCTAACCTTACCGTTAATGATGGAAAAAAAAGAGAAGTGGTTATTAAAACGCCCTCCCCGTAAAGCTGATGCCCATATCATAGACCCCCTTTTTATCCAAAGAGTCGTAATCATGGGACTTGCTATTTCCCTGCCGGGATTTTATATCTATTATCATTTTGGTTCTTCTGCCATTGTAAACGGAAAGATTGTAGATATACTTCTTACTACCCAAGCTCAGACTGCTGCTTTTTGGGCTATTTTGTTTGCCCACTTCGGTTATGTGGTCTCGGCACGTTCTATTTACGATTCTGCTTTTTCCTTTAACCCTTTTGGCAATAAATGGTTGATTGGCGGTATCGGACTTAGTATTGCAATCCGTTTTATCCCAACCTTTATCCCTGAGGCTGCCGAACTTTTCCGTACCGCAGAGTTTCCAATAGAGTGGTGGCCGATAATATTATTGTGCTTTTTCCCTAGCTTTATTGCTATAGAGACCGATAAGTTCATAAGAAAAAGGATGGCATAATATATGAAAGTATTAAAAAAGTGAAAAATATGGAATTAAAATTAAAAGACTTATACGATGGATTTAGACAACCCGATGTTATAAAATCGTATGCAAAACTTATCGATGAAGAGGCTAAAAAGTTAAAAAAGCCTATCAATATTATGGAAGTATGCGGTGGACATACCCATTCTATTATGAAATATGGACTTAATCAACTACTTCCTTCAAATGTCAAATTTATCCATGGTCCGGGCTGTCCCGTGTGTGTGATGCCAAAAGAGAGAATTGACCATGCGTACGCTCTATCTTTACAAGAAAATGTAATACTAGTAACCCTTGGAGATATGATAAAAGTACCGGGGAGCAACGGTAACTTGCAAGATGCTAGAAGCAAGGGTGCAGATGTACGATTTGTATATTCTCCTATGGATTGTCTAAAAATAGCAAGTGAAAACAAAGATAAGACGATTGTCTTTTTTGCTATAGGGTTTGAGACAACCACACCTATGACCACTGCACTTATAAACCAAGTGGTAAATAAAGATATAAAAAATATCCTTTTTCATATAAACCATATAACAGTACCTGAACCTATGCGTGTTCTACTTGATGATCCAACCAATACTATTGATGCTTTTATAGGACCAAGCCATGTAAGTGTGATAACGGGAAGTAAGATATACGATGAGTTTGCAAATCACTATAAAAAACCTGTAGTGGTAAGTGGTTTTGAGCCAGTGGATGTGATGCAGTCGGTTTGGATGATATTAAAACAAATAAATGAAGATAAAAGTGAAGTTGAAGTGCAATATACAAGAAGTGTAGATAAAGACGGTAATCTAACAGCACAAAAACTCAACGATAAATATTTTGAAAAGCGTGGGCATTTTAGATGGCGTGGAATTGGAGATATTCCAAATAGTGCATTAAAACTAAAAGATGAATATGCAAAGTATGACGCAGAAGTGATATATAAAGGTATACTACCTACAAAACTAATTGATGATCATAAACTGTGTATTTGTGGCGATATTTTAAAAGGAAAGGCTAATCCAGTGGATTGTAAAGTGTTTGGCAAAGCTTGTAAGCCGAGTTCACCGCTTGGGAGTTGTATGGTGTCAAGTGAGGGGGCTTGTGCGGCGTATTACAAATACGGAAATTTACTATAGAAATATTAGAAATTTCTTCGTTGAATCTAAAAAAAAATCTAAAATCTACTATCTCTATAGGTTTTAAATTAAATTTGGGAAAATAAAAAATTGACAATAGTATTTAATAATAGTATAATAAAATAGTATTTAATCTACTAAGGATATATTATGATTACGATAAATTCAAGTGATATAGTAAAAAAGCCCTCATATATAACACAGCCAAAAGATATAACTTTTGTACAAGATGCAAAAAAGCATATTACTAAAAGTGTGGTTATCCCTTTTGAACTGTATGAAAAGTTGAAAGAAAAGATTGAAGATGAGCTTTATCTTTTAAACAATGCAAAAGCATTATCTAAAAGCTCGTATGATGAGTTTTTAGAGATTGAAGAGGTTTGTGAGGAACTCTAATAATGAGACGTGGAGAGATTTATATCATAAACTTCGGTAAAAAGTACAATAGTGAGTTCGGAAAACTTAGACCTGCTCTTATCATCCAAAATGATGTAGCAAATAGAAATATTGATAAAGTTGATTTTAAAGGGGTTACGGTAATTCCTCTTACTACAAATATTTCAGGTGGAAACTTACGAGTACAAGTAGACGCAAGAGATAATTTAAAGCAAATAAGTGAAATATGTATCAATGAGCTTTACACTTTAGATTTAAGTAGAATACAGCTAGATAATCTTATCACTCAATTAACTTCTAAAGAACTAAATGAGGTTAATGAAAAGTTACAAAAACATTTAGGTTTACAAGTTAAATAATTGACATAAAAAGTATTATGTAATATAATTATGTATAGAAGTTTATGTAAAAGGATAGATAATGAGTACAAATGACGTTAGAAAAAATTTTGTATTTAAAAAAGAGGTGGCACAGCACCTTGAAGAGATAGCAAA
>JBNKLC010000041.1:0-53753 GCA_050292155.1 Arcobacteraceae bacterium
ATTTTGTGATATCTTTTTGCCAGATGAATGAATCGGGTAAATAAGCTTGGAGTACGATTCCTGCGTAAAAACCTTGAAACTCTTCTTGCTCCAGCGTCTTTTTAAACACTGCTACGGTAATTGCCAAATCTCTATACTCTTCCATATCAAGATTGATAAATTTATTTGATTTTGTTCCATCTGGTGCGATGTAAGGATACTGTTTGGCTTGTCTATAGATACGGGTAAGTTTTTCAACCAAAACATCTACTGTTTTATCAAAATTGAGTGCATTTATTTGAGAGTATATAGTAGATATTTTAATAGATATATAGTCAATATTCGGATTTGTTAGGGCTTTGAGGTATTTTTGGATTCTCTCCTCGGCTTCACCCTCGCCTAAAACAACCTCTCCGATAAGATTGATATTTACTCTGGTACCCTCTTGCTTTCTTTTTACAAGATGTTCATTAAAAGGCTCCTCTTCCCCTTTGATAACAACCGTTTTGGTATCTTCTCTTATCTGTTTGACAAACATTGGAACAGAGAGATCGGGTAAAAATACACCAAAATTTTTAAAAAGCCATAACAATGCTTTATCTTGAGTGGTAAAAAAATGTGCCATTCCGTGTTTTTCAAGTAAAAATACTATCTGATCCGCAACTCTTGCATTTGATTTACATCTAAAGCATTGATCCATAAGCTCTATTAAAAGTGCTTTATCTTTTGGATGTTCAAGCATCTTGTTCATTTTGACATAAAACTCTCTGTCAAAATCACTCACAAGCTGCGCAGCTCTGCTTTGCCACTGCTCTGCCAGTACGATTGTATCATTTATCAATTTTTTTTCATCTTGCATATTTTTTCCTTATGAAAATATTAGTACTACTAAAAGGAATACTTTTTATAGATTATCTCAAATTAGAACTTAATTCAATCTTAATTTTTTATTTTGTACTACTTAAAAGAATTTTAAAATATATTTATGTAATATAGTTGTTATATATGACATAATAAAAGGCTTTTTGTGGCAAAACAAAAATACGATAGAAGCATTATAAAAAATGCAATCGACAAAAGTTTAAAAGAAAAAAGAGAGATATCGCAGCTTACCATCAAAATAGATTCAAAACTCGATGATGCGTTAGCACTTTTAAGTGAAAAAATAAATATATCAAAAAATAAACTCATAGAGAATATCCTGTATGAAAGCGGTATAATCGAAGAGGTAGAAGAGAACTATTATGAATAATTTTGTATCACAAGATGAAATTATAAACGCTATACAAAGCGGCATTATCCAAGCCAAAAACAATTTTTTATTTTGGACGAACGACAGGCTCTCACTCTCTTACGGACCTAGAGAAATCGTAAAGATACATATTGCCCAAGAGATAGCAAAGATACAAGACAATACACCTGAAATCTTTATAAATGCTACCGTTTCGGATATATTACGATGTTCACTCCCTAATAGAGATCAATCTTTGGAGTTTATGAGCAAAAGAGATCTCAAAGAGGGAACCTTTAGCATCACTTTGGATGAAAGAGTTCCACATACGAGCAATAACGATTCTATCTCAAGAGTGATTATATCTGTTTTAAACAATGTAATAAACGCAAAACCCGAATATCTTGATGAGATAGATAGAATCTGTAAAATGGTAAATAGAGACGATAAGTATAAAAACTCCACTCTTGATTACGGTGTATTTGCTTTTTATTCCGATCTATCCGAAGATGCCAGAAAAAAACTTGATAAAAGAATCCCTGAAATTATAAAAAAACTTGACTCCGTAGTTGCAAAATACGATAATCTCAAAGCTACATTTAAAGGCGGAGAGATCAAAAACTACCATACAAACTCCCAATGGTCTATGGGATGTTATATAATCGAGCCTTTTTATAAATAAAACTGCCCTTTTTCATAGAGAATAAATTTTAAAATTTATTCTCTTTTTCCTTGAATATATACTTTATATATGATATGATTATTTTTGTAATTTTATAAAAGGAATACCAAATGGAATACAAAAAAATATTCTTTCCAATTGGAGGGGGAGATAAGCTTACGCAGAGGATTCACGGAGCACTGCTGATCGGTAAATATTTTAACTGCCATTTAAAAATATTAAAAGTACAAGCAAGACCAAGCACAGTTTTTACTATGGATGATATTCCATCCGATATGTTAGGAGAGCTTAATGCTATAGCCGACCATAGACTAAGCGAAGATTTGAAAATAAATAAAGAGATATTAAAAAAAGAAGCCGATAAAATCGGTATACAACTTTCCAAACAACCTATAAACGATATCGCTACGGCGCAAATGATCGTAGGAGAGGGTTATAGAAGCGAAGTGATAGAGCAAGAGTCAAAATATTGCGACCTTGTAATTGCTGCAGCTCCCGATGATGCAAGGATTACCGCAACTTTTGAAGCCACGGTTACAAAAAGCGGAAAACCTGTACTCATGTTTCCAAGAGTTATGAGATCATTTAGCTGTGAAAATATACTCATTGGATGGAACAACTCTCCGGAGGCTTCAAAAGCCCTGTCCCATGCAATACCTCTGCTAAAAAAAGCCAAAAAAGTACATATAGTTACCAATGAAGAGTATATGCCCTCCCATAAAGAGACAGAAAAACTTGTATCCTATTTAAACGTACACAATATCAATGCCACATACGAATATATCCAAACCACAAAAATACCTGGACAAGCACTGCTCAATAAAGCGATCGAGGGAAATTTTGATCTAATAGTTTCAGGAGCATTTGGTCATAGAGGTTTAAAAGAGCTGATGCTTGGAGGTACTACGAAGTATATTTTAGAACACACCGACATACCGGTATTTATGGCTCATTAAGAAGAAACTTTGTAGTTTCTTCTTAGTGTTTATCATATCTAAGCCCATTTTAGCTCCGGTTCAATATGTTTTATTGCGCAATCTGTTAAATATGAATTAATAAGATTTTGGTATGGAATACCGCTTTTTGCCGCTAATTCTTTAAAGTAATTTATCGTATCAACTTCAATTTTAATTGAAATTTGTTTCTTTACTTTTTTTGCATATGGATTTTTTACCGAATTGCTAAAATCATATTCTTCTCTCATAATAAAAACTCCTTATATTGTCTTTCCTCTTTTTTTGTTGATTTTCGAGCACTAATAATTCTAATATTATTTTTATCATCTTTATAACAATGTACAACTGTAAGAACCTTTAATGTATAACTCAAACCAAGCAAGATAAATCTATCTTCATCTTCACTATGATCAGGATCGTAAATCAATCTTGCATTATCGTCGTAAAAAACCGTTTTTGCTTCTTCAAATGAGATTTTATGTTTTGCTAAATTTATTTTAGCCTTATTTTCATCCCACTGGAATTGTATATTATTCATAATGATATTATAATGATTTTAGCATTTTATGTCAAATGCTTATTTTTATGGAGATTAAGAAGAAACTTTGTAGTTTCTTCTTAGTGTTTTTTCCCTAGATACGCTTCTTGGATTTTCTCCGAATTTAGCAATTCTTCTGCCGTTCCTTGATGGGTAATCTTCCCAACTTCTAAAACATACGCACGATCGGCAAGTTTAAGCGCTGCTTTTGCATTTTGTTCCACTAGCAAAACGGTAACGCCGCTCCTAGAAATCTCTTTTATAGCTTTAAATATTCCTTTTACCAAAATTGGTGCTAGTCCCAAGCTTGGCTCATCGAGTATCAAAAGCTTTGGTTTGGACATAATTGCACGTCCGATTGCCAGCATCTGCTGCTCTCCGCCGGATAAAGTTCCCGCAAGTTGTTTTTCTCTCTCTTTTAGTCTTGGCAAGATATCGTATATCCATTCTAAGGTCTCTTTATCATGGTGTTTTAAAGTATAGGCTCCCATCATAAGGTTTTCTTCTACCGTTAGTGTTGAAAACACACGTCTTCCCTCGGGAGAGTGGGACATACCAAGCCCAACTATATCGTGTGCTTCGGATTTTGTGATATCGTTTTTATCAAAGATTATACTTCCCGATTTTGATTTTAAAAGTCCCGATATAGTTCTAAGAGTCGTAGTTTTTCCTGCACCGTTTGCTCCTAAAATTGTAACAACCTCTCCACGCTTCACGGTTATATCAATCCCTTTAATAGCAGCAATGGCACCGTAACTTACATGTAAATCTTTTACTTCCAATAAAATTTCATGATCAACCATCACTCCTCCTCATCTTCATCATCTTCGGAACCTATATAAGCCTCGATAACTTTAGGGTCATTTTGTACAAAACTTGGCTCCCCTTGAGATATCTCTTTTCCAAAGTTTATCACGGTAATATAATCGGTTAAACTCATAACCATATCCATATCATGCTCAATCATCATAATACCTATATCCATTTTTGATATTTTTCTTATGATCTCCGTAAGCTCGATAGTTTCATTTTCATTGAGTCCCGCTGCGGGTTCATCTAAAATAAGCAGTTCAGGATTTGCAGCTAACGCTCGTGCCATCTCTACTTTTCTTTGATTTCCGTATGATAGATCGCCTGTAGGGACGGTTGCAAGACGGGAGAGTCCAAAAAACTCCATAAGTTCTTCAACTTTTTTCCAAGCTTCCAACTCGTCTTTTTTATAAAAAGGGGTATGAAAAATAGCGTGGTACCATTTTTGTTTTGATTTTGTATGGTATCCTGCCATAATATTTTCAGCCACGCTCATCTCTTTAAAAAGCCTGATATTTTGAAATGTTCTTAATATCCCTTTTTCCGCTATCTTATGGGGTGCCGTTCCCGTGATATCTTCCCCTTTGTATTTTATACTTCCCTTTTCAGGAGTATAGATACCCGTCACACAGTTAAAAAGGGTAGTCTTTCCCGCTCCATTTGGACCGATAATCCCATATATCTGCCCCGGTTTTACTTTAATCGTCAAATCATCAATTGCCACAAGCCCGTAGAAGAACTTTGATACATTTTGTATCTCAAGTACATAATCCATCACTTTGTCCCTCCGTCAGCTTTTTTTCTTAAAAACTTTGGAATATTTCCAAAAGTCGCAGGCCATACGCCGTTTGGTCTTAAAACCATCGTCAATACCATCGCCGCGCCAAATATAAGATATCTTGACTCTTTAAACTCGGTAAAAAGTTCAGGCAAAACAAACATCACAAACGTACCGATGATAACACCCGGTACAGAAGCAGAACCTCCTACTAAAACGATGGCAAAGAACATAACTGATTGCATAAAGTTAAAAGACTCTGGAGATACGGCTGAGTATTGTATAGCAAAAACACTTCCCGCGGCACCTGCAATTGCCGCGCCTAAAGCAAAAGCAAAAAGTTTATAATAGGGTATATTGATACCCATAGATTTTGCCGCTATTTCATCTTTGTTGATATAGTATAAAGCTCTTCCGTACCGAGACTTATCAAGATTTCTAATAATCAAAAAAGTAATCAAAAGCAATCCAAAAGCTATGTAATAAATAGCCGTATCGGAAAACAGTTCATAGCCAAAGACTCTCACTACATCTATTCCAAAGATACCGTTTGGACCACCCGTAAGACCTCCGGGGTCATTTGATAAAACCTGTTCAAAGATGATATTAAATCCGATAGTTGCCACTAAAAGATAATCGCCCCTTAAGTGGATGATAGGACCTGCAAGGAGTACTGCGATGATTGCGGGGAAAATTATTGCAAAAGGTAAGGTTGCGATAATCTCAAAACCAAAGTTTACATTTAAAATAGCCGTCGTATAAGCGCCCATCCCAAAAAATATCGCATGTCCCATATTAAAAACACCTGCACGACCCAAAATAATATCTTGGGAAAATGCAACCGTCGCAAAAACCAAAAATGTGATACCGATAGAAAGCCAAGCAGAGTCTACCATAAAAGGAAACAGAGCCATTACGGCTGTAAAAGCTATTAATATATTTCTATTCATTATACTTTCTCCGCCGTTTTTTCGCCTAAAATACCTGTAGGTCTAATGATCAGTATCACTATAAGCAAGATAAAGGTAAATGTTTCAGCCCACTCGGTTGAAATATATCCTGCTATAAGTGCATTGAACAATCCCAGTAAAAGTCCGCCAAGCATGGCTCCTGGGATATTTCCAATACCTCCGATAATTGCCGCAATAAAGGCATTTAAGCCGTAAAGCCATCCCATATCAAAAGTTAAAGCCCTATAATAAAGACCGATAAAAAGCCCTCCGATTGCCCCAAGCATCGAACCGATGATAAATATAAGCATAATTACCCTGTTTACGTTGATACCCATCAGCTTTGCCGCATCCTGGTCTATTGCAGAGGCTCTTATAGCCGTACCCATTTTTGTTTTATTGATAAACAGATAAAGTGCCGCCATTAAAAATGCCGATAAAATTAAGATTACAAATTGTGTAAAAGATATAATGACACCTCCAAAGTTCCACTGTGTATCAGGGAAAAGATCGGCAGGGAATATAAGCATATTGGGTCCCCAGATAAGCATAATACCGTTTTGGATAACCAAAGCCGCACCAAGTGCCGAAACAACGGCACTAAGTCTCGGTGCCGTTCTTAAAGGTCTATAAGCCAGACGCTCAAGAAGAACACCCACAAATGCAACAATAATAGAAGTTAGTAAAAATATTATAATTATATTGACAAATGATGAAGCACTTGCACCAAAAAGCTGTGTAAAAATAGTAAGTCCCACATAGGCAGAAAAGGCGACTAGGTCACCGTGTGCGAAGTTAATGAGCTTCATCACACCGTAAACCATGGTATAACCTAAAGCTACCAATGCATATAAACTCCCTATAGTTAAACCGTTGATTAACTGTTGAAGAAAAATATCCATGGTAAACCGCTTTTATTGACCGACTACGGTTTTTGTTCCATCGCTTTTCATTTTGTATACTACAAATTTTGCTCCCACTCTCTCACCGTCTTTTCTTATATTAAAGGGTCCCGTGATACCTGCAAAATCTTTCATATCGTTTCTTATATAATCGGAAATTTTCTTTGTATCAAAAGATTTTGTTTTTTCAATCCCTTCAATAACCGCTCTTAGACCGTCTGCATTTGTAACGGGCCAGATTGACGGAGGATCTATCTTAAATCTTTTTTTGTACGCCGCAAGATATTTTTTAGCCTCTTTATAAGGTAAGATTTCAGGTGTAGGGAAGTTGATAAGGACAGTGCCTTCTGCCGCTTTACCTGCTAGTTTGTAAAAGTCGGGATTGTCGTTTGAGTCTCCCCCTACGAAGTCCGCTTTGATCCCTAACTGCATCTGTTGCGCTCTTAAAAGTCCGCCGTCGGTATAGTATCCAGAATAGTAGATAACATCAGGATTCATAGCTTTTATTTTCGTAAGTACTGCCGTAAAATTTTGCGTACCTGATTTGATTTTTCCTCTAAAGATCACGTTTCCGCCAAGCTTTTTGGTTGAAGCTTCCGTAGCATCGCCTAGACCTTCGGAATAAGAAGAGTAATCAGATAAAACCACTATCCTTTTATATTTTTTTACATTGATAAAATAATCCGCCGTAAAATCACTTTGAGATGAATTTGGAAATGAATTTCTAAAAAACGTCCAATATTTTCTTTTTATTAACGAGTCGCTTGTTCCATCTGAAGTTTGTAAAACTTTTTTTCTATAATAGGTAGTTTGAGCAGCTTCCGTTGCACCTGAAGTGTATGAGCCGATTACTGCAATAACACCTGCATTTGTTAGTTTTTTTGCACAAACGGCAGCTTTTTGGGCTTTTGCCTCATCATCGCAAGTAACTACTTCAATCTTTTTACCAAGCAGTCCCCCCTGGGCGTTTTTTTCATCCACGATTAGTTTTACAAAGTTTTCTATACTTTGCCCCTCATTTGCGTATTTACCGGTAATTGGTGCCTGTACACCGATTTTAACCGTACCCGAAGCAAACGCAGATGTTGCAACGATACCACTCAGTGCCGCTGCACCTACAAGTTTTTTTAGTTTCATTTCCTCTCCTTTTAAAATTTAAAAAGCAATACTTTTATACTATAATAAATTTTTAGTAGTACAAAAAGTAGTGACTTTTTTATCATATCCATTATTTCATATAAAATCTTAAGTGAATATTAAAAAATTAATAAATTCTTATAATTCTTGTATGTTTTTTATACTACTAAAAATAATAATTGATTATTCGGGTTTTTCAATATTTTTTGGCTTTGATTGTTGAATAATCAGTCCAAATACAATAAAACCCAATCCAAAAAGTGTAGATATATAAATCTCTTCACCTACTATAAAATGTATAAAACCCAAGGAGATAAAAGGAGATATAAAAATTAGATTTGCAATTTTTGATGTTGAGGTGGCATATTGCATAGCATTTAACCAAAAAAGGAATGTAATACCCATCTCAAAAAGCCCAACATATGATGCAGATAAGATCCCTTTTATAGTAGGCATCGAACTAAAAGCCCCTGTTATAATCCCATATACCAAAATAACAGGCAAAGCAAATACAAAGTTGCTAAACAGTCCTACAATTGGATCAACTTTATTTTTTGTATTGATAATCCAATAGATAGACCAAAGAAAAGTAGATAAAAGAGCTAGCATAACACCGTTTAAATTTGAAAACTCCAGTAAAAAAGGTTCTCCTTTTGTAGCAACGATCAGTACTCCAAAGTAGCAGATAATCCCTGCAACAATGTCTTTTAAGGTAAGTTTTTGTTTTAAAAATATTACCGACATCAATGCTAACATCAATGCCCAGGTATAGTTGATAGCCTGGGCTTCTTGAGCAGGGAGGATGTCATAGGCTTTGAAAAGTACTATATAATAAAGAAACGGGTTGATAAACCCGAGGAGTGTTATTTGGTAATAGTTGGTTTTGATATGTTCTATGACATTTTCTATTTTTTTTTGATATATCAATATAACAGCTAAACATAAAGTTGATGCGATTACCGCATAAAATACCAATTGTACAGGTGTAAGATAATTGAGTGAAACTTTAAAGGCAGTGGCAACCGTAGACCATAAAAATACGGCTGCCAGTGCATATTTATAAGCTGTATTTTGAGATTTCATACAATTCCTAAAAATGATATAGGGAGAAGTTTATCTAAATTAAACCCAATTTTTTTTTATTTGTAAAATCTTATTAAATAAAAAAAGAATTTTAATAAACATTAATTAAGTTTTCCATACAATCACGGGATGAAATATATATGGTTTTTTATTGTCTTATTCTCACTTGCTAATTCAGATGTTATTGAGCTGGGAAATTGGGACAAAGAGGGGTTATCGGAGTTTTTATTAAATAATTCCAAATACTCTAATAGTGTAAAAGTAAAAAATATTACCGATAAGTTTTTAAACACTCCATATAAAGCCAATACAATGGTTGGTTCCGTGTCTCAAAAAGAGGAACTTGTGATTGACTTGGGGCATCTTGATTGTTTTACTTTTATCGATTATGTGGAAGCGATGAAACGATCAATTAGTTTTAATCAGTTTAAAACCAACCTTACCAAGCTTCGTTATCAATCGGGTAAAGTTGATTATACCACTAGAAATCATTTTTTAAGTGATTGGATTATCAATAATAATTTTAAAAATATTACACCACTATTATCTTCAAAAGCAAAACAAGTTACAAAAACACTAAATCTATCTAGTAAAAATACACTTTACTTAAAAGGAATCAAAACAAAAAAAATGTTAGTAGAGTATATTGATTCAAAAGATTTAAATAAAGAGATTATAAATAAACTTCGTAGCGGGGATTATATAGGTATCTATACCCATAAAAAAGGTCTTGATGTCACTCATGTAGGTATTTTCATCAAAAAAGATGATAAGGCATTTTTTAGACACGCTTCTAGTAAAAAAGAGTTTTTAAAAGTTATGGATATTCCTTTTGAGTCTTATATAAAAAATACTTCAGGTTTTATTGTTTTAAGAAAGGAAAATTGATGCCAAAACTTTTTTTAACCGACCTTGATCATACTTTTTTACGGGATGATCTTTCGATTAGTGATTATACAAAAACAACATGGAACGCTATGTCACAAAACCATATTATGGGTATCGCTACGGCTAGAAGCTATAAAAAAAGTGAGCAGTTCTTGCAAGGGCTTCATATAAATACACCGATGATTTTACTTGACGGCTCACTAATTGTATCAAGTGATAAAAAGATTTTAGATATGAAAACTCTATCCAAAGAGATGGGAGATGAGATTATAGAGTGCGGTGCAAAGATTGGTATCTATCCCGTAGTTTTGGCACTAAAAGATAAATATCTAAATGAGGTATTTTTATATCCAAAAAATAGAAGTAGCTATTTAAATGATCTTTTAAATCGTTATAAAGGCGATGACCATCTTAAAGAATGCGTTCACATAAAAGCAATGGATGATAATTTTAAACTGGTTTATTTTGGGCAAAAAGAGCAACTAGAAGAACTCCAAGACAATCTAAAAGCAATTTTTAAAGATGAGATTAAATATATATTAGCCCCCGAACACTACCTTGGATGCTATTTTTTAACTCTCTTACACAAAGATGCCGATAAAGCTCATGGTTTACAAAGCGTTCATGAAATCACACAAATCGATTATAAAAACTTTACGGTTTTTGGCGATAATTTAAATGATATCGGGATGTTTAATCTAGCACAAACTAGCGTTGCCGTTGCCAATGCCCATGAGGAAGTGAAAAAAATCGCTACTTTTGTATCAGATTATAGCAATAATGAAGATGCGGTAGCAAAGTATTTACAGGGTATTAACCAAAGCTAAACGTTCAGGCGTTCCGATATCACTCCAAACTCCGTTATAAAGCTCAAAGCTGATTTTATCTTCACTAATCAACTCTTTTAAAATTGGTGCCAATGGACGTTTTTCTAAACCCATATTTTCAAAAACTTTTTTACTATAGTAACCAATACCGCTAAAGGTATACAATGAGTCAAGGTATTGAAAATCCCCTTTTGGATTATGTTCAGGATTTGGCACTAAGATAAGATGAGCTGATTTTTCATCCAAACTAAAATCTAAATCAAAATCATAGTCACACCAAATATCGCCGTTTACTACTAAAAAGGTATCACTTAAAAGTGGTAAGGATTTTATAATAGCTCCTGCGGTTTCCAATGCACCGCTCCCTCTCTCATCGCTATAGATAATCTTAATACCCCACTTTGTGCCATCTCCTAAATTCTCAATGATTTGTTCGCCTAAATGGGCAATATTAATTATAATAGTTGTAAATCCCTGACTTGCCAGTTTTTCAATATGCCATACGATTAGAGGTTTGCCTTTAACTAAAAGTAAAGGTTTTGGTGTGGTATCGGTAAGTGGGCGCATCCTCTCCCCGCGTCCTGCCGCAAGTATCATAGCTGTCATGGTAGTTCTACCTTTGAGAGCAATCCATTAAGCTCATCAAGCTCGGGGTATTTTTTGCATACTTGAAGTACATACTCTAGCGTAAGCGGTAAATCTTTTAAGTAGCCATCTTTATTATCTCGCAAATATAATCTTGCAAAGATACCAAGCACTTTTAGATGACGCTGTAAGCCCATAAAATCAAACCATTGTAAAAACTCTTCATCACTTACTTGCAATTGTTTTTGCTCTTTAAAATAGAGTGCCAATTCATTTATATCTTGCGGGTCAAACTGAATATATAAATCTTTTAGCAATGATACCAAATCATAAACGATAGAGCCGTTCATGGCATCTTGGTAATCGATAATCCCAAAAGGTTCACAGTTCATAATGTTTCTTGAGTGAAAATCACGATGGACAAAATACCCTTGCGGGTGAGAAAGCACTTTTTTTGCGATTAAATTAAGAGTATTCTCTATAACTTTAACTTCATCATCTGTTAAATTTTTTTGTAGATATTTTTGCAAAAACCACTCGGGCATTAGATTCATCTCTAACTTTAAAAATGCCTCATCGTAAAGTGGCAGTTCTTTTGCGTCAATATTTTGCATAGTGATAATCTCATCTATACATTTTTTATAAAGTGATTTAAAATTATCCTGATTTAGAGTTTCAAGAAGATTTTTTACACCTAAATCTTCTAAGATTAGAAAACCTTTATCTTTATTTTCATAAATGATTTTTGGTGCATGAAGATTGACACTATGTAAAAGATTGGTGACATTTATAAAAGGGTTTAATGATGTTTTTTCTAAAGATGAGTCCATAAGAACTAAAGTTGTATCTTCGTGACTTAGTCTAAAATATCGCCTAAAACTTGCATCGCTTGAAGCGACTTCAACTTTAAAATGTCTATATGGCGTACCCTCTAAAAACTCTTTAATCTTTTGCATAAACTGCTCCCAAGATAGACGGTTGTTTGGCTCCAGTGATAGATTGCAAATCTATAGCTTGATTGTTTACCCTTTTATAGGCTAACCATGCAAAAGCTATCGCTTCTAAAAAAGTGCTATCAACTCCTAACTCATCGCTTTTTATCACCTGCATAGTATCAAGTTTTTGTGAAAGCTTTTCCATTAAATAGCCATTGTGTGCACCACCGCCGCATACTATTAATCTCTTAACTTTTTTATCTTTTAGAGCTTCAATAATAGGCACAATGGTAAACTCCAATAAAGTTGCTTGTACATCAACTGCGGAAATATCAGTAAATGACTCTAACTTTTTTTCTAACCATTCAGCATTAAAATATTCACGTCCTGTACTTTTTGGCGGCAACTTTTTAAAATATGTATCACTAAGCATCGCCTCTAAAAGCTCACTATTTACATTTCCTTTTCTAGCCCAAGAACCATCTTTATCAAAAGCTTTATTTTGGTTTTTTTGTATCCAGTAATCACTTAAAATATTGGCAACTCCTACATCATACCCAATAAAATCATCGGTTAAAATAGTGATATTTGCAATACCGCCCAGATTAAGCACGGCGCTCCCTTTATCATCAAATAAGGCTTTATGAAATGCAGGGGCTATCGGTGCCCCTTGTCCACCGTTTGCTATATCGCCGCTTCTAAAATCATTGACCACATCTATCCCTATCATCTTTGCCACCAATGCTCCATCGCCTAGTTGCATTGAAAAAGGGTGTGAGGTATTAGCAGAGTGCCAAATGGTTTGCCCATGTAAACCTATTGCAGTGACCTCTTTATAGTCAATATCAAACTCAGATAAAAACTGTTGTAAAGCACTGCTATACATAAGAGCTAATTTATGGTTTAGCGTACCGATAAATTCAAGTAATATAGGCTCCCTAATAGCGTGTAAAACATCTTGTTTGATATTGGCATCATAGCTATACTCTTTTGTATGTAGTGTTTTAATCCCACGCTCACTAATCTCACATATTGCTATATCGATACCATCCAAACTGGTACCGCTCATTACCCCTATATATATATTATCTTTTTCCAAGTTGCATCACTCCAAACGAAAGGGCGGTTCCAATTACCAACTGCCACGCAAATCCCACATTTAATCCAAAAGTATACCCTTGCATAGCTAAAACACTAACAAATCCGATAAGTAGCGCATAAGGGATGAGTTTAGCATTACCGCGATTGGTAAATAGTGCACTTGCAAATACGCCAAGCAATCCGCTATAAGCATACGCCATAACCCCAAGTGCAAAACTAATAAGAGGGATGGAGCTATTGGTATGCACTATAAAACTCACAATTGCCATCAACGCCAAAGCAACGGCAAATATCAATACCAAAGCCCGTGCAACTTTTACAAAATGCATCTCATCAACCGCTACACCGCTTTTATTTTTATATGGACGATAAACATCTTCAATCGCCACGCTACTCATCGCTCCCAAAACCGAGTTTGTACTACTAAGAGCTGCGGCAATTGCACCGATGGTCACAAAACCTTTTAATCCATTTGGCATCTCATTTAAAATATAATACATAAAAATTGTGATGCTTTGTCCTGAAAACTTTTGGCTGATAGTGTGCTCTTGATAGTACAAAAATAAAAGCAATCCAATCGTTAAAAACAGCATAGATACAGGGATACTTAAAAGCGTAGCACCATAAAGCGACCACCCAGCTTCTTTTTTATTTTTACACGATAGTACCCTTTGTGCCAAATCTTGGTCAAGCCCAAAAGCAGCGATATTTAAAAGCATATATCCAGTAAAAAGTGAAAAGATATTAAATTTACCCTCATTGGTAAAACTAAGATTAAAATCGATATATTTTAATTTCTCTGCCGCGTTTAGACTTTGAAAAAGTGTGGAAAAATCCTGTGAGAGCGATAGATACAGATACACAGCCACCGCAATCCCAGCTCCAAGGTAAACTATGATTTGCAAAATATCACTGATAATAACAGAGCGAATCCCTCCAAAATAGGTAAATATCAAAGCTCCTATTACAAGTAAAACAACAGAGAAACTAACATGAACCAAGCTAATATCATAAAAAAGTATCATACTAAGTGCAAGTGCTGCCATATAAAGTCTAGCTCCACTGGCAAACAATCTTCCAACTAAAAACATTACACCCACGTCACGTCTGGCATTTCCGCCATATCGCTCTTGAAGCAGTTCATAAACACTCATGGCGTTTACTGCATAAAATCTGGGGATTAATACTTTTACCACAATATAAATCGCAAGTAATGATGTGATAGAGTACCCAATAAGTGTCATATCAAACCTATATGAAAACTCAGGTGCACCTAAAAACGTAGCTGCCGATTGAGCCGTGGCAAGTAATGAAAGAGCTACAGGCAATGCAGCAAAAGAGTTTTTATCGGTAAAAAATTCTCTGGCTGAGCTGATTTTATCATTTGAGAGATAACGTGCAAATGCAAGTAGAACTACCAAATATCCAATGAAGATAGTCCAATCTATAAGTGAAAAACTAGCTTCCATTAAAGTGCCTTAAACAATTTATCTATTCGCATATTTGCCTCTTTAATTCGTGTCTCTGAGATTTTACCGCTTTTTACTAAATGTTCCATCATATCGATAGTCTCACTAGTATCATCATCTCCCAATTGGTTACAATACATCAACATATCAGCCCCTGAATTAATTGAGAGTTCAATCGCTTTTTCTTTTGTATAATGCTCTTTTATTGCCAACATCTGCAAATCATCCGTTATAAGGACACCGTTATATCCAAGTTGTTCACGTAAAAGTTTAGTATTTGTATTGTAAGAGAGTGTTGCAGGATATTTTTCATCTAATTGTCCATTAAAAACATGAGCACTCATAATCATATTTGTTTTATAAAGCAGTTTTTTATAAGGAAGTAACTCTTTTCTCTGCCAAGTCTTAGTAATATCTACAAATCCCTCATGGCTGTCCCCTTTTGCACTACCATGCCCAGGGAAGTGTTTTAAGACACTTATTATTTGGTGTTCATTTAAAGCATCCATAAAAATCTCACTAAACTTTACAACTGTATCGCTATCATCTCCATAAGCCCTATCAAGTCCATAGATGATTTTTGAATCTTTATTTATCCCCAAATCAACCAATGGAGCAAAATTACAATTTATCCCAAGCTCTTGTAACTGGGTAGCTAAGTTTTCATACTCTTTTTTAGCTTCATCAGTTGAAAGCGAAGCAATCTCTTTTGCCGATTTGGTTTCTCTAAATCCCTTTGCCTTTTTTAGCCTTGCAACTTTCCCACCCTCTTGGTCAATACAAATCATCAGTGGCTTATCGCTAATACTTTGCAAAGATTCCGTGAGAAGTTTGAGTTGTTTAGGACTAGAGATGTTTTTACTTTTTGTTGTATCATCAATATAACGATCAAAAAGTATCACACCGCCTAAACCGTTTTGTATCTGTGTTTTTAGCTTATTATTTGTTAAGATACCCTGCCCGTCAAAACCGATAATAAGCATTTTATGTAGTAGTTGTTTTAAATTCTTCATTGGTTAGTAGTATATCTAAGCTAAGCAAATTTGTGAATAAAAAATAAAATCAAATACACAGAAAAAGTAAACAAGGATACAATCCGATAGAGCCACACTCCCAAGCTAGAGCTTGGGAGCGAGAAAAATTTAAAAATATGGCAAATTGCAATATTTTTAACAAAAATAAATTTTTTCTGATAAAATTTAAAAAGTTAATGAAAGGAGGTGATTAGAATGGGACTTAAACCAGGACCTAAACCTAAGGCAAAATCTACAGGTAAATTAGATCAAAGACGTCGAGATAATAAAAATACACCAGGAAATAAACCGTCATTGAAGCCATCAAAAAGTACGAAAAAGTAAATTTTCCCTCACTCCCAACAGTCTTGTTGGGAGTGAAAATATACAGAATAATCAAATACCCTAAGTCAAAACTAATAATATATGTACTAAAATATGTACATATTTATAAAAAAGGTACAATATGCAAACATCTACATTTACAACAGTACGGCAAAATTTGGCAATGACAATGGATAATGTTGTACAAAATCATACACCAGTCACAATTACAAGACAAAATAAAGAGCCTGTAGTGATGATCTCTTTAGAAGATTATAACTCTATGAGAGAAACAGCGTATTTGATGCAAAGTAGTAATAATGCCTCAAGATTAAATGAAGCTATTGAACAACTAGAAAGTGGGCTTGGTACACAAAAAGAGTTAATAGAAGGATGAATTTAGTTTGGGCAGATAAAGCTTGGGAGGATTATATCTATTGGCAACAAACAGATAAAAAAATCTTAAAAAAGATAAATAGTCTAATAAAAGATATAAAAAGAGAACCGTTTAAAGGACTAGGGGAGCCTGAGCCTTTAAAATATAATTGGACAGGTTATTGGTCTAGGCGAATTACGATTGAGCATAGATTGGTGTATAAGGTCACGACTACCTCTATCCTTATTGCACAGTGTCGTTATCACTATTAACTTTTAACCACTATTTAGATATAATCGCGTCCATAAATACAAAAGGATAAAGATTAATGAGTTTTATTGAAACACGTGGAAATGATGGGATAAAACCTCAAGAGGTGGAATTTTCCGATGCGATACTAAATCCAAGTTCATCTTTTGGTGGCTTATATGTTCCAAAGAGTATTCCGATGCTTGGGCAGGAGTTTTTGGAAAAACATATAAATACTACTTACAAAGAGTTGGCTTATGATATTTTAAAAGCTTTTGCAATTGATATTGATGATACTACTATCAATGAAGCACTAAGTCTTTATGATAAATTTGATGATAGTACCAATCCCTCTCCAGTGGTAAAAATCAAAGATGATCTTTTTGTAAATGAACAATATCACGGTCCTACACGTGCTTTTAAAGATATGGCACTGCAGCCTTTTGGGTATATCTTAAGCTCCATCGCTAAAAAAAGAGATGAAAAATATCTTATCTTGGCTGCAACAAGCGGCGATACGGGACCAGCGGCACTTAATACTTTTAAAAATAAAGAGGGGATTCAAGTAGTTTGTTTGTATCCAAACGGCGGGACAAGTGATGTACAAAGACTTCAGATGGTAACGGAAGATGGAGAAAACTTAAAAGTAATTGGAATAAACGGGAACTTTGACGATGCCCAAAGTGCTCTTAAAAATCTTTTGGGAAGCCAAAGTTTTAAAGATGAGCTTATCAAAGACGGTATTAAATTATCTGCGGCAAACTCTGTAAATTTTGGACGAATTATTTTTCAAATCGTATATCATTTTCAAAGTTATCTTGAGCTTTTACGGCAAGGGGAGATTACATTTGGCGAGAAGATTTATATCAATGTTCCAAGTGGAAATTTTGGAAATGTTTTAGGTGCTTATTATGCACAGAAGATGGGGCTTCCTATTGAAAAACTTGTAGTGTCTTCAAATGAAAACAATATCTTAACCCAGTGGCTGACTCTTGGGATTTACGATATTAGAGGTAAAGAGCTTAAGCTGACAAAATCTCCTGCTATGGATATTTTAAAATCATCTAATATAGAAAGAGTTATCTATGATATTTGTGGTGCTTTTAGAACAAAAGAGTTGATGGAATCATTGAATGAAAAAGGGTATTTTGAGCATACTAAAGTAGAGCTTGAAGCCTTACAAAAATATTTTAGTGCAACATTCAGCGATGATACATACGGAGCTAAAACCATAAAATCTTTTGTAGATGAGGGATATTTGATGGATCCCCATACGGCAACATGTATCAAAGGATATGAGCAGCTAAAAGAGAAAAAAGATAGTAAAATGGTTATCTATTCAACGGCAGAATGGACAAAATTCTCTCCAACTGTTTTAAATGCTTTAAATGAAGATGATAAAAAATATGCCGATAAAGAGGCTTTAGAGGAGATTGCCAAAAAACTTGATTTAAAGATTCCTACGCAGATTGAAGCACTGTTTGATGCAGAAGTTTTACATAAAACAATTATAGATGTTGAGGATTTAGAAAAAGAGATTATCTCTTTTTTAAAGTAAAGTGAAGTTTATCACTTTACTTTAATTTTTCGCTGACAAGTTCATTTACTACTTTTGGATTCGCTTTTCCGCCTGTAGCTTTTAAAACTTGTCCTACAAAGAAGCCAAATAGTTTTTCATTCCCTGCTTTATATTTTGCTACATTTTCAGGATTGTTGGCAATTATTTCATCAATGATTGGTAAAATTTGAGCAGGGTCGCTAATTTGGATAAGTCCTTTTGCTTCAACTATTTCTTTTGGATTTTCTCCACGTTTAGCCATATCTTCAAACACTTGTTTGGCAATTTTATTTGATATTGTTTCATCTTCAACCATTTTTACAAGTTCGGCAATTTGATTTGCATTAAATTTTAATTTGGATGTTTCTTTTAACTCTCTAGCTACTTCATTGGCGATTATATTTGCTAAATTTACAGGGCTATTTAAAATAGATAACGCTTCTTTATAAAACGAGGAAAGTTGCTCATCCCTTGCTAAGATATCGGCAACCATATTATTAAGTCCAAGTTCATTGGTATATTTGCTAAATAGTAGCTGTTCAGTCTCACTCATAGGTGCTGCTTCGCCCTCTATTTGTACTTTTTTCTCTACCTGTTTTCTTTTTTCTCTTGGTGTTTTTATTTCAGTTTTTTTACCCCAAGAATCTTTTAGTCCAACTATTTTATTAAATACAGGCTTTTCATCGGTGGAATCAATTGGATCGATATAAAAATATCCTTCCCTTTCAAACTGAAATCTTTCATCTGCTTTATCTGTTATTATGGCAGGTTCTATAAGTGCATCTTTTATAACTTTTAAAGAGTTTGGATTAAGATCCTCAATCCCTTGCGGAGCTTCGTTTTTATAAAGTCTATCATAAACTCTAACTTCAACTTTTTTATTCTCTTTGGCATCTACCCATTGAATTGCACTTTTTACTTTGATATCACTTGTATCGTTTCCACTTTTTGAATTTGGATGATATTCTGCTTTTATTTCTACAATATTGCCACTATCGTCTTTAATTATTTTTTTACAAGTGATGATATAAGCATGTTTAAGTCGTACTGGTTGATCAGGAGTAAGTCTATAGTATCCCTTTGGAGGATTTTCGCTAAAGTCTTCACGGTCGATGTAAATAGTGTTTGAAAAAGGGATTTTTCTTGAACCCTCTTTAGGTACGTCATGGGGATAATATGAAGCTTCAATCTCTTCACTCCCCTCATAGTTTTCAATCGTTACTTTTAAAGGATTGAGTACACACATAACCCTTGGTACTTTTGTATTTAAATCATCTCTAATTGCAAATTCAAGTTGAGCAACATCAACTGTTGAGTTTGCTTTGGCAATTCCAATACTCTCACAAAAGTTTAAAATAGATTCCGGGGTGTATCCTCTTCTTTTATATCCTGCAATGGTAGGAAGTCTAGGGTCGTCCCAACCGCTTACATAGTTTTCTTTTACAAGTTCAAGCAGTTTTCTTTTACTCATAACGGTGTAGTTGATATCCAATCTTGCAAACTCGTGTTGATAAGGACGAGGAGGCTCTAATTTTAAAGTATCGAGTACCCAGTCGTAAATAGCTCTGTTATTTTCAAATTCTAACGTACAAATAGAGTGGGTAACACCTTCGATATAATCGGATAAACAATGGGCAAAATCATACATAGGATAGATACACCACTCATCTCCCGTTCGATGGTGGGTTGTATGTCTAATTCTATATAAAAGTGGGTCACGAAGCTGCATATTGGAAGCATCCATATCTATCTTAGCTCTTAAGATATGTTCCCCGTCTTTAAATTTTCCTTTTTTCATTTGCTCAAAAAGTTCAAGGTTTTCTTCTATAGATCGTTCTGCATATTTACTTCTAATGCCTGGCTGTGTTACCGTTCCTCGATTTTGTCTAATCTCCTCTTCACTTGCACTATCAACATACGCTTTACCCATTTTGATAAGCTCTATTGCATAATTATAAAGTTTGGGAAAATAATCAGATGTAAAACGGACACTTTCATTCCATTCATATCCCAGCCACTCTACTGCATCTTTTAGAGCTTCGACATATTTGGTCTCTTCGGTTGTAGGATTTGTATCATCCATTCTAAGGTTACAAACACCTTTGTAATCACGTGCAATACCAAAGTTTATATTGATAGATTTTGCGTGTCCAATGTGTGGAAAACCGTTGGGTTCTGGAGGAAATCTTGTAATAACTTCTTTATATTTACCCGATTTTAAATCATCTTCAACTTTTAAACGTAAAAAATCTTTATGTTCACTCATTATTACTATTACTCCGTCAATTTTAATAAGGGTTGTATTTTATCCAATTAGTGTTTAGAAAAGCCATTATTTCCATTCATGAACTTTTACCCCGAAACTTATCCGTTCTATTTTTGTATCATAATCTATTAAACTCTCTCCGTATCCGTGAAAATATCGAATAAAAAAATTAAAATTATCGCTTAGAGTCGGGAGTGTGATATCAAAGATAGTATTTCCTTTATGTATATTATATTGAAAAATATCATTTTGATGTTCCAAAGAAAGTCCGTAATGGTTAAACTTATAATTTATAAAAATTTTCTCTTTTCCAATATAATCTTCCAAATCGGGATTATCATCCCCGTCCACATCGCTTGGGCTTAGTTTGGCATCTTCATCCCATCTATCCCAAAAACTAAAACCATAGTGTAGATTTCCACTTTTAAATTCAGCCGTAGCTTCGGTACGGTTCCAACTTCTTGAATAACCAATATCCCTTCCATTTGATTGATGTATCAATGAAAGTCTTGTTTTTTCCAGAGTTGTCCATCCTAGATCTATATTTGGCTGCCACTCTACAAAAAGTTCTGGCATATAGTTTGTTTCCCTAAAAGGGCGGGAGTGTTTATGGTCATAAACCTGCCAAAAAGAGTTTTGTGTATAAGCTGCATAAATATCGGCAGTGGTATGAAAAAGATTCATAGCAAGAGGCATTTTTAAACTTATTTGAAATTGTGCTTCGTTGGAATCTCTTTTATAATCTTTGGAAGGATCTCTTAATCCATTTGAATCCCAATGTTTTTCCGTAAGTTCAGATGAGCTATAGCCGCCGAGTAAAAGAAAATTGTCGCGATGTGACATAAGATCAAAATTAAATGCTTCAAAAGAATAGGGATTATTATTTTTTGTTTTGGCTTCTTTTTGTTTTTGAAGTTTTAATTTTGATACATATTTTTGTATCTTTTGAAGTTTTATCTCATCTGGAAGTTTTGAGTTTGCCGTATTTTGTATATTTTCAACGATAGTATTAAAAAAGTTTGTATTATCTACATCTTCACTATAGACAAAAGTAAAAAATGTAAATAAAACAAAAACTATTTTATACATTGCAGATTTTACATCATTTTAGAAAATAAGCTTTGTAAAAATATTTCTAAAAACTGCAACGCAAAGATAACAATAAGCGGAGCCATATCCATCCCGCCAAACACGGTTGGGATAAATCGTCTTACAAAAGCATAAGCAGGTTCCGTTAAACGGTAAAGCATCTGTACTATAGGATTGTACGGATCAGGTTGTACCCAGCTTAAAATAGCTGCAATAATTATAACCCATTTATACAGTGAAATAACACTTATCAAAAGTGTAGCAAAAGCAATAAGTAATGAATCTAACATATAATTTCTCCTAAATAATTTTTAATGAACGGATATATATCCTCAAGGTTTGGACCATCCTCAGCCCCTGTTAAAATATATTGTAGAGGTTTTAAAAGTTTCTCCTCTGTTAATTTTGAGTGTTGCATAATATATTTTTTTAAATCTTCAAAGTTATCGATAAAAGGAGCTTGGGATAAACACGCCTGTAATATTTTATATTCCTCTTTAAATTCTTTCATTTCCTCTTTTTTAGAGAAAATTGTATCAATTTTTTCTTTGATATCTTTAGTGGTACTATATTCTTTAATATATATTTTAGCTAATTTTCCTATATCTTCATCGGCATAACCAATTATTTTGGAAAGTTTCATATCATCAATAGTTTTAAGATATTCTTGATTGATAAAGTTGAGTTTCTTTTTATCAAATTTTACGGGTTTATTTGAAAGTTTATTAATATCAAACCATTCAAGAGCTTCTTCAATGGTAAAAATCCCGCAAGGGGCATCATATCCTAACAGTACAAGATAATTTGCAATTGCTACAGGTAAATATCCCTCGTCAATCAAAGATTGTACAGAGATTGGAGTATCGGTTTGGATAGTTGGTATATCTATATATTGAATCTCTTTTTCATATCCTAAAGCTTCTCTTATATGGATTTGCTTTGGTGTATTTTCAAGGTATTTTTCTTCTTGGATAATTGTAGAGATATCATAAAGCATATCATCCACCGCACTTGCAAAATTTAGCGTAGGGGATTTATCGTGATTTAAAATTATAACACTATCCACTTTATAAGGTTGATACTCACATTCTCCTTGAATGAAGTCTTTAAATTTGATATTATGCTCAGGCTTTTTCATCCTTACCACAAAAGGTGCATTGCAGTGAAATTTAGTCTCATCGCTGATATTTTCACAAAAACCGCTATAGCTATATGGTTTATTTTGCTCTTGTGCTTTTTGTTTATCCGACTCAATGGCTTCATCGGAGCAAAAACAGTTAAAAGCTTTTTTATCAAGCAAAAGCTTCATCCCCATCCCAGTGTGGTATTTGATATTTTCACTTTGTAAAATTACACGTGAATAATCTATCCCAAAAAGATCAAGAAGTTTTATTATCTCTTTATCTTTTTTTTCAATATTTTTTTCTTTAACCGTGTCGTCAATTCGTATTAAAAGCTCTTGATTTGTTTGTTTGGAAACTATATGATTCAGTAGAGCAATCCGTAGGTTTTCTATATTTATGTCACCTGTTGGACTTATGGCAAATCGCAGCAAAAATTCTCCTTATTTTGTAACAATTGCAAAAGTTAGTTTTTTGATCTCTTTATGAGATTTGATAAATTTATTTAGATCGTCAAGGGTTAGTTGCTCGATTTTTTCCAGTTCTTTTTTTGGATAATCAAACGGTAAATCTCTATAGTACAACTGAAATGCCCTACTTAATCTTTGGGAAAAAGTCTCGGTTCGTAAAGGCTCACTCCCTAGTAAAAATTTTTTGGCAGCATCAAGTTCCTCTTGTGTTACCCCTTTTTTAACAAAATCATTTACGATAGATACAACCATCTCTTTTGCTTTATTTGTATTATCTAACTTTGTTTGCAGATAGCCTGTAAAATGGGTATGTGATTTTTGCTGTTTTATATATCCGTACGCACTATATGCAAGACCGTTTTTTACACGAATCTCTTCCATCAATCTACTTCCAAAACCGCTTCCCCCTAAGATAAAAGAAGCCACTTTTGCTTTATAGATCTCTTTTGAGTTTATATCGATCTCAAAAGGGCTCATAAAATAGATATACGATTGTTTTGTCTCTTTTGTGATAGTTTTTTCTTCAATTTTATCGGATATTTTTATTTTTTGAAATTGTGTTTTCCCTTGTTGCTTTAAAGACTCAAGTATAGGGGTAATATTTTTTGAAAACTCACTAAACTTGACATCTCCACCTGCAACGATAATAAGGTTATCAATATTAAAAATTTTCTCTATATTATCTTGAATATCTTTAAGTGTAAGTTGATTTATACTTTTAGTTGTCCCTATTTTAGGATGAGCCAATGGAGTATCTTTGTATGTAAGTTGTTTTAACTCATTTGATGCAACATAATCAAAGTCATCTTGTTTTTGCTCAATTTTACTTAAAGTAAGTTTTTTTAGTTTATCAAGTGTATCTTGAGTAATATTTGGATTATCAAGTATCTCTTTTAGGTATGTAAGAGCTTTAAGATAATCCTCTTTCAAACAGCTTATCTCTATTACAAATGTTTCAAATCCGGAGTTTGCACTGATAGATATTGCATCATTTTCCAGTTTTCTGGCAAAATTTACGGCTCCGTTTTTTTTGGTTCCCTCGTTAAGTACTTGTGCACTAAAAGGTGTAAGCCCCGGAAGCTTGATATCGTTAATTGCACCACTGTTTGTAAAAACTAATTGTAAATTAAATATCGGCAGTGTTTTGTGTCTTTCGTAAATTATAGGTAAATCTATATTTTTATATGCTATCTGTTTTAGGGTAGCTGACATTAAAATTCCTTGTGTAATTAATAAAAATAAAATATATCTTATCATCTCTATTAATAGTATCTCTCTAATATATTATAAGCTGTATCTCTTTTGGCAGGATTTTCCCCGACATCTTCAATAAGCTTAATCATCTCTTTTTGGTTCATGCTGTTTGTTGCACCTGCAGCACTTACCACATTTTCTTCCATCATAGTACTTCCAAGATCATTTGCTCCGAACTTTAAAGCCATTTGACCGATGTAGCTTCCTTGGGTTACCCATGAACTTTGGATATTAGGAAAGTTATCAAGATAAAGACGTGCAACTGCAAGAAGTCTTAAATATCTGTTTGAGCTTTGAGGCGGAATATTTGGAAGCTCTTCAGCCAGTTTTGTATGAGATGATTGAAAACTCCACATAATAAACGCTCTAAAGCCACCTGTTTCATCTTGAAGCTTTCTAATTTTATCCCAGTGATCAATGATCTGTTCATCACTTTCAACCGTCCCAAACATCATAGTTGCCGTTGATTTTACACCGATTTTATGAGCCTGTCTATGAACCTCTAACCAATCTTTTGTATCAAGTTTTTTGGGAGCAATGATATCTCTTACATCATCATTGAGTATCTCAGCACCCGCACCTGGGATCGAAGCAAGACCTTTATCTTTTAACCGTGTTAAAACCTCTTTATAACTTATTTTGGAAAGTCTTGAAATATAATCAATCTCAATGGCACTAAATCCATGAATTGTAATAGTTGGATATTTTTTATGGATATGCTCTACCAAATCTTCATAAAAATCTATTTTAAGCTTTGGATGAACTCCCCCTTGAAAAAGGATTTGGGTCCCGCCAATCTCTAAAAGTTCATCGATTTTTTTATCGATCTCTTCATAACTTAAAACATAAGCATCTTCATCTTTTTGGTGTCTATAAAAAGCACAAAACTTGCAATCTACCCAGCAAATATTTGTATAATTGATATTTCTATCAACTACAAAAGTTGTCACTTTTTTTGGATGCAGTTCTAGTTTTTTTTCACTTGCTTTTTGGGCTAAGTCTAATAAAGAGGCATTTTTTATTAGATCTAAAGCTTCCTCATTGGTAATTCTTTTATGACTCATAAAGCTTAGAATTTCCCTCCAAGGTTAAATTCAAAACTTGAAGTATTATCACCTGGTTTTTCATCCAATGCTTCGGCAAAAATAAACTGCATTGGTCCCATAGGGGATATCCAAGAGACAAATATACCTGCACCCGATCTTTTATATTTAGAAAAATCATCTTCTCCAATCATACCATAATCATAAAAAGTTCCCCATCGCATCTTTGCTTGAGGAAGTAAAGGAAAGCTTAGTTCAACAGAGTTGGAAAACATATTTTTAAGAGGTGTATTTTCATCTTCTGGTTTAAATGCATACGATTCATATCCTCTTAAACTTCTTGGACCTCCAAGGTAAAATGTTGTATTTTTAGGAACCATACCGTTATCACTTAGCATTTTAAGTTGTGATTTGTATCTAAAGATTACATCGTAATCTATCAAATCTTCTAAACCGTAAAAATATTTAAATTGAGAAGAGCTAAGTCCATATTTTGCATCTCCACCGATACCTGCATATTTATAGCTTGTAGTTGCAATGATACCTGATCTTGGTAAGAGATAGTCATCGGTATTATTAAAGCTAATATAAGGAGTAATTGCACTTGTTATAAAGCTTTCATTTTCTGCCGAATTGAGACTATACGAAATATCGCTATCCGAGATTTCATAAGATACTCCTGCTCTGGCATGTCTTCCTATACCTCTTCCAACTCCAATTAGAAAACCTTTAGCATCAATCTTTTTATCTCCATCGGTTGTACTATAATTTTCTAGTTCCGTATCTTCATTATAGATTTTAACAGTACCACTGTATTTACTATCGTAGATTGCAGGATTTGTAAGTCCCAGCGTTAAATCGGTTGAAATTTTAGAATAATCAACGGAAAAAGCAAGTTCCATTCCACTTCCAAAAACATTTTTATCACTAATTGAACCGTTTATCATCCAACCTTCATAACTTCCATGTCCACCACCTAGGATTAAATTACCCGTAGGTGCTTCAACAACATCAACCAAAATATCGACTTTTGAAGAGGAAACCCTTTTTTGCTCAATAATAACTTCGTCAAAATAACCCGTTCTTTTAAGTTTGTTTTTTGAATCTTTAAAATCTGTTAAACTAAAAAGATCCCCCGGAGCCAAATAAACATCTCTTCTAATAACCCGGTCTAATGTTCTTGAATTTCCAGTGATAATAACATCATTGATATATACTTTATCTCCAGGAATTACGTTATAAACTATATTTACTTTTTTTGTTTTTTTATCAGGTTGTATATCAAACTTAACCTCGGTAAATGCATATCCTTGGTCTGCTACTTTTGTTTTGATAAACTCTTGGTCTTTTCGTAAATGGGCAATATTAAAAACATCATCTTTTTGAAGTTTAAGCTCAGGATAAAGTTCTTTACTTTTTACAATCGCTTCATCCACGTAGATTAATGTTTCATTGACGTTGTATTGTTCCCCTTCGGTAATAGTATATTCTATATCTGCATTGTGTGTATTAAAATCAATCTTTGAAAATGCCGCACTTACTTTCGCATCAAGATATCCGTTTTGCATATAAACATCCCGTATCCTAGCACTATCGTACTCAAGTTGTTCATAGCTCATTTCACCGTCATTAACACCGATAAACCATGTAAAACAGCAGTCTTCCTCTTTATTTGCAATGACAGGTTCAAAATCACCTTCATCTAGGTTTTTGGCACCTTTGTAAGTGATTTTTTTAATAATAATTTCTTCACCTTTATTAACGTTAAAAGTAACAGCTACACTTGTTTTATTGACCTCTTCGACATTAGTTTCCACAACAGAATTGATATAACCATCTCTTTCAAGGGCAAGAAGAAGTGCTTTTTTTGCATTGGCAACTTTTCTTTTTGTATACATTGTTCCTTTTTTGATATTCATCTGTTTATAAAGAGCTTCAATCTCCTCTTCCCTTGTTTTATAACCTGTTATATCTAGTTTAGAGATAAATGGCTTTTCTACAAAGTGAAACGTTAAAATTCTTTTTGTATTTGTAACCCAGATATCTTTAAAGTAGGTAAATTTATAAAACTCTTTAATCGTCCTATTTATCTCTTCAATCGTATAGCTGTTTTCATTTTCAAATTTGATATTTTCCAAAGCAACAGATTTAGAGATTTGAGTAAGTCCTTCAAACTCAATAGAATCAAATTTTTCAGAAGCAAAAAGAGTTGAGATAGTAAGAATAAAAGTAAGTGCAATCTTTTTTAACAAGGTGTTTCCTTTGGGTAAATTTTTAGTTAAAGAGTTTATCTAAAATTTATTTATAATATATTTAAAGGGTTTGCTTCAAGAAGATTATTTTAATCTTCTTGAAAAGGTGTAAAGTACAGGTAGGTAGATAAGATTAAGAACTGTTCCCCAAGCAAGTCCAAATCCAAGTGCAATGGCAATAGGTTGGAATATAACTGCTTGACCTGTTGGAAAAAAGATCAACGAACTCATCCCTATAAGAGTTGTAACAGTAGTAAGTACAATTGGTCTAAATCTTTTGGTTGCCCTATAAAAAACCTCTTCAATTGTTTTTGCTTTTTTCAAATAGGTCATCATAATAATTCCATCGTTGATAACAACTCCTGCCAGTCCAAGAGCACCTATGATTGAAGGCATACTAAGGTTAAGTCCCATAAGTTTATGCCCTATAAGAACCCCTAAAAATGAAAAAGGGATAACAGACATCAAAATAGCGGTTTCCCTAAATGAATTAAATAGATATAACATAGAGAGCGTGATAAGGATAAGTGCTAAAGCAGCGGCAGCCATCATATCACGTTTAAGCTCCGCTTTTTTTTTGTGCTTCCCCTTTAAATCTAAGTCTTACACCGTTGTTTTTAATTTCGTCTAAAACAGGTTGGATTTGTTCTACAACTTCTGTAGAAGTGATAATTTTGGGATCGACATTTGCGTAGATATAGAAATTTTTCTCTGCATTATCTTTGACAAGTTGTTCAAATGATTTTATTATTTGAAATTCACACACTTGATTGAGATTTACCAATCTTCCATCACTAAGTGGAATAGGGGTGGTTTTAAAACTTTCAAAGTCATCTTTATTGGTAGATTGGATTTTAATATCCAACATCTCTTTTACATCAAATGAAACCGATTTCTTTTTACTTAGATAAAGATTTGAAAGATATGAGCCGATATAACTCTCGGTAAGTCCCAGTTGTTCCCCGTAATTATTCACTTTTAGCTTAATCTCATCTATTCCAAAATTAACGGAATTTTGCATCGATTTAATTCCATCAATTTTAGAAAGTGCTTCGGTTAGTTTCCCCATCGATTTGATAATAAGTTGATTATTATTTGATACAAGTCCGATTTTAATATCGGCTTTAATCGGTCCCACTTTACGCTCCAGTACTACAATCTCTTGAAGATTAAACTTTTTTTTGTAGTTTTGCTCTTTTATAAATTTTTTTAGTTTTGTCGAGATTTGTTGTGAAGTAAGTGTCCTTGATCTCCCCTCAGGGTCATAATATATACTCAGGTTTGGGGTAATATATTTATCAAGTAAATTACTCGGTTTTAGGTCATTAAGTTCAACTGTCATATACATAACGTAAGGAAATCTCTCGGTATTGCTTCCCGTATCTCTTCTGTATCCTGCGCGGGAATCTATACTTCGTATATGAAATTGATCTGATTTTTGGATAAGGTCTCGCTCAATTGCTTTTACGATTTCGTAGGACTGTTCCAATGTACTATTTTTATCCGCTTTAATAGATATTTTAACATCTGTCGCATCAAAAGTAGGAAACATTTGAAACTTTGAAGTTTTAATAGCAACAACCGTTAAAATTGGTACTAAAATAACAAAAATGATTAAAAATGTTTTTTTCCAATTCATAAAAAAGTGTATTGCATAATTATAGGTTTTATTTAGCTTTGTCCAATCGGTTACTTTAGCATTTGGTTTTAAAGTATGCACTGCATGGATAGGTAAAAATATAAAAGATTCAATCAATGAAGCAACTACTAAAGCTGAGAGTGCAATAGGGATAAGTTTCATAACCTCTCCCATGGTTCCGCTTAGCATCAGTGCAGGTAAAAAAGAAAATAGGGTGGTCAAACTTGCGATTGTAACAGGTTTTACCATCTCTTTAGCTCCTGCAATTGCAGCTTCTTTAGGTTCCATCCCCTCTTCGATGTGTTGTTGAATATTTTCACTTACTACTATGGCATCATCCACGACAATACCAATTGCTATAAGTACACCAACCAGTGAAATAAGATTGATACTGTATCCAAAAAGATACATATAAATTGCAGCAAGGACAAAAGAGGTAGGGATACCTATCATAATAATAAAAGACATTCTACTATTGACTAAAAGTGCAACAAAAATTGTAATAAGGATAATTCCTAAAAGGATGTTTGAACCCACGATATCAAGTCTTTCAACAATTCTTTTGGAATTGTCATCGGCAATAGATATGTTTATATCGGGATGTTTTGGTTGAATTTTTTTAATAAGTTTTTTAATATCTTTGACAATCGTGATTGCATTGGCACTGTTCATTTGTTTGACAGATAATGAAAGGGCATTTTGACCGTTAAAAGAGAAAAGTGTACTTGAATCCTCATATCTTTTTTTAATGGTAGCTATATCTTTTAAATAAAGTGAACCACTTGAGAGTTTTAACATAGTATGTGAAAGCTCAATCGCCGACTTTGCTCCATTGTACGTGGAGATATAGTAGTGCTGTTTGGAGTCTTCAATCTTACCAAGGGGAAAAATATAAGAGATATTTGCAATCGCATCGATAAGTTCTTTTGGATTGATCCCTAATGATTTGATTTTTTTCTCATTAAATAAAATCTCATAATACAGATCGCTATCTCCAAAAATAGTAACTTCACTTATCCCTTTAAGTCCATAGATTTGACTTTTAAAATTATCGGCAAACTCTTTCATCTGATCGACACTTAATTTATCGGAGGTTAAAGATATATCAATCAAGTCCCGTGATCTATCCATCACGTTTACACTTGGTTCATCCATATCGCTTGGAAGATTGTTTTTTGTTAAGGCTACGGCATCTTTTACTTTATCTGCCATATTGTATCTATCTTTACCCTTGGCAAGTTCAAGGACAATAGTAAATTTCCCAGGGCTTATTATGGTTGTCATATCTATGACACCCTCTAGGGATTTTACATTGTCTTCTATTTCACTTACTGCCATTTTATCAAGGATATCGACACTTGCACCGCTGTAGGAGCCTTGAATAGAAACCATATCCATCTCAAAAGATGGAAAAATCTCTTTTGGCATCTTTTGGTATGACCAAATTCCTGCTGCAAAAACCAAAAAGAACAGAACATAGTTCATCCGTGCGTTATCGACAAAAAATCTTAAAAATCTTTCAAACATTTGTAGTCACTTTTTTGTAAATTTTGTATTATAAGAAATAGATGTTAATCAAATATTAACATCTATTTTAAAAAATCTATAATTTGATTTTCATTTAAATTATCTTCATTGTATTTAATTACAACAATATTTTCACTGTTGTTGATATACCACTCTTCAATTCCCTCAAGTGAGTCTAATTGATTTAATTCAGAATTTTCAAGGGTATCCAAATCAAGGTAGATATTTTTTTGCTTATGAGGATTGGGAAGAGTAAGCATTAACAATAACCAAATAATAGATATTACCAAAAGAATGGTTGCTATTTCATTGATACTTTGATGAAAACTTCCCTCTATCTCTTTAAGATAGATACCACCTATAACTCCACCTAAAAAGGTTCCCAAATAGCCGTTGGAGTTAAAAAAGCCAAGTACTTTCCCACGCTCATGCACTTTGATATATTTTGTAGTTAAACTTTGCATAATTGGTTCATGCATATTAAACCCTATGAAAAATAGTATAACTGCAGCAATAAATGCACTCTGGGATGTGCTGTTCCCAAAAGCAAAATAAGATAGTGCAAAAAAGATAATTCCCAATATCATTACCTCTTTATATTTCCCTTTTTTTTGAGCCAACACTGCTGCAGGTCCCATAGCTAAAATACCTGCAATCATAGCAGGGATATAGAGCATCCAAAGTTCACGCAGTTCCCATCCGTAACTTTTGGTCATCATAATAGGGATAATCATAAAAGCAAAAGTCATAAACCCTTTTTGTAAAAAGTTTGAGATATTCATAATATGGATCTCTTTTTTTTGTAAAAACTCCAATTTCCCTACATTATGGTAAGTATGGGTTACATGTGGAGAGTTTGGGACAAGTTTTACAATTACTACAATTGAAGCTAAGGCTAAAACAGTGGTAATCCAAAACAGTGATCCAATACCTGCAAATCCTCCAATAACTGGACCTAACACCATAGCCAAAGCAAAACTAAGCGCAATAAAACCACCCATAACAGCCATCGCTTTTGGTCTCTCTTCCTCTTTTACCAAATCACTAATCATAGCACTGATAACAGCAGCAATAGCACCAGCTCCTTGTAAAAATCTTCCTAAAAGTAATGTAAGAATATCAGAAGATATGGCACAAAGAATTGATCCGATAGCAAAAAGTAAAAGACCTGTTATAATAGTCCCTTTACGACCTAACTTATCGCTCATCATTCCAAAAGGAACTTGAAAAATCATTTGAGTAAGTGCAAATCCACCTACTACGATTCCTACAATAGTTGGTGTTGCTCCAGGAAGCGATAGTGCATAAACAGAAAGTACAGGTAAAACAATAAAAAGTCCAAAAAAACGAAAAGAGATGATAAGACTAAGGGGCATAACTTTTTTAAACATAAATAATAACTCCAATAATAATAAAAAAATTTCATGGATTATAACCAAAAAATAGTAAATCGCAGACAACTCTCAATGATTTATGTTAATATTTTAATTATAGATTAAAATAAAAAGGATAAATGTGCAAATTATATTGGCATCTTCAAACAAAGGGAAAATTAAAGAGTTAAAAAAACTGTTACCTGAACATGACGTGGTTGCTTATAGTGATATTTTAGGTTCTTTTGAGATAGTTGAAGATGGAGATACTTTTAAACAAAATGCGATTATTAAAGCAAAAGCTGTAGATGAAAGATTACAAGAAAAAGGGTATAAAGATTATATATTAATAGCAGATGATAGTGGTATTACCGTTCCTATTTTAAATAATGAGCCTGGAATTTACAGTGCAAGATATGCGAGCGTTGGTGCAACAGATGGGCAAAATAATCAAAAGTTGATAGAAAAACTAAAAGAAAAGAATCTATCCGAGGCAGATGCATACTACACAGCGTGTTTGGCAATTGCTTATAAAGATTCTATCTATACTACACATGGATGGATGTACGGTCAAGTTATAGATGAACAAAGGGGAGATCATGGTTTTGGTTACGATCCTCTATTTATCCCAAAAGGATTTTATCAAACTTTAGGAGAACTTGATGAAAAGCTAAAAAAAGAGATAGGACATAGAGCCAAAGGACTAAAACTTGCATTGAAAATTATTCAAGTTTTATCTAAACAATAAAGTAATTTTATGGTAGAATATTGCCCTTATGAAAAAAGCAACGAAGAAAGATATTGAATTTATTAAAGAGCAGTTTGTAAAGCACTATAGTGATGCGGTTACGGAGCTATCGTATAAAAATGATTATGAGCTTCTAATAGCTATAATCCTCTCGGCTCAATGTACCGATAAGCGGGTAAATATTATAACACCTGCACTTTTTGACAAGTATCCATCCTCTAAAGAACTTGCAAGTGCCAAGCTTGATGAGGTAAAAGAGTTGCTTAAAAGCTGTAGTTTTTTTAATAACAAGGCAAAAAATATTATTGCAATGGCAAAAAGTGTGGAGGAGTTGCATCAAGGGGAAATCCCTCATGATACAAAGGCTTTGGTAAAATTAGCAGGTGTCGGAAATAAAACGGCAAATGTTTTTATGATAGAAAGTGAAGGTGCAAATTTGATGGCTGTAGATACCCATGTTTTTAGAGTGTCCCATAGACTGGGACTCAGCGATGCAAAAACGGTAGAAAAAACAGAAGCACAACTGGTTAAAAAACTTAAAGAGGATCTTCATATTTTTCATCAAGCGATGGTACTTTTTGGAAGATATATCTGTAAAGCGGTAAAACCTGAGTGTGAAAAGAAATGTTTTTTAAGTGAAGTTTGCAAGACCAAAGAGAGTTTTAAAGCAGGATAAAGAGATGAGAAAATACACGATTATTTTACTATTTTTATTTACAATTGTTTTTAGCGGATGTAATACACACAATGTAGATACCCCTGCAAATCCAACTCAAGTAACGCAAGAAGATGATCTTTTAGATGAATTTAACGAAGAGATGAAAGAGGAAAAAATTTCTGATCCGTTGAGTGGTTATAATAGGATAATGACCGATTTTAACGATGGATTGTATGAATATTTTTTATTACCCGTATCAAAAGGGTATAGACAAATTACCCATGAGAAGGTGAGAGAATCTGTGAGTAACTTTTTTGCCAATATACTTTTCCCTGTACGGTTTGTAAATAATATTTTACAAGGGAAAATATCCAATGCAGGTGAAGAGTTGGGGAGATTTTTAATTAACTCCACTTTAGGATTTGCGGGATTATTTGATCCTGCATATGATCAATTTGGATTAAAGCCCCACCAAGAGGATTTTGGGCAAACTTTGGGATACTGGGGATTTGGCAGCGGTCCACATATCGTATTGCCTTTTTTCGGTCCTTCCAATTTAAGGGATGTGGTTGGGATATATCCAGATTTTTTACTCAATCCAATTGATTATTATGAAGATAGAGGCTATAATTTAGTGGATAACAATACAGAGTCGTTTATTGTAAAGAGTTATAAAAAGATAAATGAGACGGCTGTACATGATAATTACGGTTTATTAAAAAAAGATGCAATTGATTTGTATCCATATTTAAAGAATTCGTATGAACAATACAGAATACAACAAATAAAGGAATAAGATGAAGAAATTTCTACTAGTGTTTAGTTTACTGTTTTTTGTAAATATCGCTTGTGCCAATGAGCAGCAAAAGGTTAGAGAGGTGTTTTTACAAAAAATAGATCAAGTGACAACAATCGTCAGCGATAAAGGATTATCAAAAGATGATAGAAATGCCCAGGTAGTAAAAGTACTTGATCCCGTATTTGATTTTGAAATCATGGCAAAACTAAGTCTCGGAAAAAAGTGGAATACCCTCTCCAAAGAAGATCAAATAAAATTTATAGATCTTTATGTGAAAAGGATGAAACAGTCATATTCAGCTAAACTTGATGCGTACAGCGGCGAAAAGTTTGAGATTGTTAGTTTAGAACAACCAAAATCAAATAGAATACAACTTGTGACAAATTTGGTTTCATCGGAGAGAAAATTTGAAGTGGCATATAAGTTTTATAAACCACAAGCACAAAAAGAGAATAAAAACGATTGGCTTATTTATGATGTAGAGATTGTTGGTGTAAGTATCTTAAAAACGGACAGGGCACAATTTAAAGAGTATTTGCAAACACATAATGTAAATGATCTTATGAGTGAACTTGCTAAAAGCAACAGCTGATTTTTAATGTTTTTACAAAACATCTATCAAAACTTTATATTAAAGTATCCAAAATTTCTTTTGGTATTTTTGAGCTTTTTTGTTGTTTTGATGGGTGTTTCTGCATTTAAATTAGAGATTGATGCAAGTTCTGAAACCCTTTTGCTCGAAGGGGATAAAGATTTAGAATTTACAAGACAAATCGGTAAAAAATTTACCGCTCCGGATATTTTGGTCGTGACCTATAGTATCAACGATGATCTTTTAAGTGATCAAAATATCAAAAATATTCAAAATTTATCACAACAGCTTTTAGCATTTCAAAATATACGTTCAATCACTTCTATTGCCAATGCTCCTCTTTTGCAATCTCCAATAAGACCCGTAAAAGAACTTCTAAAAGAGGTCAAGTCGTTGGGTGAGGGCGGTGTTGATAAAACTTTGGTAAAAAAAGAGTTCTTAACAAGCCCTATTTATAAAGATAATCTTGTAAGCAGTGATTTTAAGACAACGGTTTTGATGCTGAATCTTCAAAGAGATGAGAAATATTTTAGACTCATAAAAAATAGAGATAACTTTATTGAACTAAAAAAGAAACAATCTTTAAGCAAAGAGCAAAAAAAAGCTTTTAAGATAGCAAAAAAAGAGTTGAAATTTTATAGGGATTATCTAAGAGTCGAGAATCATAATTTAATCATAGGTATAAGGAATATTTTAGAAGAGTTTGAAGAGCAACATAATGTTAAACTCCATTTAGGTGGAGCAAGTATGATAGCAGACGATATGGTTGAGTTTGTAAAATACGATCTTAGAACATTTGGAATGGTTATAGTACTTCTTTTAATTATAGTACTTTATATACTTTTAAAAGAGATAAAATGGATTGTTATTCCACTTTTTATATGTACGGTATCTATCATTATTACAAGTGGATTTTTAGGACTATTCGGCTGGGAAATTACGGTTATATCATCCAATTATATCTCTTTGCAGCTTATTATGAATATGTCATTGGTAGTACATCTTATTATCAAATATAAAGAGCTGTTGCAAATTTATCCAAATCAAACGCAGCATCAATTAGCTCTTCAAACGGTACTTCAAATGGCAAAACCTTCATTTTTTGTAGTTATTACGACTATTGCGGGATTTAGTTCATTGGTTTTGAGTGATATTTTACCCGTAATGAATTTTGGATGGATGATGAGTGTGGGGATTGTGGTGTCGCTTTTAAGTACATTTTTACTTTTTCCTTTAGTGTTGATATTATTTCCAAAAAGCGAATTTACAGATTTGGCAAAAAAAGACACACCTTTTACCTCTTATGTTGCAAAAATAGCATTACGATACAAAAAAACAATCCTTTTTGTATCGTTACTTGTCGTACTATTTGCAATTAGCGGTTCTACACAGTTACGGGTTGAAAATAGTTTTATAGATTATTTTAAAAAAGATACTGCAATCTACCAAGGGATGAAACTAATCGACCAAAAATTAGGCGGTACAACACCCCTTGATGTTGTGATAACCTTTAAAAATAATAGTGATGAAATAAAGTCTATAAAAGTCAAACAAAATGAAGAGTCGTCGTTAGAAGCTGAAATGTTAGATGAGTTTGCAGATGAATTTAAAGAAACCAAAGAGGATAAAGAACAATATTGGTTTACAAAAGAAAAACTAAGAAAAATAGAACAGATACACAGATATTTGGAATCGTTGGAACCAATAGGGAAAGTTCTCTCTTTGACAACATTGATGGATGTGGGAAAATTATTAAATGAAAATCAAGAACTCGATGGAGTTTCACTTGCTCTTATCAACAAAGAGCTTCCTTCAAAATACAAAGATATCGTACTCTCCCCTTATGTAAATATTGAAAATAATATGGCAAGAATCAGCACAAGAATCATCGATAGTATGGAAGGTTTGGAGCGTGATAAACTGTTAAAACAAATTGATACGAAATTGCAGAGTATGATAAACCCTAAGTATGAGGAGTATAGAGTATCAAATCTATTGGTTATCTATAATAATATGCTCCAATCTCTTTTTAATTCTCAGATTAAAACCATAGGCTTGGTGGTATTTGCCCTTTTTATTATGTTTATAATCCTTTTTAGAGATATCAAAATTGCTGTTATTGCGATTATTGCCAATATGGTTCCGGTAAGTGCAATTTTTGGGATTATGGGATGGTTTGACATACCACTTGATATGATGACAATTACCATTGCGGCGATTAGTATAGGGATAGCCGTGGATGATACTATTCATTATATCCATAGATATAGATTGGAGTATAAAGATTCAAATGATTGTATCATATCTGTAAAAAATGCACATAAAAGTATAGGAAGAGCGATGTTCTATACATCTACGGTTATTATGATAGGATTTTCTATTTTAGTACTTTCAAATTTTATACCGACAATATTTTTTGGAATGCTTACCATGGTAGCAATGTTTATGGCAATAGCAGCAGATTTACTACTATTGCCCGTATTACTTATACTTTTAAAAGGAAAGTAAATTTAGTTAATCTGTATCTCCTCTTGGATACTTAAACCAAATCCCGTAATCCCTACAAAAGAGTGTTTCCCTCCACTTGAGAGTAGTTTGATATTATTGATACCTAAATTTTTTAAGATCTGTGCTCCTATACCAAAATCTTTCATAGTCTCACTATCTTCATGTAAACTATTTAAAAAAATAAGTACACCGCTCTTTGATTGTAAAAAATTAATCGACTTTAACATAGAGTTGAGTTTATCGTTATTTAAGAAGATATTGATATCAGGTTCTACCGAGTGAAATTTTACAAGGCTTGTTTCTCCGATTTCTCCAAACTGGATAACCGTGTGTTGGTTTTTTCTATGGTCTTTAAAGATTTTTTGAGTTACTTTGGTATCAAAAAAAGTAGTAGCGGTAGAAGATATCTCCTCCACTAAAGATTCATGAGCTATGCGATATTCGATAAGATCGGAGATGTAAACTTGTTTCATATTATATTTATCGGCGAATATATCAAGATCGTCGCGTCTTGCCATAGTACCGTCTTCTTTCATAATCTCACAAATAACCGCTTCTCCTGCAAGTCCTGCTAATCTACAAAGATCAACGCTCCCCTCTGTATGTCCTGTTCGTTCTAATACTCCACCGTCTTTTGCAATTAGAGGAAAAATATGTCCCGGTCTTACGAGTTCATTTGCTTGTGATACGGGATTGGCAAGAATTTTAATAGTATCGTTTCGCTCCCCCGCACTGATTCCCGTACTTGCTTTTGCACAATCAACCGAAACGGTAAAAGCAGTTTCGTATGAAGATGTATTACTTGCAACCATGGGATTTAGTTCAAGTCTGTTTGCAGTCTCTTTGGGTACCGCAACACATACTAAACCTTTTGCATGTGTAACCATAAAATTCACTTTTTGATCATCACTCAGTGCAGCTGCATATACAAGGTCTCCTTCGTTTTCTCTATCCTCATCGTCAAGCATTATGACCATGTTCCCTTTTTTGATCTCTTCAATTGCTTCTTGTACTCTTTTTATTGCTGACATTGTATAATTAACCCTTAAAATTTGTTTTTTTGATTATATCAGAAATTTTAAAATTTGTCCTAAAATACCTTGACAAATGGGTAAAAATTAACTATAATTTCGCCACTTAAAAGCAATAAAGCTTTTGTTGGGGTATCGCCAAGCGGTAAGGCCTCGGTTTTTGGTACCGATATTCGTGGGTTCGAATCCCGCTACCCCATCCACCTCTTTAATTTAAAGAGCATAACGCGGAATAGAGCAGCTAGGTAGCTCGTCGGGCTCATAACCCGAAGGTCGCTGGTTCAAATCCAGCTTCCGCAACCAAAACGAAGTTTCTTTGAAAGTGTAACTTCCTCGAAAACGAAGTTTCCTGTAATCACAAACCCAGTATTTATCGTATTTACACCAAATCATCTAAGACACCTTTTTTATCTTAAAATCATTTTGTGCAGTTTTAACCGGTAAATTATTTAAAAATGTTTGCTATAACCTTGACTCGGTATATTTTTAATAAAATTTTGTGGAAGTTTTTTACGAAGATTTTTTATAAAAACACGTAGTGCATTTTGACTCATCTCTTTCCCATCCCAAATCTCATCGGCTATTTCATTGTAGGTTATGATTCTATTTTGATTGAGTAATTTATCCAAAAAAATATTTTCTTTGTTGCTTAGGATATGTTTGACATTGTTGGTTATGACTTCACTTTTTTCCCTATTGTATTGCAGATCAATAGGACTGTTTTGATTTAAAAAGTTTTTAAAAACCTGTAAAAGTTTTGTTTCATTGAGAGGTTTCACCATATATTCTATTAAGTTTAGAGGGATGCTTTTTAAAAGGAGTTCAAGTTCGGTGTGGGCAGATATTATTACGATTGATGTTTCTTTATCATCTTCTCTTATTTTTTGGACAAGTTCGATACCATCCATATTTGGCATCTTTATATCTGTTAGGATAAGATTTGGTCGATTTAGATGATACATCTCAAGAGCTTCTACCCCGTCTTTGGCAATATATACCTCTTTAAAAAGCAAAGCAAAGTATTCTTCAAAGTTTTTTCTTATCCCCTCTTCATTTTCAACAAACAATAGGGTATAATCACTCAATCTATTTAAAATATCTTTATCCAAGAGGGGTTCCTTTTATGAAAATTTTGGGTTATAAAAATATTGCACGTTCAATTATGATCAGTACAATTTTGTTAATTTTATTCAATACTTTATTAATATCTCTTTTTTATTATCAAAATCAGCTTAAAGAGTATGAAGAAAATCTTACAACATTGCGTTATCAATATATCAACCAACAAAAAGATATTTTAAAAAAAGATGTGACCCAAATAATAAAAATGATCGAATTTAAATATTCTAAAGATAGGATAGAAAAAAATAAAAATGAGATTATCAACTGGATAAAAAAAATAGAGTTTGATAAATCAAAAAGTGATTATATTATGGTGTATGATCTTTTAAAAAAAGAGGGTGGAGATGATTTTGCAAGACTTATAGTCAATCCAAACCGTTTGGATATACAAGGGACTTTGATATCCTCAAACTATACCGATATAAAAGGTTTTAAATTTAGAGAAAAGTTTTTGGAGGGGATTAATAGCTCGGGGGAAGCTTTTGTTCAATATCATTATAAAAAAATAAACAATAAACCGGGTAAAAAGATATCTTATTTTTATTACTATGCACCTTTAAACTGGGTAGTGGCAAAAGGGGTTTATATAGAAGATATCCAACAAGATATCGACAAGCAAAAAAAACTTTTGGAACTACGATTAAAAAAACAGATTAAACAAAATCTTTTTTTCTTTTTATTTTTCTCAATTATAGCTATTGTTATTGCATATATTATCGGTAAAAAGACGCAATTTACTATTGAATCAAAAGATAAACAGGTAAAAAATACCACCAAAGCATTGGCAACTTTCAACAGAAGGCTTGACAGTAAAGTAAAAAGGGAAGTTGAAAAAAACAAAAAACAACAAGCTATGTTGATGCAAAGGTCAAAGTTTATTGCTCTTGGGGAGATGATAAGCCTTATAGCCCATCAATGGAGACAACCAATTAGCGAACTTAATGCAATTATTTTAAATATCAAAATGCATCATAAATTAGATAAATTAGATAAGCAGACTATGGAGCAAAAAACAAAAGATGTGGAAAATATTTTAGAATTTATGTCCAATACCATCGATAATTTTAGAACATTTTTTAAACCTACCAAGAAAAAAGAGTTGTTTTATTTTGTAGATTCTTTTAAAAGAATTAAAGCTTTAAGCTCGGCAGTTTTAAAAGAGCACAAAATAGAGCTTGATATGGATATTGACGAGAGTTTAAAAATACAAAGTTACCAAAATGAGTTTGAACAAGTGATACTCAATATCATAACCAATGCAAAAGATGCTCTTTTGCATGATAAGGTTACAAGTCCAAGAATTGAAATCAATATCTATAAAGAGGTTCAAATCTATGTAAAAATTTGCGATAATGCAAAAGGGATAGATGCAACAATCATTGCAAAAATATTTGACCCGTACTTTACGACAAAAGAGGAGACCGAGGGGACTGGAATAGGGCTTTATATGTCAAAAATGATTATTGAGCAAAATATGGATGGAAAACTAGAGGTGCAAAGTAGCGAGAATGGAACTTGTTTTATTATTTCATTTTAATGGATAGTTTCTTTTTGCATAAAGCAGCGCAACTATCCCAAAAGAGACTATAAAAGCAGTAAGAAACATCCCGTTTGTATAACTTTTTGAGTATTCAAAAAGTGCTACGTAATAAAGTGGTGCTAAAATTTGACCGATACTATATGATGCAGTCATAGATCCCATAAATACCACTGGATTGTTCCCTGCTAATTTACCGCCATAGTGCATAAAAAGTGCAACATGACCTATAAATGTACTTCCATATAAAGCACTTGCAAGAAGATTAAGATATAAATTAGTACTAAGCGCTGGGATTAAAATCCCTATAATTTGAAGTATAAAAGCGATAATAATAATATTTACCGAGCCGTATTTATGTGCAAAATGCATCCAGATAATAGCCGATGGGATACCAATTAAACCTACAATAAGCCATCCTAATGAGCCATACCCTTGTAACCCTTCAAGTGAATTGATAATATCGGGTAAAAATGTGGCTTGGATAACAAACCCGACTCCGGCTGTAAAATAGGCAAATATAAGTAAAAGAATATATGGGGTAAAAATTGACTTGTCAAATTTATGTTTTTGTGCTTGTTGTTTTAATTCTTTATCAAAACTAAGTATATAAATAACATAAAAACAAAGGATAAAAGCAAGAACTGTAAATACCATCCAACAGTTTTGCCAACCAATATTTTTCTCAATAAAAAGTGAAATAAGTTCAACAACGGCAATAGCAAATCCAATACCGCTAAAATGTATCCCCATCGCTTTTGTTTTATCTTCCATTTGAAGCTTAACCATTACGATTGCTCCACCTACAATCAATGCCATAGCACTCCCAAAACCTGCAATAAAACGGGAGATAAACCAAAGTGTTTCATTGAGTGTAGTTGCAAGTACAAGTGTTGTGAGGACACTTAATATCATCCCAATTCTAAAATAAAATACTTTGGCATTGATATCTTTTAAAAAAATAGAAAAAAGAGCACCACTTAAGTAGCCACCATAATTAACAGAGGCAAATAATCCTGTATTGGTCACACTTAAAAAATCATTTAACATAGAAGGTAGTAGTGTTGTAAAAGCAAATCTTGCAACACCCACACCTACAATGATGCTAAGAATACCGGCAATTAATATATTAGAATTTTTATTTTTATCAAGTAGAGAAAACATATAGAATATTAGCTAAAAAATAATAAACTGTAGAATAAAAAATATACTTATAATTGAAATAATGGTTTGAAACGATATAATCGAAGAAATCAGTTTGGTATCTCCACCAAGCTCTTTAGCTAAAATATATGCCGATGTTGCCGTTGGGATTGACCCAAAGATAACGATAATAGCAAGATAAAAACTTTCAAGATAAAAAAGTTTTCCCAAAATTAGTATCAAAAGAGGTAAAAGGAATAGTTTGGCAAATGAAGAGATAAATATCTCTTTTTTCATTGTGTATAAATTTGTAAAGTGAAGTCCTACGCCGACACTTAATAGTCCAAGGGGCAGGGCACTTTGACTAATGATTGCCAAGGTACTGTTTATAACCGTAGGAAGTGTGATATCCAAAAAGTTTAAACCTCCTCCAAAAAAACAAGCAAGGATCAAAGGGTTGGTAAAGATTGACTGTAAAAAAGAGATAAACGTAACTTTTGATTCATTCACATAATATGCAAAAGAGCCGATCGATAAAAGATTTAAAAGAGGAATCATAAAAGTGATTAAAAATGCAGCTGCTACAACCCCTTTGTCATGAAAAAGAGCATCGATTAGTGCTAGATAGACATAAGTATTAAAGCGTATACCACCTTGAAAAATAGATGTAAATCCACTATTTGAAGATGGGAAATATCTATTGTAAATAATTAAAAACAAAGCAACAAATAAAATAGAAAATGCGGTAATATAAACAAAATCGAGACTTTGAAAGTTTTCTATTTTTGCAGTAGAGAGTTTATATATTAAAAGTGATGGGAAAAGGACAAAATAGTTAAACTTGTCCAAATATTTCCAAAATTCCACATGGGGAAAACTTATCCTTTTAAAGATATACCCTAAAATAATAAGTATAAAAATAGGGATAAGAGTTTCAAATAATATTGTCATCTCTTATCCTTTTTTGTTATTTTATCCACCGTACATAAGGTTTGGAAGCCAAAGACTAATCTGTGGTATGTAGGTTACTAAAAGAAGTCCCAGTAAAATAGTCAGAGACCAAGGTAAAGCATAGACAACCACATCTTTTAAACTTTCCCCCGTAATACCGCTGGTTACAAAGAGATTCAGTCCCACAGGCGGGGAGATCATCCCTAGTTCCATATTTACAACTATAATGATACCAAAATGGATAGGATCGATTCCCAAAGTTGTAGCTACAGGGAATAATAGAGGAACCATAATCATGATAATAGCACTTGGTTCCATAAAATTACCCGCTAAAATAAGTAAAATATTTACGATGACCAAGAACATCAATGCACCCACATTCCATTCAAGTAATGTATTTGTAATCATTTGCGGTACATTTTCGATAGTTAAAAAATGGGCAAAAAGCATTGCATTGGCGATGATAAACATAATCATAGCAGATGTTTTTGCCGATTCTAAAAACAGGGTAAAAAGATTACGCCATTTTATATCTCTATAGATAAACATAGATACAAAAAATGCCCAAACAGCAGCAACGGCAGCAGCCTCGGTCGGGGTAAAAATCCCTCCGTATATTCCACCTATTACGATAACAATGGTCATTAACGCCCAAGAGGCATTTCCCATCTTTTGAAATCTTGTTTTAAAGTTTTCAGGTTCAGTTCGCTCAAACCCTAAACGCTTTGCACCGATATAAGTAACAATCATCATCATAATACCTATCATGATCCCCGGAACCACACCGGCCATAAAAAGTTTTCCGATGGAGACTTCGGCGGTTACACCGTATACGATCATTACAATTGAGGGTGGTATCAAGATGCCCAAACTTCCTGCCGTTGCGATGGTACCTATTGCATATTTTTTTGGATATCCTGCTTGTTGGATTGCTCCAAACATAATGGAACCTATCGCTACAACTGTCGCAGGGGAGCTTCCGCTAACCGCAGCAAAGATAATACTTGCAAAAATAGCCGCAATAGGAAGACCTCCGGGGAGATGTCCCACAATTGATTTGGCAAACTCGATGATACGTGTGGCACTACTTCCTTTACTTAAAAGTTGTCCCGCTAAGATAAACATTGGAATCGCCATAAGTGAGTAATGCTCTATTTTTTCAAACATCATAGCACTTACTTCAATAGGATTAATATCGGTAAAAAATACCAATGTTGCAAAAGTAGAAGCTCCAAGAGCAATTGCTATAGGAGCACCGATAAGAAGTAAAAAGAAAAAGACTATAAACAGTATCCCTATACTCATAATAATCCCCCTGTTTTTTTCTCTACCTCTTTGAGTATCTTTTCATCTTCCCCCTCAGCCATCTGTTGGGCTATCATCTCAGCTTCACTTACTTTTATTACTTGATCTGCGGGTGTTTTAATTATCTCTACAATTTTTTCTCCCACTCTGTAACTTGCAAACAAGAAAGAGATGGGTATCACAAGGTATACTATCCACATCGGCGCTTCGAGATCAACGGAGATCTCTTCTAGCTCATGGACAAAAAGTACATATTGTAATCCATAATAGGCAACGGCAAATAAAAAGACTAAAGTGATAAGGTGGGAAGTGAGCATCAATATTTTTGCAGTGATTGGATTGAGTTTTTCAAGTAATAAACTTACATTGATATGTGCATCTTGTTTAAAGCAATAAGCTGCTCCAAAAAATGCACTCCATAAAAACAGGTACACGGTAAGTTCACTTGCCCAAGTTAAAGAGCTGTCAAAAATATACCTTGCAACCACGTTCCCAAATGCCAAAGCAACTCCGGCACTGATGCCAAAAGCTGCTATGTAACGGTTTATAAAACCAATTGTTTTGTCTAAAATAGTAAACATTCTGATCCTTTTGGGGGTTTATTTTGTATTTAAAGCACCCTCGATTAGATCTTTTCCTATTTTATTTTTGTCGTAAAATTGAGAATAAATTGGACTCACCGCATCTTTCCATGCTTGAATTTGTGCTTTAGTTAAAGTATGGATTTGAAGTTTCCCTGTATCTTTTGCATATTTTTTAATCTCATTTAACTGTTTTGTATTGAGCTCTTCTGCATATTCTCTCTCTTTTTCAGTTGCTTCATTTATAGCTTGTACAGTTGCATCTTGTAAATCTTTAGGTAACGAGTTCCAGAATTTTTTAGACATAACTACCAAATATCCAAGATATCCGTGGTTTGTAAGTGTTAAATGTTTTTGTACTTCGTGGAATTTTTTTGTATAGATGTTTGAATTTGTATTTTCCTGACCATCGATTACCCCTTGTTGTAATCCTGAATAAACTTCACTAAACGGCATCATTTGAGGATTTGCCCCTACAGCTTTAAATTGTGCTTCAAGTACTTTTGAACTCATAATTCTAAATTTTTGCCCTTGTGCATCACTTGGTTTGATAAGCGGTTGGTCGTTTGAAGTTGAAAGTTGTTTAAAGTGGTTATCCCAAAAGTTTAATGCTACAAATCCTTTTTTTGTAACCATATCTTTCAATTTTTTACCAACTGCTCCGTCTTGAACTTTATGAAGATGTTGCATATCATTAAATAAAAACGGTAGATCAAATAGTGCTAATTGAGGTACAAGTTTACCAAATTTAGAAAAACTCGGTGCCGCCATTTGGATTGAGTTTAACCGTAGTGCTTTAAGTGCCGCACTATCTTTATAAAGTTGAGATGAAGGATATACCTGTACATCGATTCTTCCACCGCTTAGCTCTTCAAGTTTCTTTTCAAAAAAGTCTGCTGCTTTCCCTTTGGGTGTATTTGGGCTTACCACATGAGAGAATTTTAACGTATACTCTGCTCCTACAACCGAACTTGCAAGTAATGCTGCAACCGTTAATCCTTTTACTAATTTCATAGTTTCTCCTTAAGATTTTATTTGCTCAATTGTAAAAAAGAGATATGTCAAAATTATGTAGAAGTAAATAAGAGGGTTTTATTTAAACAAATAAAAATAATAATGTTACGAAATGTTACTATTGAACTTTATAAAACTTTTTTCTCTCTTTGGATGAAGGGATATCTAGTAGTTTTCTATATTTTGTAATGGTTCGTCGTACCATTTTTACATTATATCTTTGCATAACCATATCAACAAGATGTTGGTCTGTCAAAGGTTCTTCATGGGATTCTGAATCGATTACCGAAGAGATATAGTTTTTAATCTCAGAAGATGAAAGGTTTTTAGAAACAGCATTTGTAAAAAATGATTTAAGTGAAAAAGTTCCCCGTTTACACTTGATATATTTATTTGCTACGGCTCTGCTGATTGTAGATTCTTCAAAGCCGATCTCTTTGGCAACTTCGGACATGGTAAGAGGTTTTAGCTCACTTCCTATAAAAAAGCCTATCTGTTTTTCTACTATGATTAAAATAATTTTATATAAAGTAGATTTTCTAAGCTCAAGTAAATTTACAAGGTCTCGTGCTTCTTTTAGTTTTGCCCTTATATCTTCATTTTTTGTTTTAAAAGGATCACTTACTATGATATCGGGATAATAGTCGTTATTGATCTCTATTTTTATATCATCTCCCACATCCACAAAAAAATCTGGGATAATATAAGGCTGGTCACTTAGATAATGAACAGCAGGGGGATTATTAAACTTTTTAAGAGTCTCTTTTACATCTTCAAATCGATGGTGTTTGTGGTATTTATCGATACTTGAAAGGTTTTCTATCACTTTACTTGTAAGTTTATATAACTCTTCATCGATATCTAAGTCCCCTAATTGAAATATAAAAGACTCTTTTAAGTCATATGCTCCCACACCGATTGGTTCAATGTGTCGAAATCGTTGCCTGATAGATTCTGCAAATTCATTGGTCGTATTACATTTGATTGCAATTCTTTCGATATCTCCTTCAAAATATCCTTCATCATTGATATAAAAAAGTATCTCTCTGGCAACTTTTTGTGAATTTGGCGTAGGAAAAAGCGGAGCTGTGATTTGCGAATCTATTTTATCGTAAATTGATTCGTTGTAGATGCTCATATTCTCAATGAAACCTCTTTTTTCATCATCACTTGAGTTATATGATGATTTAGAAAAGCTGCTTGATTCAAAATGTGAGTTTACTTCTAAAAATGGGTTTTCGTAGCTGTACTCTTTAAAAATAGTATCAAGTTCTTGTAAAGGTGCTTGTAAAAGAGGAAGCCATGTTTTTAAAGATAGCTGTAGGGTTTGTTTTTGTTTTACATTTAACTTTAAATTATTCATACAACAATTGTACCATAGAAGTGACAACTATAGTACAAATTATTGTATTTTAAATATACAATTAGTATTTTAATCGTACTAAACCGTTAGGCTTAGCAATTTTCATTTGACAAGATAGTCTTGATTTTGGTGTACATGTTCCAGAACATATCTCTTTAAGTACTTTTATCTCTTTGTCTGTTTTATCAGTTAAAAATTCCATACCTGATTCAACTTCTACAACACATGTACCACATTCACCGTCTCTACATCCAAAAGGAAGTGCAGAACCACTCGCTTCAACGATATCTTGGATAGTTGCTCCCTCTTTTACGTTAATTGCTAAAAAATCATTTACGATCTCTACTCTTGTTGTCATTTTTTTATCTCCTTAAAAATTGTCCCAATTTTGAAGGGACCTTATGTTTAATGACTACTTTTAATAAAGTAGCCAAAGCCACTTACTACTTTTTATATGGTTTAATCAATACGTCGCCCTTGATAAGCATCATAGGTGCGATTCTTACCTTTGGACTTACTGTAAATTGCTGACATTGTTCAGCATCCTCTGCACTGATAGCTCCAAGTTCTACTAAAAGGTCTAACTCTTCATCTTCCATGTAACTTGTAGGTTCTTCATCTGCAATGTTTTCAACACTCACTAAACATTGCGAATAATCTCCCTTACAAGTTTCCATAGGAACACCTTTTTCTTTTGCCAACCTTACAAGTGGTTCACCAATTTTTGCATCATAAATTCCATCAGTTGCTTCATCAAAATGCATAAAAATTACTTTTGCCATATCTTTCTCCTTTTTAAGATTTGTTATTTTTTCTCTTCTCAATCATCTGTTTAAATAGAGGCGATTCGGTTGTATCTTCATCACATCCATCATCAACCGCTTCAAGCTCATGTTCTCTACAACCTATGATTTCTACTTCCATATCGCTGTCTATGAAGTGTACCTCATATACTCGAATCACTTGCAAAAACTCGCCCATCGATTTGATGTAACCTATTTGTCCTTTAGGCATCATCAACGTACCTATTTTTGCATGGGGATATGTACCGTCATTGACAATATCTTCAACAAGTTGTACTTTTTGACCAACTTTATATTTTGGTTCTTCCTCATCCCTTCCACTTCTTGTAGCTGTTACATTGTCATGAAGGACAATGTTGGGATCAACACTAAACTCTTTAGCAGCCACAACTATTTCCAGGAGTTGGTGTACAACTCATACATCCGCCTAGTTTTCCATCTTTGAACATATCCCAAACTTGAGCGGCACTTGGAGCATATCCGTTTTTAAAATCGCCATACACTTTTAACAGTGAAAACTTTAAAAAATCAAGCAATTTAGACTCTTGATCTCTTAAATTTTCAAATCCTGTTCTGATCAAAGTTCCATACTCTTTTAATATATGAAATCTTTTTACATTTACAAGAGATTCATCATATTCAAGATCAAAAAAATCAAAATAATCTTCCGCATCGGTTAGCTCGTAGAACTCTTCCAATGACTTCTCATTACTATGCATAATTTATTCCTTTCCTTTTATTTTTTTTAAAAATATAAATTAAATTTTAACTACAAGGTGTATCGATAGCAGTAGTAAACGCTATAGGCATATTTAATATTTTTTTATCAATGGTTGTCGTAAGTGCATCGATATCTTTTTCCCCTGTTCGTACTCTTTCAACTCCACCGACCGGAACCCACCATATTTTACCTGCACCTCGACCCAAATCTTGGCAGTTTGCCCGAATACATTCCATAGCCGTATCTCTCGTGCTTTCGCTCGATACTACAATTTCAACTTTTACTTTAGGGAAAAGATCCGTAGGTTGGTTATCGCCTTCTTTTAATCCATAAGATCCTTTACCGATTACATCACTTACCGTTACCCCTTCGATATTATTTTCAAAAAGGTCCTCTAAAACATTTTTTAAATCGTATTTATTAAATACAGCTATTAACATAAACATATTAAGCTCCTAATTCGCCTTTTAAAGTATCTATCCATAAAGCGATTCTATCATCACTTTTTTCACTTTCATTATGCTCGTCTATTGCACATCCACAAAGTTTATCGTCGATTTCTGCCAAAGAAAATTCATAATCATAATCATCTTTAGGGATAAAACCGATCGCTTTTGCTCCGGCTTCTGTGAAAGTTTTATGAAGTTTCCCAAGAGCCGAGCAAAAATGCTCCCCGTGTTTTTTACAGTCCCCTGCACCAAAAAATGCAACTGTTTTTCCACTAAAGTCTATCTCATCATCCTCAATTTCCAAGATTGGATCAACCCATGAAAAGTGTAAATCCCCTTGACCCCAAGTTGAACTTCCTAGAAAAAGGATATCATATTCCATCATTTGATCTTCAATATCGTCAAAATCCTCTTCCATATTGATAATATCATCTTCATCAATGTTAAATTCTTCAACTAAAGCATCCGCTATCTTCATTGAAGTTCCACCTGCAGTTCCTACAAATATACCTATTTTAGCCATTATTTATACTCCTTATAAATTTTGATTGCATTTTCAAGCATTTTATTTCCCTCTTGCACAAGTTGTTCATAACTTCTAAAAGAGTATCTATGCGCATCTTTAAAAAACTTGTTTACGATTACTATTTTATCTGCAATAACAACAGCCCGTCCAAATCCCTCATGGCTCATCTCCATTACAACTGAACACATAACACCTGTTTTTTTCTCAAATGCCAAAGCGATCGCTTGAAAGATAAGTCTTATATCTTGTATCTGCATCTCGTCAATATCTGCAATTACAGGGATATCTTTAAGCTGCTCTTTTGTTTTGACATATTTTTCGCTTAAGATATCTTCATCGCTTTTATTTGCCCAAGTACCGAACTGGTCTAGTGCCCGTACTTGACCGATAAGAGTATCTATAAATAAGTTTTCCATCTTATGCGGCCTTTTTTTCCAATATTTTTTTAATAAACGGAGCAGGTTTACCGTTAAGCATAGCGGTTAGTTTTTTTAGCTCTTCATCTATGGAAACTATCTCTTTATATTTGATAGGAAAGATTCCACTGTTGATAATCTTGGCTGCAGCCGTAGCTCCTATATTTACAAAATAAACTATATCCACACCGTTTAAAAGCTCAATTGTCTTTTCAGTATCTTTATCTTCAATTTTTATAATAGTTGAGATTGAACAATCCTCAGGGCTTATATCGTATACGTTAAATTGTTTTGCACCGCCGAAGTGTGCATCTATATTTTCATTGTCGTTTGTTGCAAATGCAACTTTAATACTTCCACTTGTCGGTGTATTTGATGTTACTTTTATTGTTGAAGCCATCTTTGATCCCCTTTTTTTTTAGTCTATATATTATTATGCAATAAATGTTCCTTTTAAAAATAAACCTTAAGCAACATTTTTTATATGATGTGAGAGATCGCTGTCCATACTGATGAGATGGAGATCAAACCAACTTGGAAGTTTTTCCAAATAGTAAGATTTTAACATCATCAGTCCCATTTTTGAATTGGCTCTATTGATAAAATGCTCCATCTCTGCCAAAACTTTGTTATGCTCATCGATGTGCTCTTTTTTTCTAAGATAATTGGACTCTTCCATCATCTCCTCTTCATTACGAAAATGTATTTTTGTATGTTCATAAAGTTTCAACATTACATTTTTGTAAGATTCATTGGAGCTATCTTTTAGTGAGTTGTAGATTTCTACAAACTCTTGATGGGTACCATCCATCGAGTCGTTGTTTAAGAGATGTTTTTCTTGAACAAATTCCATTTTAATGCTCTGCGTACTTATAATGGTTTACAATATTTGCTATCTCAAATAAAAAGTAGCTACTTCCCTCATAAAGCGTATCGTTTTTTAGTTGATTTCCCACTATCTCATAATTTGGAAAACCTCTAACGGCTAAAGCTTTTTTATGTTTTACGCAGATTCTCTCTCCATGAAAACTTGAGATAAGAAGATCTGCATCTTCAAGTGCTTTTTCCACATCTTCAAAGTCTCCTATTATTACATTTTCGCAAATATCATTTTCCAAACTTACACTTTTGTTGGGAGATACCACCGCCGTGATATCTGCTCCTGCTTCTTTAAGCGTTGTTGCTATTGAGAGTATTTGATCAGGCTCACAAGCAATCACGACTTTGGTACCGCCAAGTGCAAAGTGTGTGTCAAGTAAAGCATCTTGGTGCCTTTTTCTCCATCTTACAATAGATGGATGGGGAGTAGTAATATCTTTTTGCTCCATAAGAGCCTTGTAAAATTTATCAGCTTTAAGTAATCCGCTAACCGTATCAAAGTGCAGATGATTTATCTTTTCATTTTTCTCTTTTAAAAGCTCTCCACATTTATTAACTGAATTTCCTATCGTGATAACTATCTCACTATCCCCAAGCTCTTCAATTTCTTCTATTGAGATTCCACCGCTGCTTAACGCCCCTTGTTTTAATCCAAGATGCCCATCAAGCGAAAGACTCAAATCAGGCAGTGCAAACGTCTCATATCCAAAGAGTTCAATCTGCTCTTTTATCTTTTCAACTTCTATAGGGGTAAGATTGACATTGGGGATAAGAGTTGCTTTTTGATAGTTGATATTCTCTTTTTCTTTTACCAACTGCTTTATAATAGCTTCAATAGATTTTGCATAACCGCTCTCCAATCCACCCTCAAAATCAGGAGTATGTACATAAACCATCTTTTGCGTATCTCTTAAAAGATAGGTAGCACCCTTGATATCATCCCCTTTAGTCTCCGTCATCCCCGTAGTAAAAAGCCCCACAAGATCAGGCTTTACCTTTTTAGTGATATTTTTAACCGCTTCGGATATAGAATAATCCCCACCGTCGATAACAGCCGTGATATCATTCACAGCCGTAGTTTGCACCGCAATAGGATCACTAAAATGTCTAGTAAAAAATACCTTGGAAAAACTCGCACACCCCTGCGCACCGTGCATCAACGGCATAGTGTTTTTTATCCCTAAAAAGCAAAGCAATGCTCCCATAGGCTGAGATAGTTTGATAGGGTTTAGTTGTAAGGGTTTTTCGGGTTTGTTTGACATTTTATTATCCTCAAAAAAGTGTATTTATTATTTAGTAAGTTGCATAAAGTGTTCCATATTTTTTAATAAAAATAATTGCAATATGTCATGTTTTGAATATAGTTTTATATTTTATGATAAAGTAACAAGAATGACAACTTGAGGAGTCGTTTATGGAACTTTCATTAAAAGATATAAATAGTAAAATTTATACTATAAGAGATACAAAGGTTATGCTTGATAGTGACTTGGCAAAACTTTACCAAGTAGAGACAAGAAATTTAAATAAAGCAGTTTCTCGAAACTTAAAGAGATTTCCCAGTGATTTTATGTTTGAGATAACAAAAGAAGAGTTTGAAAACTTGAAGTTCCAAAATGGAACATCAAGTTGGGGAGGAAGAAGAAAGTTACCAAAAGTTTTCACAGAGCAAGGTATTGCTATGCTTTCATCGGTACTTAGAAGTGATATAGCTATCGAGGTCAATATTCATATTATGAGAACTTTTGTAATGATGCGAAAATATTCACTTACTCATGATGAATTAGCCAAAAAAATTGAAGCTTTAGAACAAAGGGTTAATCAAGGGGAAGAGGTTGATACTAAAATAATGGAAATATTAACTGAGTTGATTAAAGAACAAAATAAACAGCAACAGTTACAACCAAGTAAAACTGATGGGAAAATAGGGTTTTTAAAATAGTGTTTCAAAGTGGAGTTTTGGGTTGAGGCAGCGTAATTGTTATAAAACTTAAAATAAACTGAATATTGTGATATCATTGTGACATTTTTTTGGTAAGATTGATTCATTAAATTTATTTAAAGAGGTTATTTATGAAGCAAAATCCATTTTCGTTCTATGTTAATTGAAAAATTTAGTGAATATTCAAATGGATATCCTTCTGTATTTATTTTCAATAACTGTAATATCAAATACTTTAAAAGTAAAACTAAAAAAGGTAA
>JBNKLC010000042.1:0-4018 GCA_050292155.1 Arcobacteraceae bacterium
ATAAACTGACGACTTTTCATTGTGAAATTAATCATAATGTTGCCGATGACAACGTTTGTATTTCAAGACTTGCAATAGAAGACATCGATCATGAAGCAAAGTCACTACTGTTGGATGCTCCTAAAATAGGAGGAATCGTCGGTCTTGGTATCCAGTCTCAAATAGGGAAAGACTCTATCCAATCGATTGTGATAGATTCTATTCTTACAACATTGCTTAATCTTGTAGGGTCAATCAAAGCTATCAATAAATATACGGAAAATCTTGAGTTTTATGCTACAAGAGATCCCCTTACCGGTCTTTTTTCACAAAGAGTTTTTAGAGATCTTTTAGAATATGAAGCAAAAAGGGCAGACCGTCACAAATATTCATTTGGATTATTGGTTGTAGACTGCGATAACTTTAAACCTATCAATGATACACACGGTCATAGTTTCGGCGATGAGTTTTTAAAAGCTTTTGCAGAAGTTTTAGTCCACTCCAAAAGAGATGAAGATATCTTATCCCGTTACGGTGGAGATGAATTTACCCTGATACTCCCAGAGAGTAGTTCTCAAGAGACTTATACTGTCGGAAAAAGAATCTTAGAAAAAATCAAAGAATTTGAACTGGAAGCTCCCGATGGAACCATGACACATATGACGGTATCTATCGGTATGGCTATTTTTCCCGAACACTCTACCAATCATAAAGATCTATTTAATATAGCCGATTCTATGATGTATAAAGCAAAATACGAAGGGAAAGATGCTATTCGATATCCAAATGAGCTAGATATCGAAGAGATTCATAAAGAGCTGGAAGACCACTCTATGGCAGTACTGGATGCAATTCAACAAGAAAAAGTAATCCCTTACTTCCAACCTATTACCAATATCGAAACAAATAAAGTTGAGATCAATGAGCTGTTGATGAGAATCGAGATTAACGGAGAGATAATCTCGGCAGGAAAATTTATAGAAACCGCTGAATCTTTAGGTATTGTGCATCAAATGGATTACATTGTTATAGAAAAAGCCTTTAAGAAGATAAAAGAGATAGATTATCAAGGTATTCTTTTTATAAATCTATCTCCAAAAGCACTTATTATCGGTGAGTTTATCAATAAAATCGTAAAGCTTACCCAAGAGTATCAAATCAATAGAAAAAATATCGTATTTGAAATCACGGAGAGAGAAACCGTAAAAAGTTTTTCATTGCTTGAAAAATTTGTACAAAACTTAAAACTTGAAGGATTTAGCTTTGCAATTGATGATTTTGGTTCCGGTTTTTCATCTTTTCATTATATAAAAAGGTTCCCTATAGATTATATCAAAATAGATGGAGACTTTATAGTGAATATCCACCAAGACAAAAAAGATTTTGCTTTTGTAAAATCGATAGTTTCTTTGGCAAAAGAGTTACAAGTAAAAACTGTTGCAGAGTTTGTGGAAACAGAAGAGTCTTTAAAATTCTTAAAAGAGATCGATATCGATTATGCACAAGGTTTTTATTTAGGAAAACCTTCGACAAAACTAACACATCAAGAAAAATAAAAGATTTTTTATAGCTGTTTCTTTACATTGAATTAGCTATAATCTTACAAATTTAATAGAAGAGAAATAAGTATGGTTCATGATATAGCATCGGTTTGTACATATTGCGGTGTCGGCTGTGATATTACTGCTTTAGTTGAAAATAATAAAATTGAAAAAATATTTGCAAAAGCTGATGGGTATGTAAGTAGAGGGAAACTTTGTATCAAAGGGAAACTTGGTTATGACTTTGTTGATAGTGATGAGCGAGTCCGTGATGTAAGAGTTAAAAAAGAGTTTATAGAACGTAACTTTGAAGCTATGCCACGAGAACTTAAAGCAAGAAGTCATACTCTTAAATCACTTGATGATGTGTGGTACCAGTCTAGTTATGAATTTGCCACATCACTTAGTGCTTGGAAACTGAGTGAAAATAAAAATCAATATGGAAGACACTCATTTCATGCAATGGGTGGAGCTAGAACATCATGTGAGAGTTCTTATAGTCTACAAAAATTTACACGACAAACAATGGAATCTCCAAATATAGATAACTGTGCAAGGATTTGTCATGCACCAAGTCTAAGTGGTATGAAACCAACCATCGGAGAGGGAGCTGCTACGAATCCCTTTGATGATATTTTTAAAACTGAATTTATGATAGTAATTGGATCAAATACAACTGAAGCTCATCCAATTGTAGCCAATAGAATGATTGAAGCTGCTAGAAATAAAACAGCAGAAATTGCCGTGATGGATGTGCGAAAAATCCAGCTTGGTAAATATGCCGAACATGAGATGATTATACCCTATGAAGCAAATTTAATGATCTTAAATATGATTGCTTACGTTATTTTACGTGAGGGGCTTGAAGATAAAGAGTTTATCAAAAATAGAACAAATGATTTTGAAAAGTATAAACAAAAGATATTAAATGATCAATATGCAGATCCTGAATTTTTTAGAAAAATCAAAGGATACGAAGAATTAGCAGATAAGATTCCAGTAATTGCAAAAAAATATGCTACAAAAAAATCTATGCTTTTTTGGGGACTTGGGATAACCGAACACATTGATGGTAGTAGTTCTGTGATGGCATTGGTACATCTTGCACTTATAACAGGAAATATTGGAGGAGAAGGTATTGGTCTTATGCCGCTTCGTGGCCAAAACAATGTTCAAGGAACTTGTGATGTGGGATGTTTACCGTACTATCTTCCAGATTATCAAACTCCAGATGAAATCGGTCTTATGACACCTCAAGCAATTGAGGGTATGCTTGAAGGAAAAATCAAATCTCTTTATATTATGGGGGAAGATTTTACCCATATCCATACCAATCAAAATAAAGTGCATCAAGCGATAGCTAATCTTGATGTTATTATTGTACAAGATCTATTTATGAATAATATTGCTACAAAAGCAGATATTGTATTTGGGGTAAAATCAGCTTATGAAAAAACCGGCGTATATGTAAATGCTATGAGAAGACTCCACCTCTCACAACCTTTGGTTGAAAATGATTTACCTGATGATTGGGAAGTATTAAGAGATATTGAAAATAAAATCAAAGGGGAGTTTTTATATGAAAAAAGTGAAGATGTATGGAATGACATTAGAATAGACACTCCAAATAGATTTAGTGGAGCTAGTTATCAAAAACTTGTCAAAAATAGATCACGCGGACTACAGTGGCCTATAGGGAGAACAGATACTCCAATTCTCCATTTGGAAAAATTTCGTACAGAAGATGGAAAAGGCAACTTTATATATAAACAATATCAACTAAGAGGTCAAGTTGAGCAAATAATTAATGAAACCGTTTCTAATACATTTTATCTTACAACAGGAAGAAATATCATCCACTATAATAATGCAGCCCAAACAAGTAGAACTGAGGGATTATATTCAAGACATAGTGAAGATTTATTGCATGTTTCTATAGAAGATAAAGAGAAAATAAAATCTGAAAAAGTAATCTTAAAATCATCGTATGGTCAAAGTGCTCCATTAAACATCAAGTTTGTTAAAGGGCTTAAAAAAGGGACACTTTATACAACTTTTCATCATGAAAAATCAAAAATAAACTATCTCTTTGGAGATGAGTCAGATGAGAGAGTCATGACAGCTAGATTTAAATCTGTAGAGGTGGAAATGATAAAGACTAATACAGACGATATATTGACTTTAAAAAATTAATTTAATATAATCCTTAGTAACATAGTAAAGGTGGGGGTTACCCCACCTTTTTTTATTTGCGGGTAGTGTAGCAGAGTATTTCGAAGGGGAACTCATCACTCCTTTGACACTACTTTTATACAATCTTTCATTTATGGCATAAACTAGAACCCTATTTCAGTAATATGTCAAACGAACTCTAAAAATCGTCAACTAAATTCATAAAAAAGTTACCTTCTGAAACTTAAACCGCCTCTACTTTTTGAACAGATTTTATTGAAGAACTAGCCCCAATCTTATAAATATCTGAATTTAAAATACCTTGA
>JBNKLC010000043.1:0-65490 GCA_050292155.1 Arcobacteraceae bacterium
ATTTTAAGAAAATTTTAAATTTTTATGCTAGAATGTAGGTACTTAAATTTTAAAAGGGGTATTTTGTGGATATTGTTACCGAAAATTATAATAAAATTTCACTAGTCCAATTACAAAATAAATTATCCCAAAAGCTAGAACAGCTTCATAAAACTGAGGCTGCGGAACAATTAAACGAATCAACAAAAAAAGATTTTATAGAACAAATTCAAGATGGAAAAAATTACGATCAAGAAGATTTTGCAAGGGTTTTGGAAAAATTTAAAAGAACCGATGCAAGGATTAGATCCCATGAACAAATCCATGCGAGTATCGGACATACTACAACCCCTATCTCCTACACTTATCAACAAGGACCCGATGGAAAAATGTATGCAGTTGGCGGTAGTGTAAGACTTGATACTTCTATCCCTGATGATCCTAAAGCGGCTGCATTTAAACTTGATCAAATTCAAAAAGCTGCATCTGCTCCAATTGATTCAAGTGGTGTAGATCATCAAATAGCAAGACAAACAAATCTTAATAAGATTTTACTCCAACTTGACGAGGTAACAGGTGAAAGTTGATAATAATCTCAACAGCATGATTCAGCTTAACAATAAGCTCGAAAAAAGTGCCAATGAATTGGCAAAGCTTAATAACAGCGGGAACCAACAAACTCTTCCTAAAGAGAAACAAAATACCAAACAAACCAACTCAAAAGAGGAGTCTGATACTGACGATTCGGATATTGTAAAAGAGCCTCTAAAACAAAGTGAGATACCTATAGCTTACACTGCCAATGCAGAGGTTATCTCTACACAAAATTCAGAAACAAAAACTTTTTTAGATATAACAGCATAATATACATACATCAATGGAAATTATTCAACACCCTCTTACTCTACAAAAAACTTTAAAAAACCTGCAAAATAAAACAATAGGTTTCGTCCCTACTATGGGTGCACTTCATGAAGGGCATATATCACTTATTAAAAAATCAAAAGAGCAAAATGATATAACCGTAGTATCGATATTTGTAAATCCTACACAATTTTTAGCGGGAGAAGATTTGGATAAATATCCCAAAAAAGAGAGTTCCGATCAAAAAATATGTGAACTCTCCGGGGTTGATTTTTTATTTTTTCCAACTATTGATGCCGTATACGAAAAAGACGAGGTATTACTTAAAGCTCCAAAATCGCAGGGATTTATTTTAGAAGGTTTGAAACGTCCGGGACATTTTGACGGAATGCTTCAAATTGTACTCAAACTTTTTAACATAGTAAATCCTACAAATGCATATTTTGGGAAAAAAGATGCCCAGCAACTCTCACTTATACAACAGATGGTTAAAAACTTTTATTTGGATATAAATATTATACCGTGTGATATCGTAAGAGAACATGACGGTCTGGCAATGAGCAGCCGCAATGTTTATCTCTCTAAAGAACAAAGAGAAGCTTCTCTTCTCATCTCCAAATCACTTAAATATGCTGCAAAGCTTGTTGGAACTAACGAGTATAGTGTACAAAAATTAATAAATGAAATGCAAAAACTACTTTTAACTTCCCCTTTGATCGAAATCGATTATATTTATATACTCAATAGGGACTTTAAAGCTATAGAATCTATAGAGATTAAAAATAGTATTATCCTTGTAGCGGTTAAGATCGGCGATACAAGATTGATTGATAATATTTGGATTTAATTTTTTTACAGCTACAATATTGGTAGATTAAATTATAAGGGTTGTTTATGAAAAAATTTTTATTGTTGTTACTTCTTTTACAACTAAGTATCATCAGTGTTTTTGCACAAACACCTCAAAGTAATGTTGATTGTATCATACTAGAAGATGAAAACTCGATAATCTGCAAATACTCCCATGACAGATCTACAAATGACAAAGAGATTACGGTACAATGGATTGATCCAAATAATGAAATATCAAGAGAAAGGATTATGATTATCCCTGCAGGTCATGCATCTATTTACGATTATAGATATAAAGACGGCAGACTAAAAGGGCAATGGACTTTTAAAGTTATAGATAACGCTCAAGAATATACAACAACTTTTACAATTGAATAAACAAAAACACAATCCAAAAATAGCTATTATCGGTGCCGGGGCATCAGGTTTGGCAGCCGCAATTTTTTTATCCCAACATAATATATCAAGTGCAATTTTTGAAAAAAACAATAAAATAGGGAAAAAGCTTTTAGCCACAGGAAACGGTAAATGCAATCTTACCAATCAACATATCTCTATAGATAATTTTCATACATCATGTGAAACGAAAAAAGAGTTAAAAAAACTTTTAAATATTTTTGATTTTAACTCTTGTAAAAAATTTTTTGAGACTCTTGGGGTGGAATTGTTATACCGAGAAAACGGCAGGGCTTACCCTATGTCAAGTTCCAGTGCTAGTGTTGTCGATGCACTTACTTTTGCAAATGAAAATATCGGGACAAAAATTTTAACAAATACCCCTGTGGAATCAATAGAATATGAAAATAATAAATTTATTATCAATGGGACTCAACAATTTGACATTGTCGTTTTAGCAGCAGGAAGCAGTGCTATGCCAAAACTTGGAGGCACCTCTTTTGGCTATCAACTTGCCAAAAAATTTGCTCATACTATTATTGAACCTCAACCATCACTTGTACAACTTGTAGCAAACAATAAAAATCTTGATATGATAAGCGGTGTCAAACTAACAGGAACCGTTAATAACCACACAGGAGATATCCTTTTTACAAAATACGGCGTAAGCGGTTCTGCTATTTTGGATATAAGTAGAGATATTGCAATTGAGCTTCAAACTTCAAAAGAGGTAAAAATCTCAATCGATATAGCACCTCAATTTCCAAAAGAGCAATTAAAAGCACTTTTACAAAAAAGGGTAAAGTCTCTTGGAGAGAGAAAAATCAATCTTTGGCTTGACGGTATCTTTCATAAAAAACTTGCACACTATATTATCCAAAGTGCAAAAATCCCTGCTCATATATCTTATGCAAAACAACTTGGGACAAAAGAGATTAATAAAATAGTCCATACCATTAAAAATCTCTCTTTTACAATTATCGATACAAAAGGGTTTGACCATTGTGAAGTGTGTTCAGGGGGAATTGATTTAAGCGAAATCAATCTAAATACCATGGAGTCCAAAAAACAAAAGGGGCTTTATATTACGGGGGAAATTTTGGATATTGACGGAGATTGCGGAGGATATAATCTGCATTTTGCTTGGGCTAGTGCTTATACGGCAGCCAAAGCTATAACCCAACAGCTCCCATCTGCCAAATAGGTACCATAATTGCCAAGATAAGCCATAGTACAACTATTGCTATTATAAAGATAATAAAAGGTTCAATCACATCGCCTAATTTTTCCAATCTTTGCTCAAAACTTTCTTGGTAATAGTTGGTAATATCCAATAACACGGTTTCATAATTAGATGTTGATTGTGCAGTATATAACAGTTTGATAACCATCTGATCAAAAAGTTTGTACTTACTAAAGGCATCTGCTATCTCTTCTCCGTTTTTAATCCTTTGTGCAATTTGTTCTATGATATTTTTAAGATAAAGATTGGTAATAGTTTGTATCGAATTTGTAACGGCTGTTTGAAACTTGTATTTTGAATGGACTACAATGTATAAGGCTAAAAAAAGTTTATAGAGTTGGTACTCCAATATCACTTTGCTTACAATTGGGAAAGCCCGTACCGACAACCTGTCAAAATATATTTTATATCTATATTTTAAAAATATAAAAATAAAAAATATCACTATAAAAAGGAAAATCCCTAGATACCAATAATTTTGTGTCAGTGTATTGACTCCAAGCAACAGCTCTGTAGCAAAAGGGAGATTATCTCCTAAAGATTGAAATATAAATTCAAAATTTGGAACGACATAGATAAAAATCATCAATAAAGAGATTACAAGAGAAAATAGTAGTAGAGTTGGATAGCGAACTGTTTGCAATAGATTCTTTTTTATCGTTATCTCTTTTTGCAATAAAAGAACAATAGAGGCAATAGAATCTTTTATCGTACCGTTTTCAATTCCTTGTTTTAAAAATGCAATGGGTAGGATGCCTATATCTTTTGTGTACTCATGAAGTGCAATCTCTATCGGATAGTTTTGCGTTGTTGATTTTTGTATGATATTGATAATATTTTGAATATATTTATTTTTATTTGTTTGAAGTATCAAATCTAAAGCTTCATGAAAATTAAGGTGGCTCTCAAGCATCAGATGGAGCTGCTTAAAAAAAAGGTATATCTCTTGCTTTTTATTTTGAAAATAGTTTTTTCTTTTTTTATCTTCCAAGCTTTTTATTTTTATAATATTTTGAAATTGTTGCAGTTTCTTATCTAAATTTGAACCGTCCGTATCTATTATATCCGTGATAATTTTGCTATTTTGTTGATATGTGATTTTATATTTCATGGTTAGATTTTATTGATATACTCTTCATAGTCCGTCAGCCCTTTTTCAATAAGCTTTTTTGTATTATCTTGGATTGTTTGAAACTTTTGTTGAGCTAAAAACTCTAAAAGTCCATTTAATTCTTTTTCATCTAAAATAAATTTTTTTACCTCATCGTCAATCATTAATAGTTCACTCACTACCGTTCTCCCTTTATATCCGCTATAGTTACAAAACTTACACCCCTTATGCTCAGAACTTTTACAATGGGAACATAAAACTCTTACCAATCTTTGGGAGAGCACCCCTTTTAAAGTAGCTGCAATTAAATAAGGCTCCGCTTCTAAATCAAGAAGCCGATGTATCGTCTCTATTGAGGAGTTTGTATGGAGTGTTGCAAAAACCAAATGTCCCGTAAGGGAAGCTTGGATTGCTATTTTAAGTGACTCCTTATCTCTAATTTCTCCGATTAAAAGGATATCGGGATCTTGACGCAATATATTTTTAAGTACCGTATGGTAATCCAATCCTATATCTTCATTGATATTTACCTGCATAACCCCCTCTATTTTATACTCAACGGGGTCTTCGATAGTGATGATTTTTTTGCTTAAAGAATGAATCTCATGAATCATCGAGTAAAGGGTTGTAGTCTTTCCGCTTCCTGTGGGTCCCGTGACCAAAAATAATCCTTGCTTGAGTTTGAGTATCTCTTGAAGTGATTTTAAAGTGCTTTGATCAAAACCTATTGCATCCAAACTTTTTTTGGTATCCATACTATTTAAAACTCTTAGCACTACAGATTCCCCGTAAATCGTAGGAAGCGTAGAAATTCTTAGATCATAAATACGGTCTACAATATATTTTGATATACGGGAACTAAGGGGATAGCGTTTATTGGAGATATCCAAATTTGATAAATATTTTAAATAAGTACTCACTATAGGAAAAACTGCAATATCAAATCTAAAAAACTGCCGAAGCACACCATCAATCCTAAGCCGTATCACAATACTTTGCTCCAAAGATTCAAAATGTATATCACTTGCCCTTTGTTCTATTGCAAATACCAAAAGGGCATCAATAAACTCTACCACCTCTTTTGTATCCTCTTTTTGCGCAAGTTTACCTCCCATATTTTTTGATAAAAAATAGAGCTTAGATTTTATTTTGATATATCTCCATTCAAATTGAAGCTCAGAGTAAGGAACTATTACTATTTTTACGGGATGCCCAAATAGTTTGCTTAGATTTTTTTCTTCTCCATTTGTATCGTTGGTTGCTACAACTAAAAAAAGCCCTTGATAACATAGGGGCATCATATTGTATTTAAAAAGTATTTCTTTATCAACATTACGGGAAATATCATACTCTATATTATAATCATAAAGGCTCATCTAATAGCTCCACGATAACCTCTTTTTTTGTTTGTAACTCTATAAACTTCACACTATCTTTTTGAATCGATACTATTTTTAGTCCGTTGCAGATCTCCCCTTTGGTAAACCATACGCCGTCAATCAATACCTCTTGATCTATAATTGCATCAATTTTTATACCCTTTTTTTGATTTACAATAAACTCTTTAGTAATAAGTTTTGTATTAAAAAACCATTGCGTATCTACAATAAGATTGAACTTTTTTAATTTTTCTTCTTGTATAAATTTAAAAGAGATTATTTGAAAATGGGTTTGCATCTTTTGTAAAAAGGCTGTTAGGTTTTCAAAAGTTCCCGTTATTTCCAATACAAGAAACTTTTCCTTTGTTTTTAGAGATTTTGTTTTTAACGAATAGCTTTGTATTTTATCTTCAAAAAAACTTATTACCTCCATAGGTTTTAAATGTTTTATATCATATGAAACTTTTTGTATCTTCTTTGGATTCGTCCCTTCTATCTCATTTGCATAAAAATTATTATATAAAATAAAAACCAGTCCATAAACTAAAGGTATCAAAAGATATAACTGTATTTTTTGGGATAAAGGGAGTACTTCAAATCTATTTTTTATCATAAAGCACTATATCCATATCGTAAAGCTTTGTGTTTTCATTAAATTGAATAGATTCTAAAACCACTTTTTTTAACGTATATTCCAAACTTTTTAAAAGTATTTTTTTATTCTCTCCTGCCAAGCTTATTTTAAAAATATCTTTATCAAATTCAATTGTTTTATACTCTATTTTATTTTTATCAAGATAGCTTGTAAAATCCAACAAGTTTTTAACCGAGCTGTTTTTTTGATGTTTTTTATAGAGATAAAAATTTTTATCGTATTGTTTTGATACTGTTGGGATGGCATTTTGTAAAGTTTTACTATGATAATTATCCAGTATCAAATACATAAAAACTACACTGGCACACAAAGTATAAAAAATAAAATATTGAAAAGAGTTATCGGGTATAACCTTATAAATGTTTTTTTCAATACCTTTTTTACATTTTTCATTGCAAGATTCAACTAACCCTCTCATATCTTCATCTCTAAGGTCTACAGTATTTGTCGGAGTAACTTGATAAGTTTGCTCCACATAGCTTAGGATATCTGTTTGTGTTACATTTGATACTTTTTTTAGTGCTATAAGTTTTCTTTTTTCATATATACAAAAAAAATCCGCTGTAATAAAAAGTGTACAAAGCTCCTCTTTGCAAAGTTGAAAGAGATAGATAAAAAGGGAGCTGAAAAAATCTTTTTTTTGGGTAAATACGATAACTTCATATTGCAAAGATTGAGGTAAAAAGCTATAGTAAAAATAGCTTGTATCGGTTATCAATAACGACTGAAGTTCAATTTGTGTCCTTAAAAAGGTAAGGAGTTTTTTTGGATTAATCTCTTCTGTGACTTTTATACTCATTGTTGTGATATTTTTCATACCGTATTGTAATAAAATTTTGTCACATATATATCACGCTTTTAAAGATTATTTAAGGTTAGTCAAAATTATACCCCATCTCTTTTAACGATTTTTTATTTTTACTCCACCCTTTTTTAACAGATACAAAAAGTTCAAGATATACTTTTTTCTGGGTTAATCTTTCTATTTTTTTCCTAGCATTTAGCCCTATTCTTTTAATAGCTTCTCCCCCTTTTCCTATTATCATCCCCTTTTGTGTCCCTTTTTCTACAACAATGGTAGCTTTAATGACGTCTACATTAGGTTTTTCTTGTACCTTATCAATCACAACATCTGCTTCATAAGGGATCTCATCACTGATATTTTCAAAAACCGACTCTCTGATAAACTCTTTATAAATTTCTCGTAAATGTGATGTCGTCATAATCTCCGTATCAAATAGCGGAGGCGAGACGGGTAGATGTTTTACAATCTCATCCAAAAGAGGTTGCTGCTTTGCCCCTTTTTTAATAGAAACCGTTAAAAGAGATTCGTATTTATCGCTATATTTTTCATATTCGGCTATTTTTTCCAACAACTCGGCTTTGGTTACAAAATCTGTTTTTGTAAGAAGCAAAATGTGTTTTGTATTTTTTGTATTTTTTTCTAAAAAATTTACATAATGTGTAACTTTATCGGTAACGGGAGCCAAATATAAAATAAGATCACAATCCCCTATCGCTTTGAGAGCTTCTTCCAGCATAAACTGATTGATAAGTTTTTCAGTTTCATGGATCCCGGGAGTATCTACAAATACAATCTGATCCTCCCCATTCATCACTATTACATTTGATCTTTTTCTTGTTGCATTTGCTTTATGGGAAACCATCGTTATCTTCTCCCCAACAAGCCAGTTTAGCAAAGAACTTTTCCCCGCATTTGGTCTACCGACCGTTGCTACAAAACCACATTTTGTCTCTATCAATTAATTTCCTTTGGTTTTAAATCTTTTTATTATACAATACAATCGATGAAAGACAATCTATTTGATAAACCAATCACAAAACAATTTGAATTTGACGAGGACGTAGCATCTGTATTTGACGATATGTTAAGACGCTCAGTTCCTTACTACAAAGAAGCATTAGAGCTTACTACCTCTTTTGCACTAAAATATTTAGAAGATGGGAATAGGGTCTATGACCTTGGATGTTCAACAGCTTCAACTCTTATCAATATTGCAAAACACAGCAATAAAAACTTTGAACTTATCGGAGTTGATAATTCCCATGCAATGCTTGAACGTGCCTCACACAAAGCAAAAGCATTTGGGATAGATATAAACTTTATCGAAGATGATATTTTTAATGTTGAATTGCAAAGTTCCAAACTAATCATTTCAAACTACACTTTGCAATTTATAAGACCGCTTATGCGGGAAAAATTGATAAAAAAAATCTACGACTCACTTGAAGATGGTGGAATATTTATCTTTAGCGAAAAAGTGATAAGTGAAGATAAAATTTTAAATAAACAATTTATCGATGAGTATTATAACTTTAAAAAAGAGCAAGGTTACAGTGAGTTTGAGATAGCACAAAAAAGAGAAGCATTGGAAAACGTGCTTATCCCTTATAGCTATGAAGAGAATAAAAAGATGATACTTGATGCTGGATTTAAAAATTTTGACTGTTTATTCAAATGGATAAACTTTGGAACTTTTATTGCAATAAAATAAAATTTAATTAAATAAAAAAGGAAAATATATGTTAGAAGTTGGACAAGTTGCGCCAGAATTTTGTAACCCGAACCAAGATAATGTAGAGATATGTTTACGAGACTTAAAAGGAAAATGGATAGTACTGTACTTTTACCCAAAAGACAACACTCCGGGATGTACAAACGAAGCGTGTGATTTTACCGCACGAGAGCCTGAATTCGACGATCTTGATGCGGTTATACTTGGAGTTAGTCCCGATAGCCCTAAAAAACATCAAAATTTTATTGAGAAAAAAAATCTTTCTATCACATTACTTGCCGATGAGGAAAAAACACTCTGTGAGGCATACGGCGTATGGCAAGAGAAAATGAACTACGGAAGAAAATATATGGGAGTTGTACGATCAACTTTTATTATCAACCCAGAGGGTAAGATCGCCGCTGTTTGGGAAAATGTAAAAGTAAGACAAAAAAGGAAAAAACAAGGGGAGACTATAGAAACTTTCCACGCAGAAGTTGTAAAAGAAAAACTTCAAGAACTACAAGCTTAGGCTTGTGGTTTACACACTACATTTATTAATCTTAACTATTAACGAAATATTTTACCCGCAAAATGCAATTCTTTTTCTATGGTATACTTTACATTATCCACTAAATAAAGAAAAATATTAAACGATTTAATGATTTTGATTTTATGTTTCAAATCAATAAAGAAGAGTTTGAAAACTTGAAATGCCAAATTGGCACTTCAAGTTGGCGGTGGGAAAAGAAAAAACTAATCTTCTTCACTTGGTTACAAACCTTAAACAAGACTGAATATAGTGACAAAACTTTGACACTTTTTTGATACCATAGTTTTATTTGCAATTTTAAGTGTACAGGAGATAACCGTGAAAGTAACTTTAAGTATTACACATGATTGTAATTTACGATGCGATTACTGTTATGCAGGAGAGAAACATAACAGTGCTATGGAATTAACCACTGCAAAAAAAATAGTTGATTTTGCATTTTTAATTACGCCTGAAAACGAACCGATAGATTTCGGTTTTTTTGGAGGAGAACCACTTTTGCAATATCAACTTATCGAAAAAATTATCACTTATATAAACGATAAAAACTCTTCACATCCACGCACTTTTCATATGACGACAAACGGAACTCTATTAAATGACGAGATTATAGAGTTTCTTAGAAAATATGAGATTAAACTAAATGTTAGTATAGATGGTCCTGAACATATTCACGATAAATATAGAAAAGATAAACACAATCAAGGTACCCTTAAAAAAGTTTTAAAAAATATTAAACAATTATCAAAAGAGTTACATATCCAAGTAAATGCCGTGTATACTCCAGATACCGTTACCCAATTACAAGATATTGTTCAATTTTTAATTCAAAATAATTTATACAATATTCATCTCAATCCTGATATAACGGCTTCTTGGGAAGAAAAAGATCTTATAGCTATATCTAAAAGTTATAAAGAGGTAGCAGATATTTATATTGATATTTTTACAAATAACAAAAAAGTTGCCATCAATCTATTGGACAATAAATTAATCTTATTTTTTAAAGGTGGTTATGATGCTTCCGATCGCTGCGGTATGGGAAAAACAGAATTTGGTTTTGCACCCAGTGGAAATCTTTATCCGTGTGAACGTCTTATAGGAGACGATACCGATAAAAAAATGATAATTGGAAATATCCATAACGGTATTAATCTTTTACAACGATGTACATTAGGAAAATCTTTTGAAAATGCAAATGATGAATGTAAAGAGTGCCCAGTACAAGATTATTGTATGAACTGGTGTGGATGTACCAACTACCGTATGACCGGCTATCCAGATAAAATGGGTGCAATGATGTGTCACAGTGAACGTCATGCTATAGATTGCGCAAAATATGTTTTTCAAACTTTACAAGAGAATCCTGCATTTGTGGAGCATATGGTAAATTATATGCACCCTTAAAACTAAATCTTAAAAGGAGGTAATGCTATTAAAGAAAAAATGAGATAATAAAGATTAATGTTGCAATCAATTGCAAAAAACTAATTACATATACATAAGGGGTAAAAAATGGGTTTTGAAATGGAAAATATTGTATGGGAAAAACCGTATGCTAAACTTGTTCCTTCAACAATGGGAATTTGGCCTGTACCACAATTTAAAATACCTTTTGATAAACTAAAAGAGGTTGTAGCACACTGTGATAGAATTCAACTTGTAAATGCAAAAAGTAAAACTACATCAAATGTTTCACTACGACATTTAATTAATGGAGGGATGCCCGTGCCGCATTTACATTTTGATAATGAGATTGTTTTACTTGATAAACCGAGTTTAAAGAAATATTTTCAATTAGCTATGGAAGAGATAGACCAGCTTGAAGATATTGCTAATTTAAAAGATATTATAAGATACTAAATCATTATATGTTCCCGTTTTTACGGGAACATCAAGCTTAAGAAACTTTTTTCTTCGATTCCCTATAACTTATTATCAAAATCAAAACAACCGCCAAATCAATTAAAACATCCGCTAAATTAAATATTGCAAAATCAAATCCACAGTGCCAATAAACGTAATCTACCACGGCTCCGTGATTAAATCTATCATAAATATTACTTACCCCACCTGCTAGTAAAAGTGCAACAGGTACATAATATGTACTAAAAATATCTTTATGTAAAACAACATAAATAAGCCCTATAATCATAATGCCAATTTGAATATATTTTAAATTTTCTTCCAAAAAAGAAAACATGGAAAATGCTACTCCATGGTTATATGCAAGAACCAAAGAGATACATTCCCCCTGTGCTTCAAAGCCGTTTACAAAAAGTGATTTGATATATTGATCTACAATAAACAGCACCAAAAAAAGTGCCGTAAAAATGAAAAGTTTTCTTAGCATAGTTTAGATTTTATAAATACCGTTAGCTCTTTCATACAATCATCTACCAAATGTTTATCTTTTCCCTCAAGAAGAAGTCTGATTTTATTTTCTGTTCCCGAGTATCTAATAAGGTCTCTTAAACCTTTTGCTCTAAACGTTTTTAAAAGCTCCTCAAGTCCCTCTATTTTTTCTAAAGGGATTTTTTCTTCTACAATTAAATTTTTAAGTACCTGAGGATAAAGTTCAAATGGATTTAAAGCTTTACTTGCTTTTTGTTTTGTAGTGATTAATAGTGCTAGAACCTGTAACGCAGAAGCTAAACCATCTCCTGTTTTAGCTACATCCGAAAAGATAATATGACCGCTTTGTTCTCCACCGAAATTAATTCCCTTTTCTTTCATAATTTCAAGCACATATTTATCCCCGACATTTGATCGTAAAAACTCAATATCGTGGGAATGAAGATAGTCTTCTAAAGCTTGGTTACTCATAACGGTTGCTACACATCCACCTTGAAGTTTGTTATTATTTTTCAAATAAACTGCAAGTGCACCTATAAGTTTATCTCCATCGATAACACTACCCTTTTCATCAACTATTACCAGTCTATCTGCATCCCCGTCAAGTGCAATCCCTACATCGGCTCTATATTGAACTACCAATTTCCCAAGTTCATTTGGATGGAGTGCCCCGCAATTTTCATTGATATTATATCCATTAGGTTGATCATTAACCGTAATTACATCGGCATCAAGCTCTTCTAAAATAGTGGGTCCTACCTTATATCCCGCACCGTTGGCACAATCAAGAACTATCCTCATACCGCTAAGACTTAGCTCTTTTGGAAATGATGTCTTAATAGAGACAATATATCGACCTATAACATCGTTTATCCTTTGTGCTTTCCCTATTTCATTATGGGTACATTGTGAACTTTTTATAAGAACGTCATTTTTAAAAATTGCCTCAATCTCTTTTTCAACTTCAACTGAAAGTTTATCTCCATGTGCATCAAAAAATTTTACCCCGTTATCTTCAAAAGAGTTATGGGAAGCACTTAGCATAATCCCTGCATCACATCGCATAGTCTCCGTTAAATATGCAATAGCAGGTGTCGGCATGGGACCTATTTGTATCACATCGTATCCAACCGAAGTAAAACCGCTTACCAAAGCATTTTCAATCATATATCCACTTCGTCTGGTATCTTTTCCTAGTAAGATTTTTTTTGTACGGGAGTGTTTTTTAAAATATATTCCCGCGGCTTGAGCTAGTTTTAAAGCTGTCATTGCATCTAAAAAATTTCCAGCCTGTCCTCTTACTCCGTCTGTTCCAAATAGTTTACCCATTTTTTAATCCCTTACACTGTCCCTTGTTCAAACTGTGCTCTTAATCTATCTTTATCTTTTTGACGTTTTTCTTTTTCGGCTAAACCTTTTCTATAATTAGAAATAGAAAATTTTAACTGTACCAAAAATGAAGCCGCAATAAATATAGAACTATAAGTCCCTACAATCACACCCACTAAAAGTGTAAAGCTAAACCCTTTTATAATCTCTCCACCAAATAAAAATAGCGTCAATACCACAAAAAAGGTTGTCAATGAAGTAAGTGTCGTCCTACTTAAAGTTCTTGAAACAGACTCGTTTACTACACTATTAAGCTCACTCTCTTTTGAAGTTTCAATCCCCTCTCTAATCCTGTCAAATACAATAATCGTATCATTAAGTGAATATCCCAAGATTGTAAGAATTGCCGCTAAAATATCAAGATTAACATCTATATTAAAAAGAACTATTGCTCCAAGTGCAATAGATATATCGTGAATCAAAGCTAAAATCGAAGCAATTGCAAATCTCCACTCAAACCGATATGACACATAAATCAAAATAACGATAAGTGCTAAACTTAATGCCATAAGCCCTTTTTCCTGCAAGGCATTACCAACTTTTGGTCCAACCATATCGACTCTTCTGATTTCATATTGTCCAGTTGGCTTTAAGATAGCTCTTATCTCATCGCCGATATCTTTTCCCAAACTTGAAGTGGTCGTAGGTATTTTAATAATTACCTCTTTTTCACTTCCAAATTCCGTTACACTCGCTTTATCAAATCTTTGATCAGTCCCTAAAACATCTCTAATATTTTGCAAAGGAGCTTTTTGTTCATATTGAACTTGAATTAATGTTCCACCTGAAAAATCAATCCCTAGATGTAACCCTTTAGTAAAAAGAAGTACAATCGAAGCGATAACTAAAATAGCAGAGATCCCTAAAAAAGGAAGTCGTTTTCCCATAAAATCAAATATGGTATCTTTTTTAAATATCTCCATTGTTATACTCCAAACCAAAGTTTCGTATTTTTACTTTTTGTAATTTTTGACATTAACGCTTCGTAAATTCCATGTGTTCCTAAAATAGCAGTAATCATCGATGCCAAGATACCGATACTAATCGTTACGGCAAATCCTTTGATAGGTCCTGTCCCGTAAGCATATAAAATAACGGCAACTAAAAGTGTCGTGATATTTGCATCCATAATTGCACTCATTGCATTTTTATACCCGTTTTCAATCGACTTTGGTATGCTATGACCTTGGCGTAAAAGCTCTCTGATACGTTCACTGATAATAACATTAGCATCAACTGCCATACCTACGGTTAGTACGATACCCGCCATACCAGGAAGTGTCAAAGTTGCCCCAAACATCGCCATAACTGCTATGATAATAAAAATATTCGTAACAAGTGCAATATTGGCAATCACACCGCCTAGTCCATAGTAAACAACCATAAAAATTACAACAAGAACAAAACCCGAAATCAACGCTATCATCGAAGCTTCAATAGAATCCGCTCCAAGGCTGGGTCCTACACTTCTTTTTTCAAGCATCACAACAGGAGCAGGTAATGCTCCACTTCTTAAAGCAATTGCTACATTTCCTGCTTCATTAACGGTAAAATTACCGCTGATTTGTCCGCTTCCTCCACCGATTCTCTCACGAATAACGGGAGCTGAAAACACTTTTCCGTCAAGCACGACAGCCAATCTCGTACCAACATTTTTAGCAGTAAAATCTCCAAAAACTTTTGCTCCAAAAGAGCTTAAAGTAAAATTGATAACAGGAGAGTTTGTTTGTTGATCAAAAGCAACTTTTGCATCTACTACTTGAGAGCCGGTTAAGATCGGTATCTGTTTTACGAGATATTTTGTTCCGGGTTTCCCCGATTCTTCTAAGATAACATCTCCAAACTCTAAGGCTTCTTCGCTTGTTAGGTCATTTACTTGGTCTGATTTTGCTTCATCCACTGCCATAAGTTCAAGATTTGCAGGTTTTGCAATAAGCTCTCTGGCACGCTGCTCCTCCTGTTGTGTTTTAATTCCCGGCAATTCTACGACAATATCTGCGTCCCCTTGTCTTGCAACAGACGGTTCGGCTAAACCAAATTGATCAAGTCTATTTCTAATAGTTTCCACAGCTTGACCTACCGCCATATCTTTTACAATATCAACCTCAACCGGAGTTAATCCGATAAGATATTCGTAGCTGCTGCTTTTTTTGATATCCAAGCCTTTGGTTTCAGCTAACATATCATCAAGCTTTTTAACCTCATCTGGATCAAGTAACACAAAACTTAGACTCTCTTTTTTAACAACCAAATCTTCAATTAAAATCGACTCTTTATCGGTAAAATATTTCACGGTTGCCGCAACCGATTTTATTTTTCCCTCAACCGCTTTTTCAGTTTTAACACCTAAAAGCATATGAAGTCCACCTTGCAGATCAAGTCCTAAAGAGATTTTTTTACCATCATCAGTTTGTAAAAAAGATGGTATTGAAAATACGATACCAAACACAGTGACCAGTGCAAAAATCACTAGCCTATAGTTAAATATATGCAAGAAATTATCCTTTGCTTAGTCTTTCCATTTATTAGCTATAAAGTTCTTAGCTACTCTAAGCGTTGAATCATCAATACTTTTTACTGTAAAAAACTCCTCTTCAACTTTTGTAATCTCTACAATAAGTCCACCGTTTGTTACAACTTTATCACCTTTTTCAAGCGCTTCTAACATCGCTGCATGTTCTTTTTGTTGTTTTTGCTGTGGTCTAATGATAAGAAAATAAAATATCGCAAAAAGTACGATAAGCGGAAGTAAAGATCCAATTAAATCACCATTCATAAATAATCCTTTTTTGTTAAGTTAAAATTGTGGTATTTTATCGAAATGGGACTTAAAACTCTAATGTCCCCTCAATAGTGAATTCAGCTTTTGCATCAAGCTCCGCATGGGATAACACTGCAACATTTAATCCAAATTTTTCAAAAATCTCGGCAACTCTTCTTCTAAGGCTTGGATCGACTATCATAGCAACGGGAGCAATCCCTTTATCATCGGTTTGGGTAATAAGTTCTCTTGTTTTGGTTACAAGTTTATTAATCTCTCCGATACTAAGAAGCAATTGACTTACACCGTGTTGCTCTTGAAGTTTTGAGATAAAATCTTGCTCTAGTTCAGATTTAATAGTAATAATATGGATAGCACCGTCTGCGGCAGTGTATTTATTGGTAATAAGTCTATAGAGTTTAGAACGCACATGTTCAAGTAAAATCTCAGGAGATTTTGTAAGTTCGGCTATATCTGAGACTGACTCTAAAATGGTAATCATATCTACAAGAGGAATTCCCTCATGTAAAAGATCTTTACACACTTTTAAAATTGTTCCGTAAGTCGTCACTTTCATCGCCTCTTCAACAACCACAGGAAAATCCTCTTTTAATCTATCTATCATATCAACAATATCTTGTCTTGTAAGGATATCTTCTGCGTGTTTTTTAATAAGCTCTGAGAGGTGGGTAGAGATAATAGTAGGTGCATCAACCACGGTAAATCCACGGTTAAGGGCTTCATCTTTTTTATCCCCCTCAATCCAAGTGGCATCTAAATTGAATACGGGTTCTTTTACTTTTTTCCCTTCAATGGTAGCTCCTGCAATTCCACCCATTGCCAAAAATTTATTCAACTCAACCGAACCTTTTGCTATAGGTATTCTTTTAAGATTAAAAGTATATTCATTCATCTGCAATGAGGTATCGTCGCTAATTCTAATTTGAGGAATAACAAATCCAAGTTCCCCTGCTATTTTATTTCTAATCCCTTTAATTTTATCAAGAAGCTCACTATCCCCTTGAACTAATTTTAAAAGTTGCGCACCCAGTTTAAGCTCAAGAATCTCTAACTTCATTGTTTTATCGAGGGTTTGTTCTTCCGACATTACGGTAGCTTGTTGTTTTTTGGCTCTTTCTTCTTCTTGTTTTGCCTGTTCTGCTTTTATCTTATCGGCTGCTTTTTGTCCACCTTTGACAAATCTTGTAAAGGCATTGTCTTGATCCGCTTCAATCATATAAACAGTGTATCCTACTGCTGCTAGTAACATACCCATAAAAAATAATATTCCACTTGGAAACCCGGGAACAAATGCAAATAATAATAGCCCGATTCCAGTTATAATTAATGTTTTACTATCATTAACAAGTTGTGCGATGGTTCCACTGGCAAATTTTTCATCTTCATTATTTGAACGTGTAATGATAATAGCAGTTGCAGTAGAGATAACAAGTGCAGGAATTTGGGCAACAAGTCCGTCACCGATTGTTAAAATTGTATAGATATTGGCACTCTCACTTGCAGTAAGATCGTGTTGAAAAATACCAATCATCAATCCACCGATTAAGTTTACCAAAGTAATGATAATCCCTGCAACCGCATCACCTTTAACAAACTTCGCAGAACCGTCCATCGTACCGTAAAAACTTACCTCTTTAGATAACTCTTCTCTTCTTTTTTTAGCTTCTTGATCATCGATAAACCCGGCATTTAGATCGGCATCGATTGCCATTTGCTTCCCTGGAAGTGAATCAAGAGAGAATCTTGCTTGAACCTCTGCAACCCTTCCGGCACCTTTTGTTACAACAATGAAATTAATCAAAACCAATATGATAAATACGATTATACCGATTATCATATTTCCACCGACAACAAATTCCCCAAAAGCAGTAATAATAGAACTTACCGCATCAGGGCCGTTATGCCCCTCACTTAAAATTGACCTAGTAGTTGCAATATTAAGTGAAAGCCTAAAAAGTACCAAGATTAAAAGTAACGTTGGAAATGTCGAAAGATCCGTAGGTTTTTGAACAAATAAAGAGATTAAAAGGATTAAAATTCCCGATGTTAAAGAAACAATCAAGAAAAAATCAAGCATCCCTTTTGGTAAAGGGACAACTATGATTGCAAGCATTGCAAAAATGAATGCTATAAGAACATACTCTTTTTTAAAAAAAATCTCTCTTATGCTCATATTTTGCTAAATACCTACTCTATCTTTATATACTTATATATATTTTACAAGTGACATATCATTCATTTTTGCTATTGTTGAATATAAAGCCGCATACGTCGTCTCCAAAGCTTTGGATTCAACTGCCAATTTTGTTAAATCAGCACCATTTGTTTCTCTAAGCAAAATATTATAGTGGGTGAGTTGCGATTGAATCTTTTCGTATGATTGTTCAAAAACTGCATTTCTCCCACCAAGTTCTCCATGCCCTATATTTGTTGCATCAAATTGGGCATCTGTTTGATCTAGTCCTGCTCTTAACGTATCATCAACTAGTGTATCTGATATTATAGCACCTTTTGTACCGTCTAACAATGTTGCTTGTCCTTCTAGTGCATTGATAATAACATTAAGATCATCAAAATAATTATGCTTTGCTTCAAAAACTCTTCCTGCAGGAAGTAGTCCTATATTATTAATTGTATATGTTGCTTTAACAGATTGTCCTGTTCCTGCAATAGCAGGTGCATCATCTGCCGGAGTGGAAGAATCTATTGCTATTTCTACCGGTGGATGGATGATAACACCATTATGGTCATATTGCTGAATATGTGTATTTGCAGCGTTTAATTTCCATTCATTTCCATTTTCATCAATAATTCTCTCACCCTCTTCAAAGGTAAATAGCTCCCCTGCTCTTGCCAAACTTGCAGTGTAAAAACTTGCATCGTATCCTGTCACACCTCTATCTCTGTAACTCCCAGGCTGCACTGCAATTTTTCTTAAAAAACCGTCTCCTCCGTATTCAACCTGCCCATTCAATGCAAAATCGGCATCTTTTACCATAGTTTGTTCCGTTGTAACCGAACCCGCAAAAACAAACTCTCCGTTAGCTTTTACGTTCATAAGGTCAAGCATTGTTTCACGAACTCCTCGTAAAGTGGTAGCTAAAGCAAGTTTATCACTTCTATCCATACCATCGTTTAGACCTTTTAAAAGATTAACTTTTATGGTATCCAGCTGATTCTTCATATCAGACAAACTTGTATCCCCAATATCATTAAAGTTATTTGTTTTTACAAGTTGTTCTTTTAAATTTGTTGTAACCCTAATTCTATCTTCAATTGCTAAAACACCGGCATAAACCAAAGAGTCGTCACTTCCATTTTGCAATATCTCCCCAGTTCCGGTTTGATAAGTAATTCGCTGATTTTCAGCGTTTAAGTTCCCCAAATGGAACATCATCCTATTTGTAGTATCAATCATTTGTCACCTCCATTAAGGCTTTTACCGTTTGCTCATAAGAACTGATCTCATTCATCCCCTGCGATAAAAACTTACGAATCTTATCTTTTCTTAATAAGGCATCGTCTAACTCTTTATCCATCCCTTTCTTGTACGCACCAATTCTTAAAAGTACCTCATTTTCACTTATTAGTGATAATATCCTTTTTAACTTTAAAAAACGTTTATATTGTTCAACTGGTATAACTTTATCAATTATCCTTGAGGCACTTTGTAAAATATCGATAGGGGGATAAAATCCCTCTTCGGTTAATTTTCTTGTTAATACTATATGTCCATCAAGAATAGATCTACTTTGATCTGCAATAGGATCACTTAAATCATCTCCATCTACCAAAATAGTAAAAAATGCAGTAATCGTCCCTTTGGAATTAGAACCGGCCCTCTCCATCAACTGTGGTAAAAGAGCAAATACAGAGGGTGGATATCCCCTTTGTGTCGGCGGTTCGCCGGTACTAAGCCCAATCTCCCTTTGTGCCATGGCAAACCTTGTGACAGAATCCATCATTAAAAGTACATCATGCCCTTTGTCTCTAAAAAACTCTGCAATCGCCATGGCACTAAATGCCGCATACTTTCTCATCAAAGCCGATTCATCGCTTGTCGCCGTTACTATAACCGTATTTTCTAAATTGTTTTCTAAATTATAGTGGATAAATTCTGGAATCTCACGTCCCCGTTCTCCAACAAGGGCAATCACTTTAATTTGTGCTTCACACCCTTTTACTATCATCCCCATCAAGGTTGATTTTCCAACTCCGGAACCTGCAAATATTCCTACTTTTTGCCCTTTTCCACATGTGAGCATCGAATCTATTGCTTTTACGCCTGTTCCAAATCTTTGATCGATAATTCCTCTATCTAAGGGGGGAATCGTATCTTTATTAATAGCAGAGTTAGCCTCTAGGTTTGTAACTTTTCCCCCCTCATCGATAGGCTCCCCTAATGCATTAACAACACGTCCTAATAATCCATATCCACACTTGACATTGAGTCCCTCTTTTTGAAGATATACTTTATCCCCTATTTTAAAACCGTCAATAAATGAAAAAGGGATAATCTTAAAATACTTAGATTCCAATGAAGCAACCATCCCTAAAACTTGATACGAATGGCTGTCCGATTCTATTCTAACAATATCTCCGATTGCAACTTCCAATCCACCTGCCACTATATTTGCACTATTAATAGTCTTTACTCTCCCAAAAGGGATAAATAATGCCTCGGCATTTATACTATCGATTAAACTTTCAATATCAATATTCTGCATCACATTTTTTCACACATTTTTTTATAATAACTTTGCGTATTTTTAAGTCTATTACATCTTCTTACAGCATCTTTATATCTGTTTTGTTTCTCTTGATGCTCGTAAATTTTTGCCATTTCATAATATATTTTTGCTTTATCATCATCACTTATTTTTCTATCTATACTTTTACCGTCTCTTTGTCTTTTGATATGTAATCCCCGCTTTAAATACTCTAAGGCTCTATCATAATCATCATTAAGCTTTGCATACTTTGCAAGTTCAATCTCCACAAAAGGGGAATACACTCTTGCATTCATCCTATTTTGAGTCTTATAAAGTTCTTTTAAAGTTACTATAGCTTCGTTTTCCTCTTGTTCTTTGAGCAAATAGAGATAGTATTGGTAATAAAAATCAATAATCATAGGATTGCTTTTATTATTGACGATAAACTCAGGATTTTCCCTCGCATATGCAAAAAATCTCTGCAATCCTTGTATATTATCTTGATTTGCATAAACTAAAAACCTGTATAAAAACTCACGTGATAGTACCATCGGATCACTAAAAAGATTAAGCTTTTGCGAAAACATCATCGCATCATCATATTTTTTAAGTAAAATTGCTATTCTCTCAAGATAAAGATACACCTCGGAGTTATTAGATTTTGCATATACGTTTTTCACGATATTATAGGTTCTATCACGAGGAAGTTCCAACATACATCCAAAAAGGCTATCTGTAGTTTTTTCATCTTCCAAAAGCATTAATAGAACTTCATCCGAAACATCTTTTATCACAAGATTAAGTTGTTTACACTGATTGGCTTTGAGATAATATTCAATCATTTTTGTATTGACTATATGATAGATTTGATCCATACTTTCATATCCAAATCTTTTTACAATCGATGGATATACCCCTTGATAGATTTTTTTCATACGAAGTATCTGCTCAAATTTCTCATCTCGAATGGCATTTAAAAGCTCTTGCATCATCGCTTTATATTGCATAGTCTCCGAATTATTATATTTAGCTGCTACCATTACAGGATCAAATTTTCCTTCTCTCATAATAATCTCATCAAGATACATTTTTGCTCTTTTTCTGTACTGACTGTTTCTTTTGCTTTGAATAAGCTCTTCATATATCGCTTTTGCCTTCGCAAGATACTCTTTTTGAACTCCTGCAATCTCCATGTAGGTATTTGCCAATTTAAATTTAAAACTATCGATACTTTTTGATTCACTTGCATTTTGTAAAAGTTTTTGTAAAATTTCAATTGCAAATTCAGGCATATTTGCTTTGACCAACTTATCCACTTTTTTTAATGCCTTATAACTATCGTTGGCATAATAATCTATATTTCTATTTAATACTTTTTCTACAAGATCATACGCTTCTTTATCTTGATCATTTAAAATATACGCATCATAAAGCTCATCAGCGATTATTGTTGCAACTTCTAAACTTGTAGTATCAATCAGCTCTTGTCTTAAAATTCGTATCGCTTTTGTATAATCTCTTCTTTTGACATGAATTTGAGAAAGGGCTACTTTAGAATAAACTTTTGAAAGAGGATCGTCAAAACTCTCCTCAATCGCTTTTGCATAATACTCTGCTTCTTCGGTTTTATCTAAATATACTTTAATCAAAACCAATAAACGATACGCTTCTAGCAGATCCTCTTGTGCAATCTCGGAATTATTAATTGCATTTTCCAAAAGTACATTTGCCTCTTTTACTTTTGGGATAGTATTTAATTTATATAAAATATCACTTTGTAATAAAACAGCTGTAGAATCAAGCATCTTAACTGTATTGGAGTTTCTAAATATTTGAATATGGTTTAAAGCAACATCAAGCTGCCCCTCTTTTACATACCTTTTAATCTCTTTAATTTTATCACTTGCACCCACGATTTTTCTCTTTTGGGCTTGTGAAATTTGTGAAAGATCTGGATTTATAAAACTATAATAAAAATCTTTTTTCCCGTAAAGACTGCTAATGATAAAAACTATTAATAGATATTTCATAAGATATGTACTTCCTCCTATTTATTCAAATTATAAATGTATGTAAAAATTTCCGCAATTGCTTTATACATACTTTGTGGAATCTGTTGCTCCACCTCTACTTGATCGTACAATGCCCGGGCAAGTGCAGGATCTTCAATCAACGGCACTTTTGCGTCCATTGCTATCTCTTTTATCTTTAAAGCCAAAAAGTCAATCCCTTTTGCCACAACAACAGGTGCATCGCTTTTTTCATTATCATATTTTAACGCAACCGCATAGTGTGTTGGATTTGTAATAACCACATCCGCATCGGGAACATCTGCCATCATCCTTTGTTGAGACATTTTCATCTGAATCTGTCTAATTCTACTTTTTACAAGAGGATCCCCCTCTAACTGCTTATGTTCATCTTTAATCTCTTGTTTCGACATTTTTAGTTGTTTAAAATAATAATATCTTGTAAAAAAGAAATCTATTATAGCAAAAATAATTATAATTAATAAAATAGTAAGTAAAAAATATAAAGTAAGTTCAATCATTGCATCTAAAGATGCCTTTACATTTTTATCCATCATCGCTAAAACAGCATCCCAAACCAAAGCAAATAAAATGACCATTACAATAAAAATAATAGTAAGTTTTGCCATAAGTTTCAAAGCTTCCATGGCTTTTTTTATGCTAAAAACATTTTTCATACCGCTTATTGGATCTATCTTTTGAAGCTCTAGCTTTACCGGTGTCATGATAAAACCAAATTGCATCACGTTAAAAATAAAAGCAAAAAATAAAACAATAAAATATAAAGGGATCATAGTAAACATAATAGATGAAATAACAGTTGAGACAATCGTATAGTATTTTCTCCCATCCATCTCTTGACCGATAAATGAATAGATATAATATATCGATTTTTGTATCTCCATAAATACAGGATCAGCAAAAAACAATAGATAAAGCGAACTAAAGAATAAAACAGCCGCACCTGATACCTCGGCAGATTTGGGGACATTTCCTTCCTTCTTGGCATCATCTATCTTTTTGGAGGTGGGTTCTTCTGTTTTTTCCTGATCGTCTGCCATTTTTTACCCTTCAAATTTCCCTATAAAATAGTTTGTAAAACTATCAACAAAAATATCCAATCCCAACATCATAAATACAAAAATCAAAGCAAATTTAATTTGAAAAGTCACGATAAACGGTGAAAATGCAGGCATTGACTTTGTACCGTATCCATAGTATACATCAAGAATAAAACCTACAAAAAACAGGGGTAATGCAAAAGAAAATGCAAAAGCAAACATCCTATTGACCTCTCCTGCTGCATACATAATACCGTCATAACTATACAAATTAAACGTACCTAAACTAATTGTACCAAAACTTTGTGATAACATATACAAAGTGATTTCATACATTCCTGATTCTAGATATATTACAAGTATCAAAAGATACAAAAACCTACTTACAATCCCCTGTTGTGTTCCCGTAGTCGGATCAAAAAAGTTTGACATTGATAGTGCCGTTGCATACCCTATCAAATCTCCTATAATCTGTACTGCCGAAAATATAATTTGTACTAAAAAAGAGGCTACAAGCCCCAAAGTTATTTCACTAATTAAACCTAAAAGAAAAGTATCTGTACCGATAATACTTTTATCATAATCAATTAAAGGGAATAAAAAGATACTTACGTAAAAAGAGATTGCAATTCTGACCGTAGCATTTACCGTTTTGTGTGACATTACGGGCATAAATGCCATAAATGCCAAAATTCTGGCAAAAAGTAATAAAAATGCAAGAATAGTAGGTTGATCAAGTAAGGAGATAAGTTCTTGCAAAATATACCTGCTTACATATAATTAAGAGTTTGGGTTACCTCTTCTTGTTCTATACTATTTTGTACTATAGCTTCACCTTCATCATTTTGTGTAGTACTTGAGCTGTTATTTTGAGACTGATTCATATTGCTGTCAAAACTTTGTGAATCATTTCCATTTTGCATACCAAAATTAAGTGTAACATTAGAGCCTTCCCCTAAGTGTCGTTGAAGTGCATTTTGTAATGCAGCTTTATTCTCTACAAATGAATCCATCGTTGCATTGCTGCTCATATTCATACTGATATTAAGATTAGTATCGTTTTTGTTTGCTCTCATCACAATTGAGATAGTTCCTAAATTAGCAGGGTTTAAGTTCATTCTAAAAGATGTAAAAGGCGGTTTATAATTGAGATACATATTTCTTGCAACTTCACTCATAAAACTTCCCATTCTTTGCTGTGCACCGATAATTTTAGTTTGAATTGTCTCAGATACACCGCTTGGTACATTGATATTTACCGTTGTCTCTTTTTGTTTGGAGGAAGCAGCGTCACTCTCTTGTGTACTTTTATTTTGTACCGCTTGTTTTTCTATCTCTTCATCGACAGCTTCATTTTGCGTTCGTTGTTCAATCGCCATCTTGTTTAAAGATTTATTTTGTAAAAACTGCTCTTGTACTTTTTTTTCATGTTTTGCAAAAAGTTCACTTTTGGACTCGCCCTTTTCTCCCACTTGTTCAACTTCTATTTCATCAGGATTGAGTTCCAAATCTTCTGCACTTTGTTTTACAGCTCCCACTGTTTTATTCTCTTGTATATTTTTCTTTGCATCATGGAGACTTTTCATAGAAACTTTATTTTTTTCCTGCTTTTGTACCGTTAAAAAAGTATTCCCTAGAACAGAATTTTTATCATTGGACTGAGCCTCATCCACTTTGGCATTTTGCATCTCTTTAGAAGAAGGTACTATAACAATTTTCTTTTTTTCTATATTATTGTTATGTTCCTCATTTTTAAACTCTTGTATCTTTTTTATCAATTGATCACTGGAAACAAATACAACTTTAGAAACCTCTTTTTGAATATCATCCGCTGCACTTGTAATAATCTCTACTTTTTGTTCAACTTTGTCTGCAAGTTGCTCTGTGGATACTTTTGTCGTAACTTGTACTTTCGTATCGGACTCGCTCTTGTTATTTGTCAAAGGATTGTTTTTGTCTTTAATCTCTTCTTTAATCTCTTGAGCGGTTTTGGTAATAATTTGTACTTTTTGTTCAACTTTTTGTTTTAAACTTGATTTATTCTCATCACTTTGAGATTGTAAACTTTCTACGGTAGGGTTATCTGCTTTTGATTCTGTTATCTCTTTTGTACCGGTTTTTATATCCTCTTTAGATACTACTTTTTGAATCTCTTTTTCTATTTTTTGCGTTGCTTTTTCAATAACAACAATTTTATCTTTTACTGTTTCAAGGTTTGTCTCACTTGTTTGTTTCTTATCTAAAGATTTACTTCCCGCTAAAGAACTATTTTCTTTTACATTATTCTGCTCTTTTGATGCAACAACTTCACTTAGCTCTTTCGCTGTTTCTTTTATGGTTGAAACATTTTTCTCTATATTTTCTTTTACTTTTGGTTCCTCTTCAACAAGCAAAAGTTTTTTAGTTTTTACACTCTGTTTAGTATCTATTTTTAAATCTTTATTTTTTGCCAAATCTTTTTTAAGATTTTCTTCTTTTGATTTTTCAACAACAATCTCCACTAAAGTATTGACCATCTTTTTAATTGGAGTTTCTTGATCTTCTATTTTATTTGAAGATATACCAGATTTAGATTTTGTTTCAGTTGGAATAGTTTCATTTTTACCGGATGAATCTTTAGTAGTTTGAGTACTTGAAATTTTTCGTTCGGGAGTATTTTGTACTGCATCTTTCATTAAAGAGTCAAACAGCGATCCACCCTCTTTTTTTGGTTCGCCTGTTTTGGTACTTGAAGTTTTGTTTTTTGAGACTACATCTTTTTCAAGAGTAGGTAAGAGTTCTACTGACATTTTTCATCTCCTACATTTTAAGTATATCGAGTGTTTGCGTATCCATATTTTTTTGTGTTTTAAACGCAGAGACATTTGCTTCATACGATCGCTGTGCTTCAATTAGATCAACCATCTCAACCACGGGATTGATATTTGGGTATGCAACATATCCATCTTCGTTTGCATCGGGATGTGTCGGCTCATATTTCATGATAGGTTCATCCCCAGCTTCGATAATCTCTTTTACACCAACACCTTTAAGTGCCAAAGGATCAATCTTTTCACGCCCGTCTTTATCTGTTTTTCTAGCAGATTCCAATAATACTTCTTCAAAAACAACATTTTGTTTTTTGTACGGTCCACCGTCTTTTGAATGGGTAGTTTGTGCATTTGCTATATTTGAACTTACGATATTAATTCTTTCTCTTTGAGCATTCATCCCTGAAGTTGCTACGTTATATCCATCAAAAAAACCCATTTTATACCCCTTTTGATTATTTTAGTATTATTATATTTGCATCGCCATTATTTGTTTGTATGCACCGATAGCTTTATTTTTCACTTCTAATCCCAGCTTAAGACTAAGCTCTGCTTCTTCTATTTTTTGTACTGCTTCTTGAAGGTTTTCAACTTTACCCGTTGCAATATCATTCATCGCTTCATAAGCATTCACTTGTGATTGGTTTACCTCTTGAAGTGAATTTTTTAAAACTTGAGAAAAAGAATCGACATTTTGACTGTTTGCATCATTTGCAACACCGGAATCAATACCATCAGATCCCAATAGAGAAGCTTGTTTCATACTATTAATCGAGTTGCTGACTTCAGATAATTTCATCTTCTATCCTTTACTTGTTTTCGTTTGTTTTTGCGCTTTGTACCGCTGCTTCTTGAATCGCCAAATCCCCTACCAACGTATCTAATTCGTCGGCTGCTTTTTCAAACTCTAAACGATCTTGCTCATTAGAAAGATTAAAAAGACCAATAACCAAAGAGAGCATAATATTGGCAACCCCTTTAAAAAGGATCGTTACGAATATAACCCAAAAAATCATCTCTATAGGTGTATAAAAAGAGGCATTCAAAACAAAAAATATAGCCATCCCAAAAAAAAACGGCGGCAACATAGGTATCAAATATTTTACTTTGTAACAATCTTTTGGAAAATTGCTCAGTTTTCATGATGCTCCTATTTATATATTTTCAAGTAACCTCTCCACAACAATCTTTAAATCATGGGTGGAGACTTCTGTTTTAAGCTCTCTGACAAAAAGCTTCCTTAAGCGCCCTGTGATAGCAATACCTTTTACTTCGCTCACATTTCCTATATATTGTACCATAAAATTGCTATTAAGTTTATTTTTTTGAGCCAAATTTACTAAAGATTTTGTAATTGTTTCTCCAATCTCGTATTTTGGAGTAAAATTAAAGCACAACATCAGCTTTTGTTTTTTTTGGCTAAGCATCTTTATCAATGCATATACATCGGTTAAAGCACTAGGATCTGTTGATGTGATTGCAACAATATTATCTGTTAAATTTAGAAATTCCTGCACATGTTCATTGATACCTGCACCCGTATCGATAAGCAAAATATCAAACTTTTGCAACGCCACGATTTCGCTGACAACTTTTGCAAACATCATACTTGTATTGAGCGCTCCAAACTGATAACCGCTCTTTCCCGCAATAAGTGTTATGTTACTATGACCCGTATCAAGCAAAATATCTTCCAGTTCACATCCACTTTCTAAATAATCAAAAAAAGTAAATCCAGGTTTTATATTAAAGAGTACTTGAAGATTTGCAAGACCTATATCAGCATCAAAGACCGCTACTTTTTTTCCCTCTTTTGCAAGAAGATAGGCCATGTTTGCAGTCATTGTAGATTTGCCAACACCCCCTTTTCCGGAAGTTATTGCAACCACTTTTGTTTTGGAATTAAAATCTTTTTTATAGGTAAGTTCTACAAGCTTATTGGCTTGATCGGAAATTTTATTGAACAACTCCAGATATTCCTTTTAGTTTTAGCTTGTATGTCTGTTCATAAAACAGTCGATCAGATATTCGGCATTTGCTTCATGAAGATCATCGGGAACATTTTGTCCAACCGATAGATAACATATCGATTTTTTTGTTTTATGGGCAAAAGAGATAAGACTACCGTAACTTATCGTTTCATCAAGTTTTGTAAAAATAAGATTATTGATATCAAGAAGCGAATAGCTATTGTATATCTCAAAAAGGTCCGTTGTTTTTACATTTGCAGGAAGTACCAAAAGCTTTTCAATAGGGGTTTCTGTGGTATATCTTTGATACTCGTTAATAAGTTCTATCTTATCCATATCATATTGACTTCCACCTGCCGTGTCGATTAAAATATAATGGCAATCTTTTAATCTCATTATCGCTTCACTCAACTCTTCTGGTTTTTTTACAACCTCTAAAGGAAGTCTCATAATATTGGTATATGCTTTTAACTGCTCAACTGCACCCACTCTAAAAGAATCAAGAGTAATAATCCCCACTTTATAATTCGTCCCTAGTTTATAAGCATATCTTGCGGCTAATTTTGCAATCGTAGTTGTTTTACCAACACCCGTAGGTCCTACAAACATCATTACTTTTCTTTGATGGACACGAAGTGGAATCTCGTGTTTTACCGCAATAATTCTTCGTAAAATCAATTTAAAAAAGTTTTGTATCTTTTCGGGATTTGATTTCATTGCAGTTGGAAGCTGTTCTATAGTTTTTTTCATAATACTATAGGTCATCTCTTGATCAAATTCATTTTGTTCAAATAGGGTATAAATATCTACAAATTCAGGAGGTATAACCAAATCATAGAGTCTGCTTTTAGGCTCCCACAATGTTTTTTGAACCTGTGAAAGTGATTTTTGCATCGCTTCAATTTGTGCTTTAAAATCATATACATTTACACTAATATTTTCTTTATTGTTAGGAGTCGGCAAATTTTGCTGCGTCGAAGCAGCAGTGGTTATTTTTTGGGTAGGAATCCCTCTTGCATTGTCATAGTCTTCTTCCAATGCAACGGTAATTTCATACATATTCTCACTATTTTTTCCTTTAGAGGAAATTTTTTTAGTAGACAACACTACCGCATCCGGTCCACATTCTTTTTGAGCTTTTTGCAATGCAATAGTAGGTGTTTCACCCAAAAAAGAGAGCATCTTCATCTAGTTTCTTCCATCTTTATATATCTTATTTATTGTACCATCAAGATTCTTAATTTTTATATACCGATCAGTCTCTCTAATCACCTTACCCTCTTTTTCTATCTCTAAATTTCCAAATTGAAATCTAACAACGTTAGATTCCGGTACTATTACGTTTCTTTCGCAAATTGCTCTGCCTTTTCTTATAAAATGTCTTGCGAGATATTTATTTTCATTTAATAGATTCATATCTATATATTTTCTACAAAAATATTTTTTACTCTCAGGAACAAACGTTACATCATACGAAAAAATTTTCTCTTTTGACGAAATATTTTTTTTTGCAATAGGAACCAATACTTCGCCAAATAAAGAAACACTTCCAACTAAAACCAAAAGAACTAAAAACTTAAACTTCCCAAACAATTTTAAGCCCTTACCTCTACCAACGATCCTCCATTTTTCATAGCTATCTCTTCAATAATCTCTCTATACATCTCTTTTACAGGCAACACTATGGAAGCTAGTTTCCCGTTTATTTGATACAGTTTTCTTAAATCAACTTCCAAATCATCTACACTTTGTCTATAAATAGAGATATCTTTCCCATCTTGGTGCTCTTGTGCCAATTGTGTGTTCAGCTGTTGTTTTAAATTTGCCAATTGATCCATCAAAGTCAATTTTATATTATTTCTTTCAACCAAACTTTCGTGATTTGCTTTTTTGACATCTTCAATATCTTCCAAAATGGAATTGTATAATTTCTCTGTAATGCTTTTTAATTCTTCTATTGTTTGATTTATCATGATTTTTTCTCGCTTAAAAATTTATATAACATATCGCTAATACCTAAAGTTCCGGCAGATTTCTTCGATAGAGCATCGGTATACATACTTTTAAATATTTCCGAACCCGTACCCTCTCCTGCAAGATTAGAAGATTTTAATGAAGTTTCTAAAATTTGATTCATAAAAAACGATTCAAAGTCGTTACACACTTCTCTTAAAGATTGATCTTCATTGAGATTTTTTGATTCAACCGCTTTTTTAAAATCTTTTTGATTTAACGTATTTATATCCAAAAAATTGTTACTAATCTCCATCTTAATCTCCTTTGTTATTTATCTAACCTATCAAAAAAGTTTTCCTCTCGAGCCATCTTGCTGCTTCCCTCAGCAGAAGAAACAAAACGCAACTCTACCCGTCTATTATCGTAGGCATTGTCGCTTTTAGGACGATACGAGGCAAAGGCACTCACTTTTAACATAGCGGGATCAATTTGATTTTTAATCAATTCTTTAACCACGGAAATCGAACGTAATGCAGAAATATCCCAAGCATCTCTAGGAATTTGTTTTCCTCTTGAAAAGTTTGTTCCCGTATGCCCCGCTACTTCAATATCAAATTGATTTGTCATCGTTCGCAAAATTTTAGCTACTTTTGATATAAACTGTTTTGCAGCAGGATTTTCCAATTCATATTCACCCTCTTCAAACATCAAAGTAGAAGGGATATCCAAAGTAAATTCATTATTTCCTTTAAATGTCATCTCAACTTTTTTATTTTGATCATCGCTTGTGTCATTAAACTGTTGCGTTACTTCAATAACTTGTTGGGAAATATCCGATGCTTCCGTATTTTGTCCACTGTCATCACCGCTTCCTGCGTTACTTTGAGCCGAGTGAAACGAGGCAAGTCTCTCCTCTTCTGCCTCGGCAGTATCTGTTGCACCTTGCAAGAATCCCATACTTCTTCGCATAATCTCAAAATACTCTTCAACCTTCTTTTTATCCATAGTCGCCATGGAAAGAAGAAGTACAAAAAATACAAGTAACAGTGACATAAGGTCACCAAATTGTACAAGCCATCCAGGAAGACATTTCGGACAATCAGGACAATTCTCTTTTTTCCCCATAAGGATTCTCTTTTATTAATCTTCTGTTGCCGGCATAATTGCACCAAGCTTCATTTTAATATTACCGATAGACTCTTCCGATGCAATCATATGTGCACCTTGGATAATAATATCACAACTTATCATCTCTTTTGTATGTTTTTGAGCTAGTTTATTTTCTAAAAGACCGGCTATCCCGTTTCCGATAAGCGCTCCGTATAATGTTGTAATCAAGGCAACTGCCATTGCAGGACCAACGGCTGAAGGATCGGATAAGTTTGCAAGCATCGCAACAAGTCCGACAAGTGTTCCAATCATCCCCATCGAACCGGCTACACTTCCTGCATTTGCCAACATTCCGATCATAACTCCATGCCGATTTTCAATATGGGTTTTTTTAATATCCAAAAGCTCTTCGAGAACATCCGGTTTTGTATTATCCACCAAAAGGTTAAAAGCTTCCTTAAAAAATGGATTAGACTCCTCTTGAATCTTTGATTCTACAGACATTACACCGTTCTTTTTAATATCCGTTGCATAGATAATGATTTTTTCAATAAGCTCATCGATAGGTTCTATCGGCAAAGGTTTCATTGCAATACCTACCGCTTTTCCTATTCTACGAAGATCATTTCCCTCATGTTGTCCGATAATTACCGCACTAGTACCACCAAATACGATAACCACTGAAGGAATATCAATATAGGGACCAAAACCAACCCCACCAAGGGCAATTGCCAAAGCAACCAGACCCCAGAAACCTGCCATACCTCCTAAGGTCGTTTTATCCATTCTTTACCAACCTAATCATTTGTTTTTTTTACACCGATTGTTTTTATTTTTATTCCAAATTTACCATCGACGATAATAGCTTCGCCTTTACCCACCGGAACACCGTTTACCAAAATATCCAAAGGCTCATTCGTCATTTGAGTAAGTTCGATAATCTCTCCAATATCCCAGTTTATTACATCTCTTAAAAGGCATGTCTTGGTACCAAGCCGTACACTTAAACGCATCTTGATATCAAAAAGCAATCGTAAATTATCTATAGATTCTTCTCCAAGAATCGAGCTTAATACATTGCTGCTGCCGCTTGATGATGCTACCGGTGTTTCTCCTTGTACATCCCCAGTGGAAGCCGCAACCTCTTTGCTTCCAAATCCGCTTACAAAAGGTAAAATAACATCATCAAATATGATTACCAGATGAAAGGTCTCATCGCCTAGTGAAAAGCTTAATTTATAACCTTTTTCAAGATTTGATTCATCGCTGCAGTTGATAATACCGCTATCGCCCAATGTAAATTTTAAACCGCTAATATCATCAAAACCTTGTGCATTTACACTGGTTACGATACTTCCTGAAATAGTTGATACTATCTCTTTTACCGCATCGCCTATCTCATCATCTATCTCGCTTTTAAGATCAGTCACTCCACCAAGCATCAAATATTCAAATTTTGTCGCAGCTTCAGTTGGGATTAAAAATATTAATCCTCCACTTTTACCGCCAAATTCAAAAGTACTTCCTACCCGTAAACACTTTTGTTCTGAATACTCGTCTGCAGTTGCTAAAGCCACATCCTCAACGCTACTACTAACCGAGAGTAAACTCTCTAGCGTAGTACTTATTTCACTTTTAATTATTTCTGATATATCCGATGCCAACAAACAACCCTAATATTTAAATTTTTTGTCCCTCTTTATATGCTTCCATTAAAGCCTGCTTTAATTTCATCATATCTTCAGTAGGGTATTTCCATTCCATATCGCCTTTTTTCACTCTAACAAAAAAATCGTTAGTTTCGGAGTTATACCCAAACTTAACATTATCCAAGATAATCTCATTGTCTGACGATTCAACCTTTACACCGGCATTTTTATACTGCTCTTCCGGATCAATCTTTGCCTTTTGGTCAGCCTCTTGTATCTTAGAGATTTTAGCTACATGTTCCGTTTGAGCTTGATCCATAGTTTCAAGTCTACCTAATTGCATATTGTCCTCCTTAAATTGATTCTAAATCATTATATCATAAAAATAGTTATATTTATACCTTTTGTATAATTTTTTATAGAGATTCTAAAAAATCATCGAAACCTTTGAGTCTAAAATCTATATGTTTTCCTTGCAGTTTATTGGTAAAATACTGCACGGCAGAGTTGAGTTTTAGATCCTGAATAAGCCTAATTCCACTAAAAAACTTAGCATCTCTATCGTTGTAAAGAAGCTCTATTTCACTTAAAGTTATATATGCACTTTGTGCATTATTTGATGCAAATAAAGCGGCAGCTAAAATATAATAACTATCAATACTTTGCAATTTAAAGTTATTTTGTATCTCTTCAATCAATTCAATAGATTTTTTAGGATTATTCCCATAAAGATTTTTAATCGCCTGTACCCTTAAATATGTCGGGGCTTTTTCATGGGCTATCTCTAAATCGGTTGTATTAAAAATACCCAGTGCCCACAACGCGTCAAGATAAAAATCTGTTATAACCATACTCCCTTTTAAAAAATTATTATTATAAACTTTTGGCAATTCGTCTTGAATCCTGGAGATATATACATATTGGTTTTCATTCTCTTTTTTAGCAACCAAATTTAAAAGATATACCAAAGGGTCTTTTTGAAACTCCACAAGCAACGGTTCAGTTTGCATAATCCCTTTTTTTTCAACATTGGATAAAAAATATAAGCCTCGAAAAAATATACTTTGTTCATCTTTAAAATCAAGTTTTTCTTTATCTATATTCATTTTTGGATCTTCTATGATTTTATAGATATATTGTGCATAAAATTGATATTTCCCACTATCGCTTAAAACATTATTTTTAAGAAGATCTTGAAATTTGTTATCTTCAACAATATTCAACTTTTTTAAAGTCAAAAAAGTCATAACCGCATACAATTTATTTCCACGCTCTAGTTGATATGCTTTTTTGAAATATCTATACGCACTGTTATAATCATAAACTTGGGCATAACAAAGTGCCAAATTATAATATTCGTACGCTTGTGTATCAAAGGTTTCTTCTATCATTTTTTGAAGTTCATGTACCCTTTGAATAGGATCCAATTTAACAAGTTTTAAAAACTTTGCATTGTACTCAATGATAGTATTCAGCTCAGTTATACTATCAAAGTTTTTGATAATAAATCCCTTTGTCTCATTTTTACCCAAACTATCATAATCTTCAAAAATAAAAGGTGCAAAATAGTAAATAAAATCAATCTTTCTATCTATCGTAAAGTTTGTGATACCGTTAAAATATTGCTTTGGAGTATAACGTTTTTTATTGAAAAAGATTTCAAGAGGAAGTTTTTTATTGGTTCCAAAAAAACGTCTTCTATCTTCAATCTGAATAATTTTATCCGTAATAGCAGCTAAATCGTTTGCTTTTAGGGCATTGTACAGTTGAAACCAAATCACTTCATTTTTACTGCTGTCCCCTTTTGCTTCGTTGTATGCTGCTTCTAATTGTGCTTTTGCTTCTGCATAATTTCTTAGTTTTATATATATCAAGGCTATTTTGAGTGTAGAGATTGTTGAAATCTCTTTTGCCATCTCTAGTGCATATTTATATTTTTTTTGCAGAATCAAAGTATCCACTACAAGTAATTTTTCATGATCACTCAGCCTTTTAGCCCCTGCTGCTACTTTTGTAATCTCATCAATATATGCTTTATCGCCTGTTATTTTATAAAGATAATATGCCGCACTAAAATAAGAATATTTATCATTAAATCTCAACTCTTTAAAATCATAAATCTTTTTTAAATATAAATAAGCATTTTTGATTGAATCAAGTTTATAATATGCAATTGCAATATTTAAATATGAAGGTATTTTTAAAATTTTTGCCGATTGTTTAAATAGTGCAATTGCATGAAGATATTTCTCTTGTTCCAAATATAAAACAGCCGTGTTGAATTTGATCAATAGCTCTCTGTTTACTTGTGATTCTTTAAGCTCTTTATGTTTAAAAAGTATTTGTGGCTGTGATTCTAAGGTAGAATCTTCTTTTGCCAAAGAATTAGAAAAAAAGATTGATAGCAAAAATACTACCAAACTTATATATCTATTGTAGTTCATTTTTAACTTATACTTCCAACGGAAGCATAGAGTTCATTGATTCTGTCTTGCAGTAATCTGTTTCTATGCTCTAGTTCCGTGTTTTTCAATTTTAACTCTTGATAGTCGTCTCTGGAACTTTTTAAACTATCTTGGGACTCGTTAATAGTAGCAAGAGAGTACTCCACTTGCTTTTCAAACTTATCTTTAAGTTTTTCAAGATTTCGTACCTTTTCTTGCTCCATCTCTTTCTCTTCAGTTATTTTTCTATAAAGAGACTTGTAAACATTCATACTACTATAAAAATAGATCGTCAAAACCCCAAGTACAGCAATAAGTAAAAAGTTTTCCATATAGTTTTAGTTCCTACCTATCGTTTTAATTGAATCAATGTATTTAAAATATTATCCGCCGTTGTAATTGACTTTGCATTTGCTTCAAAAGCTCTTTGGAAAACCATTAGATTTACCAGTGACTCACTTAAATCCGCCGTAGAAAGCTCTAGCGTTCCACCTTTGATCTCAGCCATTTTGTCATTGTCGATATTAAATAGAGCCGTACCACTTCTGGTAGTTTCCATCAATAGATTATCCCCAACAGGTTCCAATCCTCTATTATCGGTAAATCTAGCAATTGCAATCTGACCGATAGCAAATCTTGCACCGTCTTGAGTCATCGTTACCATACCGGTATCATCAACCTCAAAATCACCAAATGCACTATCGGTAAGCCCTAATGTATCAAGTCTTAGTTGCAATTCACTTTTTGAAGCAGTTTGATTAATAGTAGTCTCGATTTGTAAAAACTCTGCTCCGGCACCTTCTCTACCACTGATATTTGCATTTTTTGCGAGTACTCCAACAGCACGTCCGGGTTGTGTTTCGGCAGATTCTCCAAAAGTCATTCCATTATCTTGAGATGTTAAAACTTCTGAAACATTTCCTTCTGTTCCCACATAAACCAGTTCTAATATACCCCCACCAAGGTCATTAATTGCACTTAACTCTCTTGTTGGATTTGCGACATTCCATGTTGCAATAATCGCTGCTGCATTACCCGCAATAAGTGTTGCAGTAGCCGCTTCATTTTCACCTCCGGCAACACCAGTAGAATTGTCTCCCAAAAATGAAATAGTACCTGGACCACTTACTGTTCCACTTAATGTAACAGTTTGTGTTTCTTGCACTGCAATTGAAGTTGATAATTCTCCCGTATATTCAACATCATAATTTGAATCTTTTGTTTTAACTACAAGATTCCCGTTAAAATTATACGCTTCAACATATTGAGAAAGATCTGGATCTGCATTAATAAGTCCCGCAATAGTAGTAATCGAAGCATCAATTTGTGCCGGTGTTGCAGCAGGATATGGTCCAGGTAAAGCTAACGGAGCTGCCGGTACGGTTACCGTCTGTTTTAAATCATTATCATATATCTCTATTTGATAGGTATATACGTTGTTTGCTGCTACTGCTTGATCAAAAGCAATTTCTGCTGAAGTATATACATCCATCTGCTTTCCACTTACCGCTTCTGCCATAGCATCCCTAATAGAGTTGATATGCCCCATACCTGTTCCTAGAACCGACGGCTGAACATTTACCACATCCCCTTTTGAAGCGGCATTATCATTACTTGCATCTGTCCATCCAAACTCGGTAACCCTATATTGTCTCCCAGGGACTAGCCCTTCAATTACTACATATCCAAGCTCCGGTGCAGTTTGAGTATCAGGATCAAAAGGAGAAGTTGTATCTCCCGTAAGATATGCTTTAAATCCCGTAGTATCGGAAATCTTATCCGCAAAATTTTTCATTGTCGTAGCATTGTCCGTATCAAAACTTACAGAATATTTACGCCCATCGATATAAGCATATACCTCATCTCCCTCTGCAAGTTCGCCACCTGTAAGCGGAAAATTTAAAAGATCTTTTTGAGCAAGAGATGTAGAAGCCGTAGGCTTTGGATCGGCCTCTGCATAAACAGATAATGCCGAGTTATACTCTGTAATAAGTTCCTCTACATCGGCAATTTTTGTTGAAGCAGACTTATATCCGGCTCCATTAAATACAGTATTATTATCGGTTTCGGCTGTTGTACCGTAGTCTGTTGCCTTGGCTACAATCGTTTCAATTGAAGTTGTATCTCTAATAATTTTATTTCCCAAAAGTTTTGTAAAATCATTGGTAAAAAATTTTGCATTGGGGTCTGTTGCCGTGATATCATCATCGGTAACCGGTTGAATTGCCCAACCTTGTACCTTCTTTTGCCCCACATCTTCAAGAGTTCCACCCTCTCCCATACGAAAGTTACCGGCTCTCGTATAGTATGTATCGGCTCCGTCTTTTACTTGAAAAAATCCATCTCCTGAGAGTGCCATATCATATGAAACTCCCGTATTTTTAAGATTTCCTTGGGTATACATCTTCTCAACATCAAATGACGTTACCCCTTTACCAATTCTATCTTGATACATTTGATCCGCAAATGATACCCTTGATGCTTTATAACCAATTGTATTTACATTTGCAATATTATTTGACTCATTGTCTAGCCCTGTTTGTGAACCTCCAAGTCCCGAGATTCCTGTCCAAAGTGCTCCAACCATGATGTATCCTTTATACTAATTTTGCGAACATTATCGTTTTATAAACAATGCTCAAATTTAAACAGCCAAAATCAAGCTGCTTAAACCTGAGCACTTAAAACTATTTTGCCTTAAGTGCCAAAGCGGTTTTCATCATCTCATCCGATGTTGAAATTGATTTTGAGTTCGCCTCAAACGCTTTTTGGTATACCAACAGATTTACCAATTGCTCTGAAATATCAACATTACTGTATTCCAAATAACTTCCTCTCACACTTGCCATATTTTCAACATAAATCGGCACCACATCGGGATCACCTAAAGTGTATAAACTATCTCCTTCCGGTTTTAAAAGACTTTTATCGGAAAATGTTACGGGTGCTAGTTTTCCTACCAAAAACTTTGCATCCCCGTCACTCAAATAAAGATAGCCGTCTTTACTTTCAATCCCCGGATATGAAGCTACTGTTTCAGGGTCCCCGCTTAAAAGTTTTTCATACAATATGCTATTCATCCCTAACTCATTAAGATCCAATATCAAAGGTTCCACTGTTAAAACTTCACCACTTTCAGGTCTTGTTATCGAACTTTCATTTGTAGCTACTTGCGCACCGACATTTGCCATCACGGCTTGAAGCTCTATATAGACTTGCTCTAGTAAAGCCTGACCTGTTCCACCGGCTACCGTAACTTCTGTTATTGCTAGACCATTATCATTTAATTTTGCTTGGGTAACCGCTAAATTTTTTCCTGAAATCATAGAGTCTATAGTAAGTTCCCCTGTTGCAGTATCAACACTTGAAGTGATACCTGCAAGCTGATTTATTTTATCTGAAAATTTTCTTAGCGTATCTGCAACACTATCTTCGTAATTTTGTTGGAATTTTACCCCGTTTATAACAATCTCTAATGTATATTTTCCATCTGCAGCTGCCAAAAGGGGAAATGTAACCGTACTTTGGGCTTTTGATACCTCGGCAGGAACACCTGCCTCTTCACTTATACTATATGCTTTTAAAGCAGATTCATAGGCATACATCAATTCTTCTATATCTGCTATATTTGAATCCACGCTCTTATAGTTTGTTCCGCTAATCCCTGTTGCACCCGTAAGTTGTGCTTCTTTTTGATAATCGGTAGCATAGGTATTAACTGAAGTAACAGCATCTTCTCCATTTATTACAATAGTTGCAATATTTTGGATATAATCCGAAGTGATAAGATCTCCGCTTACAGTTGGAACCATTCCCAATACACGCATCCCATTATTATCCGAAAGATAGTTAAATTTGTCACTTTTAAACTGACCTGCTCTCGAATAAAGCATTTGACCTGGATTTAATGGATCTTGAAGTTGAAAAAATCCTTCCCCGACTATTGCAAAGTCATATTCTGAATTTGTAGGGAGTAATCCACCTTGAGAAAAATCTTTGGTAGGTGTATTCATATCCACACCAAGCCCTACAGAGTTGGAATAAAACATATCTGCAAAAGATACTCTATCTGCTTTAAAACTTATACTACTTGTATTTGCAGCATTGTTTGATTCGACACCCATCGCTTTTTGCATTGACAGTAATGCTGAAACGCCGTTCCCCATAGCAGTTTTCATAAATTATCCTTTATCTTACCTCTACAATATTTCCTATTGGTATTAGCGAAGTATCTTCCGCATAACTTGGCTGTGATCCTGCATAAGCATATTTTGCAAGAATAGCCGCATCGGTTACCTCTTCATTATCAGTTGTCATAATTTTTAAACTACCGTCATCATTATAAGTAAATCGACCATCGCCACTTAATACCACTTTATACTCGGTTGGATTTTCCCCGTCATAGATAACACCGTCTGCATCATAAAGTACAAGCTCTTCAGAGTCTGCATCCATCAATCCATCGATAATCCCAACTATTTCCCTTACATTTACATAGAGATCGCCGTTTTGATTTTCTACTGTTTCTACCCTATACGATTTTAAAAGTCCATCATCATTGGTTGAACCGTCTTCTACTATATGTCCTATCATATTTGCAGCCGTTGAAAGTGCCGATGCTGCATAAGATTGTTGTAACGACTTCATCGCTTCTGCCATCTCCATATTTGACTCTATGGTAGACATTTTAAGCTGTGAGTCCATCAACTGCTGAGAATCCATCGGTTTAGTCGGATCTTGCATCTTCATCTCTTCTAACATAAGCTCAAGGAAATCATTATTTGTAAGCTTATTGGGATCGTCTGCCGTCGTATATCTTACTCCGTCTATCACTACCGTATTATCGTGATACCTATTTCTTATAATTTCTACCCCTGTGTTTGGATCGATTGTATTTGCAGCCATGATTACTCCTTATATCGATTTTTCATCAAAGAAAAAGTTCACAACTTTTTCCGAACTCATAGAATCTTGAACTCTTATTGCCAATTTTTCATCAATAACAATAATGTCCCCCGTACCGATAACTCTTTCATTAACATAAATATCTCCACCTTCTCCGGCAAGTTTATTTAATGCCAACACATCTCCTTCACAAAAATCTAAGAAATCCTTAACGGTAATATCCGTATGCCCAAGGATAACATCAACCTGTGCTTCGGTGTCTACCAATTCATCATAATCTCTTGTTGTTATTTCCATTTCTACCAACTTACGACAATTTTAGACTATTATATCATAAAAAGATAATTTTTCAAGGGTTTTTAAAGAAAATTATAAGATTTGTATAATATTTTTTGCAATATTAAGTGTTATACAGATAATTTTTATAATTATCTATATAATTGTATCGAGAGATTCAAGCATACTTTGGATTTTTGACTCAACACTGCCGTCAAAATTTCCAAGATCACTTGCAATAACAACACCACCTGCCGTTACGTTAGGATCTTCTTGTAAAGATACAAAAGATTCAAGATTTAATTGGTCTTTTAAAACCAAATAATCTTTAGGATTTAGATGAATTGTCACTTTTGAGGCAGTTTTAAGTTTCTCCATAAGATTTGCAATGGTCTCTTGTGCTACTTTTTCTGAATTTTGAGAGATTTCTATAGCAATTATTTTCTTTGCAATTGAAAGTGAGGTCTTTAATAATTTTGTCTCCATTTGAAAAGTAGCTTGTTCAAAAAACGTAGCATAATGCTTTAAGTCTCTCATCGCTTCAACAACTTGCTTATCAAGGTCTTTCCCTTTTACACCTTCAGATTCGATAATATTTACTTTTTGTTGAATATTTTGTAACGTATTTTGCATGTTTCTAAGCTCGTGGAATAAAGGATCGTCCTCTTGGTCGGCACCACCATGCTCCAATGTTGCCACGCTTTTCATTTGGTCATTTTGCCCATAATGTTTTGTAACAAAATTTCCAAGCTCGTACGGTTGTGTTTCTTCTTTGTTTTCTTTAATGATTGTAGAAGTGGTATTTACGTTTGTCCCTTTATCCATCTATTATTCCTCGTCTGCTCTTTCAATCTCTCCGGATTCTAGTAGCTTCATAGCGGCATCAAGAATTTTTCTTTGTGCCTCTTCCACCTCTTTAATTTTAACTTTTCCAAGGAGTTCAAACTCTTCATTAAATCTCTCTTGTGCTCTTTGAGACATTGCACTTTTAATAATATCCATCTCGTCATCCGTTGCATTTTTGAGTGCTTTTGTTAAATCTTCCGTTTCAATATTTCCTAAAACTTTCATAATATCATTTGTATCAAGAGCAAGAAGATCTTCAAATACAAACATATTTTCTTTGATTTTTGCCGCAAGTTCAGGATCAAGCCCGTTGATATTTGTCAATATTTCATTTGCTTTAGGTCCCATTTTGTTAAGCATATCTGCAACTGTTTTTACTCCACCTACCGTTACGATAGAAGCTAGGAGTGATTCTAGTTTTTTCTCAAGTACATTTGACATAGACCGTACGATAGTCGGTGAAACATCTTTGATAGTTGCCATCTGCATCGATACTTTTACCCTTAATGCATCATCAAGTTTTGCCAATACTGCAGATGAATCATCCGCATCCATATGAGCCAATACAACGGCAATAGTTTGCGGGGATTCATCTTTGATAAAGTCTGCTAATTGTTTTGGATCGATATTATCAAGATATGCAAACGATGATTTTGCTTCTTGCATCCTAGCAAGTTTTGCCAATACTTTATCGGCTTCTGCTTTACCGAGTGATTTGTATAAAATATCTTTTGCATAATCAAATCCACCGGAACTGATATAGGAACTTGATTTCATAAAAAGATGAAACTCTTCTAATACCGCCAGAGATATCGCTTTGTCGATTGTTCTGATTTGAGATATTTGAATAGAGATATCCTCAACCATATCCGTAGGTAAGTTTTGAAATATCTTAACGGTAGCTTCTTCCCCTATCAAAACACAGAAATGCGCTACCCTTTCCAGCATAGACATGCCCGAAAGTATATCAAAGTTTTTATTTTCCATCTTTTTTTCTTACCCTATCTTTTATAGTTTTAATTTTGAATCACCCTCTTGAAGAAGCATTTTGATCATATTTGCTATCTCTTCAGGCTTATCGGATACCGCTTTATCAATCTGCTCAATCAACACTTCATATTTTGCACCCTCTTCTACACTTAAGCCCTCTAAGTTATTTAATATTTGACTTTTAACTTTTGCTTTTAATTTAGAATGGGCATTTGCACTGTCAAATTCATTGAATTCATCCTCTTCCTCTTCACCTGTACCGGTAACACCTGTACCACCGGTACCACCTTCCATAAATGTGATTTCATTATTTGCAATAAATTTCTTATAAAATACAAACAATAAAATAAGTGCGATGAAATACTGAATATACTCTTGGTAATCCTTCAAAATATTTTGTACATCGCCTAATCCCATTGAAGCTTCCTGTGCTGAATCTGCACCTTCGGATTGAGCAATTCCCATAAATTTAAATGCTTTTACGGTTACCTTGTCCCCCCGTTTTTCTTTGTATGCTATAGCTTCTTGAACAATTGCATTTAAATCTTTCAAAAACTCTTCTTTGTTTTCAACCTTTTCCATAACGGCTGAATCAAATGTCACGGCAGCAGTGATATTCGCAATGGTTGCATAAGCATTATCTTTTTGGTTTATTACCTTTTTTGTAATCTCATAATTTGTAATATTTTTAGCTTCTTCAGAAGACGCATTTGTAATTTTAAAATTATTTTTATCATCTGGATTTTCTATATTACTTTGAACCCCGGGAACTCCGCTGTTTTTTGGTTCTTGTGAATTTGATTTTGTTGCTATCTCTGTTGTTTGCTGACTTCTAATTGTCCCTTCGGGTTCAAATATCTCTTGAGAAATCTCTTGTTTTGTAAAATCAAGCTCAATAGAAACCTTTGCAGACATTCTATTCTCCCCTAATACGGGATAAAGAAGATCTCGTATCTTATTTTCATAATCCTTCTCAAGTTTTCCTTTATATTTTTCATGTTGGATATATTTTAAATTATCTAAATCGTCTTGAGAGTTTTCAAGTAAAGTACCGTTTTGATTAATCAGTTTAATATTTTCCGGTTGTAATTTAGGAATAGCCGATGCTATAAAATTTTTAATACCTTGAATCTGCTTTTGAGTAAGAACCATCCCTTCTCTTAAAGTAAGTACTGCAGAAGCAGAAGGTGGCACCTTTCTTTGTGTAAAGACGCTTTCTTTTGGGATACCGATTTTAACAGAAGCAGATACTACTCCCGAGAGTGTTTCAAGAGACCTTCCAAGTTCCCCTTCTAAAGCTCTTAGATATTTTACTTTATTTTCAAAATTTGTAGTTCCCAATGAACTTTTATCAAAAAGCTCCCAACCTTTATGAGAAGAGATTCCTCCGTCACTTGTTACAAGTTTTAACTTTGCTTTATTTATATTGTCTTTGTTTGTTTTGAGAGTTAAGCTATTACCGCTTCCAATTACAATATAAGGTATTGCTGCACTATCAAGTTCATTACTTGCAAGCATAACCTGATTTTTTGTCAAATTTGAACCGATTGTATAATTGAGCTGTTCATCCACAGACTTCATATTAGAATAAACCAATAAACCGATTAAAAAAAGAAACAATACGGAAAAACCACCAATAATAACGGCTCTCTGTCCTGCATTGAGATTATTTATAAACTTAAAAATCTGATCCATATTTACCTATATCCAATTACTTTAATTTTTACCTGATGCGTCAATCATAAACTTAAACCAAGCAGAATCTTTTTTTACTGCAGTTTTGATAGCTTGAAACATTGTGTCGTTTTTTGACATTTCACTCATTTGCGTATCTAAATTCACATTATTACCGTCATTTTGTTCCGGTAAATTTTTTACTTCATACAAGTTATAAGGTGTTTTTAAATGATCAGACGATGCTATCATATGTTTTTGGTGGGTCGTTGCCAATTTTAATTGAAAATCATTTTTTGCCTTGCTCAATTGATCTTCAAACTTCAACTCTTTTGTTTTATAGCCCGGCGTGTCGATATTGGCAATATTAGTTGAAATAACTTTTTGTCGCTCACCTCTAAAATTTAACTGTTGGAATAATATATCTGTTACGTCACTTGGCTGCATCTGTTTTTACCTACTTATTATTTCCTATAGAATCGATAACTTTTGCATTGATCTCATCTATACCTTTAATTGCTTTTTGTGCTTGTTCAAATTCTCTTTGTGCTTCGATCAAATTTATCATGGAACTAACGGTATTGATATTGCTTTGCTCTAACGCCCCTTGCAAAACAATTGATCCATCGTTTACTATCTCGTTTACCTTGTCATCATCGGCTTTATAATTATTGTTTCCTATTTTTGAAAGATTTTTTGAATCGATAGAAACAATCCCTATATCGGCAGTAAATAAATTGTTTTCATCAACTATGATAGGTTGGTTATTGTTATTTAATACATTGTAACCGTTTTGTGTTACCAATTCTCCATTTACTACTTTAAAACTACCGTCTCTTGTATATTCAATCTGATTGTTTCTACTATTGTGAACTTTAAAATAAAGCTCCGGTTCATTTAAAGCAAAATCCAAACCGTTACCCGTTTGTACAACAGAACCCATATCTTGGTCTATATATTTACCGTCTATTTTTGGAACGGTATTCATCACTTCACTTAGTTTCATAGGCTCTTTATCTTCAGCTTTTATTTTATCCATGTAGTGGTTAAATGAGCCTTCAACAAGATGATCTCCTTTAAAGCCTACCGTGTTGGCATTTGCCAAATTATTAGAAACAACATCAACTCTGTTGAGTTGGTTAATCATATTTGCTGCTAACGGGTGTAGTCCTTGTGTCATCTTGTTCCCCTTTTTATTTTTGTGAAAACTCTGAAATTAAAGATTCAATATCGTCCGCATCGACAACCTCATTTGAATCGCCTGAAATATGTTTTGCAATTTGTACATCCGGTTTGTCTGAATCATCTTCAAAAATACCGTTTAGATAGCTGTTAAGTTTTTTAATAACCGACATTACCCTTTCTATTTTTTGTCTGTTGATATCGTGGTACTGCATCAACTCCATCGCTTCAAAAATTTTATTGTTTTCCCCGTTTATTTTCTCGTCAATCTGTTTTGAAGCGTCTAAAAGTTTTTTTGCTTTATCAAGATTTTCGTTAAAAACGGCAATATTAGGAAATTTAACCGATAACGACTCCAATAATTTAATCTGATCCTCAACAAATATCCCCATACCTTTATTGTAATTTTGAATCTCGGCATTTTCATCAAGGATAAAACTCAATACGTCAAAAATTTGAGAAGCTTTTTCTTCACTATCATCTGCAACCTGACTTAACTGGTTTACCACTTTATTTTCATCTTTTGCAGGCATTGGATACTGATTTTGATCAATCAAATTTTCAATATTATTATCATCTTTTTTGTCCGAAGAAGATCCATCCTTATTCTCATCTAAAGATTCTAGGTCTGTTCCATCATCGACAATCCCGTCTATACCCGACAATATATCGTCTAAATTATCTAAATTTTCATCCTGAGATTCATCACTGTTTTGTGTTTCTGCTTCTTGTTCTTGAACTCCATCATCACTGGAATCTGTCGTAGGTTCTTCCGCAACTTCCGATTCTTCTTGTGATTCATCCTCTTCTTGTTCAAAAGGAACCTCTTGAGGCTCCTCCTCTTCGCTAATCTCTTCTTGAACCTCTTCTTCCTCTTGTGGAGCGATATCTCCCGCCCCACTCATCAAAGCTTCAATCTCTTCTTGACTCATACTCATGGGTTACCCCTTTACTAATCCATCCAGTTTTTCTTTTAAAACCTCTGCACTAAAAGGTTTGACAATATAGTTATTAACCCCTGCTTTTAGAGCCGTAATAACTTCCCCTTTACCACCCTCTGTGGTAATCATTACGATCGGTATCGCTTTATTTGCCGTCCTTATATGTTTTACAAGTTCCAAACCGTTCATATTGGGCATATTCCAATCTGTCAATACAACGTCATAATCATTTTTTTCCTGGAAAAGTTTCCACGCTTCAACACCGTCTTCAGCCTCATCAAAATCATCTTTTGCTACGCCCAATTGTTGGACAACATTTCCGATAATTCTTCTCATTGTAGAACTATCATCTACTATTAAAATTCGCATCATGATCCTTTGTTACTATAATAAAAATCTTGTCAGATTATACTTTATTTTGTTTAAATCTAATCTTAACTACTACTAACACGATAAATAATCTTAATAATAGGTATGGTAGTGTGTAAGATTTTATTAAAAAAATATTAAGCTTTTAGAAAAATTTAATCTAATTTTCAGTAAAATCTATCAAAACGTAAATCTTTTTTAAGAAAGGGTAAATAATGCTAAGAGGACTTCACACTGCTGCTGCGGGAATGACTGCACAACAAAAAGATATAGATGTTATATCAAATAACATAGCCAATGTCAATACGACAAGCTTTAAAAAAGATAGAACTGAATTTCAAGATTTGATGTATCAGTCACTAAACTACACTGCAGGTGCTACAGGAGCAAATACTACGAACCCGACAGGTATGGATACAGGTCTTGGGGTTAGGGTTTCCGGGATACAAAAAGAGTTTTTACAAGGAAATCTCACAGCTACCGGAAATGCTTACGATATAGCAATTGAAGGGCTTGGTTTTTTTCAAGTTTTAAATGAAAATACGGGAGATCTGTTTTATACAAGAAACGGTTCGTTTAAAATCGGTCCTAACGGTACACTTGTAAATCAATTGGGATACGAACTGCAACCAGCAATTGATGTGAACAGTGATCCTGCAAACCCTTTTGTAAAAGTCTCAATTGCAAATGACGGTACGGTAGTAGGGCAATTTGCCGACGGTACCACTCAAGATATTGCAACTCTTGAAACGTATAACTTTTTAAATCCTGCAGGTCTTGCCCCTCAAGGGAACAGCCTCTATTTGGAAACTGAAACTTCAGGTGCAGCAACGCTTGGGCAACCTAGTGTAAACGGTTATGGTTCTTTGGCTCAAGGTTATATTGAAGGATCCAACGTTGAACTTGTTGAAGAGATGGTTAATTTAATTACTGCTCAACGTGGATATGAAGCAAACTCTAAAGCAATTACGACAACAGATACTATGCTTCAAACAGTAAACCAATTGAAAAGATAGAATGGGATAAGCTAATCCTTTGTTAGGTTTACCGGTATGGATTTAGTACAATTAAAAAAATTACGAGAAGAGAAACTCAAAGAGCATAAAAAGAAAAAAAGAGCTTATTATCTCAAAGCAAAAATGCAAAAAAAACAGGTGGAGTCTAAACGTAAAATACAAGACTCCGTTGATTATGAAGTGGAACTTTTTAGCGGTGACTTTACCAAAAAATTAAAAGAGATTGCCAAAAAGCAGCATAAACATATTCAATCCCGTGAAGATGTGATTAAAAGTAAAATCAATGAATATAAACAAAAAAAACAAGATTACTATTCTAAAAATAAAGAGAGCCGCTTAGAATACGATAAAGAGTATAGAGATAAAAAGAAAGAAGAGTTGAAACAATACAGAAAAGAGTATTATCAAAAGAATAAAAAGAAAATCTTAGAGCAACAAAAAGCGAATAGAGAAAAAAAGAAACAAAATACGAAAGATGTGTAGATGGCAGAAGATTTATCAAAAACAATACAAGAGGGATTAGCACAAACCTTAACCGATCTACTTGGACTTGATGCTGACTTTCAAGAAACAACTAAAGCAGACAGAAGAGATATCCAAAATTATGAACTTTTAGAGGTAAATGCAGAATTTGAATTTTCCAAGTTTGCTACAATTTTTAAATTTTTAATTCCTGCACCTAGTGCTTCTATTATTTTTAATACAATGATGGGTGCGACAGATTATGAAGTTTTGAAAAAATTAGATGATGATACAACAGATGCCATGGGCGAATTTGTCTCCAATGTATCTGGAGGTCTGGTAACAGCATTTAATGCAAAAGAGGTAGAAGGTCTCGAAAAAGCAAAATTTCATATTCAGCATAAAGAGGTAGTTCAGGGCGATACGTTAGAACACATTGACAATCTATACCGCTTTGTCATCGAGATTGACGAAAAACCAATAACTTTATTTATAAAATTTGGAGAAGAGTTTTTACCGTTTATTGAAGAGATTACCAAATCAAACCCGACACCTTTTTTAGAAAATGAACCACCTCAACAAGAGGAAGAAGCACCAGAGGAAGAAGTGCAAGAGGAAGAAGCGCAAGAAAATAGTGCTTCAAACGATGAAGCAAAATCAACGCAAAAATCTCCAGAGGCTTCTACCGAAGATGTATCAAAGAAGAATCCAAAAGGAACTAAGAAAAAATCAAAAAAAGAGGACAAAAAGAATGAAGAGGATAACCACGACTCCGATACCCAGGTTAAATCTAAAAAATTAAAAATGATTATTAGCGGAGTATCTGCACTTTTAGCTTTTATTATACTTATGCTTTTGATTTTCTCTTTTACCGGTTCTCCAGAAGAAGAACTCTCTCCACCACCAACGTTAGAAGCTGAAAATACACAAACAAAAGAGGAACCTAAAAAAGAAGAAGAGATAAAAACTACTTCGGTAAAAACATTGAAAAAAATCGATTTTAAAATACAAGAAATAAATATCCCAAGGCTCAACGCAAGACTTGCTACACTTACAAAATTTGAGATACTCTCGGCAGAAGAACTAAAACTGCAACATCAACAAGAAACCGAACGACTTAGTCGACTTCTAAAAGAGAGAGAACTGATAGAGTTTGCAAAACAAAACAAAGAGGAACCCGTAAAAATAAAACCTGTTCCTAAAAAGCAAGAAACAATTATAAAAAAAGAGGTTCAAAAAAATATAAAGCAAGAAAAAACCGTTGCACAACAAGAAACTTTAAAAGTACAAAAGAAAAAAGAAACACCTCCTCCAATGATAGAAGAACCTAAGAAAATTGCCGTTATTCAAAAAGAAGAGAAACAGGTAAAGGTGGTAGAAAAAGAAGCTCCTCAAGAGCAAAAACTTTTTTTCATCGTTACAAATAGTATCAAATATACATTGTTTAAATCTTTAGTACAACAAACCTCTTCAAATGCAAGAATCTCAATGTGTAATGATAAAACAGGGAGAACTACGATATATATCGGACCTTTTGAAAATGAAGAGATTATCAATAAAGTAGATCAGTTAATTAAAGACTCAAATCAAAATATATCGACACGGTTCAATCAATTTACACAAGAGGAGTTTAATCAAAAGTGTGATTTTTAAAATAGTTTAAAAACTGCTCTTTTGCTTTTTGTATATTTTGGGTTTGCAAGTTAAATCCCGAAGCATTTTTATGTCCGCCACCGTGAAAATTTAAAGCAACTTCACTTAAATCCAAATCTCCTTTTCCCCGTAAAGAAACCCTGATTTTATTATCTACTTTTCTAAAATAAGCTACTATGTGTACTATAGCTATATTTAAAACCATATTTGATACAAAATCAAGTTCATAAAGCTCCACTCCACTTTGCTCCACCCACTGCTCCTCACAATAAATTGTAGCAATATTTCCTCCAAAGTGCAGCTCTAAAGTTTCCAATACTTTTGGCAAAGCTCTATACTTTGCCAAAGAATCTTTTTGAAGTAAATTATTTGCAATAAAAGAGGGGTCGATTCCGGTTTGAACCAAGTTTGTGATTTTTTCAAATGTTTTGGCTGTTGTTTTAGAGGTCGTAAACCCTACCGTATCGGAATAAATCGATACATATAAAGCTTGGGCAATATTTTGGGTTATGGAAATTTTATTAAAGAGAAAAAAATCATAAACTATCTCTCCGGTACTTCCGCTTGTAGAATCAATAAGATTAATATCTGCTTTTTCTTCGCTTGTTTGGTGATGATCTATTACTATGGAAAAAATATCTTTATCGATATTGATACCTACCATCGTATCGTTGGAACAATCAAGATAGATAACCAAATCAAAGCTTTTTGGCAACTGATCGGTTATCTTATCAAAACCATTTAAAAAAGAAAGCTGTGTAGGAATTATTTTTGAAGTATTCAATATCTTATATTTTTTCTTTTCATTCTTCAAATAACTTCCCAAAGCCAAAGCTGAACCTATCGTATCGGGATCAGGATTTTTATGGGTTAATAAAACAATATATCTTGCTTCTTGAATTTTTTTATATATCTCTTGAAATAGTTGTGTTTCCATTTTATCTTTTTATATATCCTAACTCTAAAAGTTTATCATATATTTTCCCTGCCATAGGACCTGCTGCACTTCCCCCGTGCCCACCGTGTTCTACTAAAATGGTAACTACATATTGTGGATCTTCAAACGGAGCATAAGTTGTAAGCCAAGCTTGTGATCTTTGAAAATATTCCAACTCATGCTCTTTCATCCTCTTCTTTTCGGATTGTGGGATACTCACAACTTGTGCCGTTCCTGTTTTAGCAGCAACTGTTAGCCGTGAATGTATATGATGTACTGCCGTACCATTTGGTTTGTTTGCAACATGATACATCCCTTTTTGCATCAATCTTATATCTCTTTTGGTAATTTTTGTATCGATGGTTTCAATCAAGGAGTCATCTTTTAAAAGGTGTGGTCGTTGCAATTGATTTGTTGCTATTGCTCCGGTGTATCTAGCTATTTGCATCGGTGTAACACTGATAAATCCCTGCCCGATAGAAGCAACTACCGTTTCCCCCATATACCAAGGGAGATTATATTTTTTTCTTTTCCATGCTTTATCGGGATTGATTCCTACAAATTCGGAAGGTAAATCAACCCCGGTTTTTTTTCCTAGTCCAAATCTATCTAAAGTTTGATGGATATTATTAATCCCTACTTTTAAACTTCCTTTATAAAAAAAGTCATCACAACTCTCCCGTATCGCCTTTATAAAACCTGTTCTATGATGTCCATCTTCTTTCCAACAACGAAACTTACGCTCACCTAACTGCATCTCTCCATTACAATAAACACTAAACTTAGGTGAAATATTATTTTCTAATAAAGCAATTCCTATCCCCATTTTCATAATTGATCCAGGGGGATACAGACCGTTTACCAATTTATTTGTAAATGGATGATTAAAATCCTCTTGTATCTTTCTCCAATCTTCATGGGAAATACCGTTTACAAAAAGATTATTGTCAAACTCGGGGAAACTCCCCGCAGCCAAAAGTTCACCCGTATGCACGTTCATCACAACTACGGCTCCGGCTTTATCTTTAAACTGCTCATGGATAAATTTTTGTAGTTCTATATCTATCGTAAGTTCTATATCGTGTCTTTGGGCTTTGACTTCATTGAGTACTTTTAACTTTTGATATAGAGAATTTACCTGTACCTCTTGATAGCCGAGTTTTCCCCTGAGGGTCTCATCATAATATTTCTCTATCCCACTTCTACCGCTTTTATCAAAATATTTGCTTGTAGGATCGTTTTTAATATCTTTTACGGTTGTTTTTCCCATATATCCTAAAATATGTGCCGCTACGTCATTATAAAGATATTCTCTAATAGTAGCAGATTCTATCTCCACGTTTTCATTGGAGTTAAATATCGCATAATACTTAAAAAAATCATCATAAGAGATATACTCGACCAATTTTATCAACTCGTGCCTATAAGGAGAATCCTGCTGTTTATATTGTTTTAAGAGCTTTTCATAATCAAACTGTGGAAAATGCTTGACAATCAATTTTGCAACATTTTCAACCGCTTTAAATTTCTCTTTACTTCTAAGGTGAGGTTTAAGATTGATACTAAATCCAACTTTATTAATTGCAAGATATTTTCCATTTCTGTCAATTATTGCACCCCTTGAGGGCGTTATATAAAATTTTTTAATATAGTTTTGTTTGGACAGTTCTTCATAATAACTATTCGATTTAATACTTAAATAATACACTCTCCCTAACAACAAAAGAGTAATGACACCAATAAAGATAAATATTAACCTTAATCTCATAAAATAAATCCAATAATAAAACTATCAAAAAGAAAATTTAAGAAGAAAACTATTGCCAAATCAAAATTAAAAGGGATGTAAAAAATCGTGGATATCAACAATACGACATAAAATAACAATATAAAAATAAGTTCAGAGATCATTGATGAGGAAAAAATATGTTTCATTTTTGGAATTACAAAATAGTACAACACTAAAGCAATAAGTGTAAGTGAAAACAATTTAAACCCTTGCGTAGCTTCTATTATCAAAAAAGTAAAAATCACTACAAATAAAAAATAAAAATTTTCATTTTTTAAAGTTTTTAAAAAAATTTTAAAAACAATACCACACATTAAAACAGAGATAAAATATGTACTAAAAAATAAATTTGTCAAACCTATAAAAACTAATAAAATAAAAGAAGGAAACAGTTTTTCTTTTTGCACCTTTATATACCTTTAAATAATCTCTTGTAACGTATAGCTTCTTGGAAGTATTTGCATTAATTTACTAAATTCTTCATTTGAAGCTTCTAAAATTAACGTTACGCTTGTATCAAATTGTTTTTTTACCACATTTATTTCAAACTTGGCTATTTGATATTCAATTTTTGAGAGGTCTGCATAATCTACACAAAGCTTTTTTTGCGAAAGTTTTACATATTCTATAAGCTCACTACTCCCAAGTACTAAATTAACCGCATCGCTGTAAGCCCGTACCAAACCACCCGTACCAAGTCGTATCCCACCAAAGTATCTTACAATTATAACGCCTGTGTTAATAATATCTTTACCGTTTAAAACAGCTAAAGAGGGCTTACCGCTTGTCCCTTTTGGTTCCCCGTCATCGCTTGAATTTTCCACAACCTGATCAAATTCGTTAAGATATCGGTATGCATATACAAAGTGTCTTGCTTTGGGATGTTCCTCTTTCAATTTTATCATCATACTATCAAATTCTTTATAGGGAAAAATATGTGCAATAAATTTTGATTTTTTCTCTTCTAATGTTTGGATAAAATGTTCTTTAACAAACTGCATAATATTAATCTGATATCAGTTTATTATAGATATCTTTTACATTCTCTCCGGTTATTTTTGCCAATAATTTTGCTTTTTGTTTTGGAGCAAGTTCAACTCCTAAAATATCCTCTTGTGTAATTACGCCGTGAGAGGTTTGCTTTTTTGATTCTAATACAATTACCCATTCCCCTTTAATCTCTTCATTTTTTAAACTATTATAAATCTCCTGCACCTCCCCTTTATAACGCTTTTGAAATTTTTTTGTCAGCTCTTTTACCACAAAAATTTCTCTATAAGGTACCAGTTCATTTAACTCTTTTAATAGTTTTAAAAGTCTATGGGGCGATTCGTAAAGTATACTTAATGTTTGAGATGCAAGAACCTGCTCAAGCTTTATTTTTCTATCATTGCCTTTATGGGGTAAAAAGCCAAAAAATGTAAATGTCGTATCATTAAAACCACTACTTGCATATGCTGTTAAAACAGCGTTACTTCCGGGTAACACATCAAAATCTATTTCATGCTTTAAACAAAAATCTACAAGTAGACTTCCGGGATCACTTACGCACGGCATCCCTGCATCGCTCATATAAATTGTATTTTTCTCTTTTAATAAATTTTGATTTTCAACATTTTGTAAAAATTGTTTTTCATTATGGGAATGTAAAGAGATAAATTGATAATTTGGAAATTCCAGTTCATATTTTGAACTTAAAAGGTTCAGAAGTTTTTTTGTGATTCTTGTATCTTCACACAAGATTAGTTCCCCATCTTTTAAAACTTCTAAAGTTCTAAAAGATATATCCCCCATATTTCCAATGGGAGTAGGAACAAATGTAATCATTATTTCATTGCATATCTAGCTTTGAATTTTTCAACTCTACCAGCTGCATCAACAATTTTTTGCTCACCTGTAAAGAACGGGTGGCATGCTGAACAGATATCGATTCTCATTGTCTCAACATTTGATTTTGTCTCAAATGTATTACCACAAGCACAAGTAACTGTACAAGCTTTGTAATCTGGATGAATATCTTTTTTCATTGTGTATTCCTTTTTTTGGTATCACAAAAGGGTCGCGTCTTTGTCGCCCTTTATTAAGAAGAGCGAATTATATTCAAATTAAGCTAAAATTAAAATAAATTAATACTGCTCTCTTCCTCTTTTGTATAGACGGCATATTTCGAACGCCCTTTGTTTTTTGCTTCAGATAAGAAATAATCGGCATTTTTCAACACCTGATTAATATTTTTGGAATCATCAGGATACAAAGATATCCCGACACAAATAGTTTTTTTCAAAGTTTGACCCGTCTGCTTATTAACTACAATCTCCACATCGGCAAACTTATCGATTATTTTTTGGGCTACTTCAACAGCTCTTTGGGTATCGGGATTATTTATAAGTGCAACTAAAAATTCATCACCGGTTAATCTTGCTACCATATCAAAATCTTTTATTTGACCATGGATTACTTTTGCAAGTTCAACTAAAACCTGGTCGCCGATATCATAATCAAATTCTTCAATAACTGCTTTAAAACGGTCTACTCCAATCATCAAAAAAGCAACTCTGTTGCCCTGTTTATTTGAGAGAGCCATTGTCTTTTCAAGATGATTTAAAAGATGTTTTCTGCTGCAAACATTTGTAACACTATCAACTGACGATGCCTCTATACGGTGTTTTCTAATAACACCGTTTTGTAAAATCGGACCAATCTGAAAAAAAGCCGTTTCAATATAATCCCGATCTTTATTTATCAAATCAAAATGCTCTTTATCGTTTGCGCAAAAAGAAACTATAGCATTGTGCTGCGTATGGGTATTGATTATAAAATAAAAAGCAAACTCATCATCTAAATAAAACTCTTTACCGTTTTGCAATAACGTTGTAGATTGCTCCGTATCCAAATCAAAAAGAGAAAACTGAACATTATCAACCTTGTACTTTTCTTTTAACCATTGGCACAAACTCTCCGCCATCTCAGAAATATTTTCACTGTACTGTAACTGATCGTACAGCTCATATATCTTTTCCAACGAGTCCAGTTTTGAATTATCTTGTACAACTTGATTGACAAGGTTAATCATCTCTTGTTTCATACTATCTATTTTACTACTTTAATCTTAGTTTTGAGTAAATTTTATACAACTGCTTTTCATACGAGAATTCTAAATAGTTTGCATGAAGCAATAATCTTTTATAACCTATATATTTTAATCTCTGTTCATGTGATAATTTTTTTAAAAGAAATTGATCTGTTATAAATTCATCAACACCGTATATGGGATCGCCTATGATTGGATGTCCTATATGATGCAGATGTACCCTGATTTGATGTTGTCTCCCGGTAAAGGGTATCGCTTCGACTAAAGTTTGATTTTTAACAGAATCGTATTTTATCGCTTTTATTTCAGTATAAGATTCTTTCCCGTCACTTGCCGTACACATTTTTACACCGATAGAGCTGTTAATATCTTTTTTTATTCCGATATCTATATTTTGATTTTCTTGCAAATGCCCTTTTACGATGGCAAGATAGCTTTTTTTATATTCTTTATTTTCAAATTTTTCTTTTAAAATAATATCACTAAGTTTGTGTTTGGTCACAAGTACCAACCCGGATGTCTCTTGATCTATCCTATGTGCCAAATTTGCTTGATCTCCAAAATGGTAACGTATCTCATCAAGCAAAGTATATTCTGTCGTTCTTGATGTAGGATGTACCATCACTCCGCTTGGTTTATCAAAGAGGGCAAAATCTTTTGTTTGAAAAAGAGGTTTTAATCCCTTTGTAATTCCCTCAAATAATGCAACTTGGACATATTCAGTGTGTAGTTTTTCCCCATTTTTCAATATTTTATCATCGGCATCAAACACTCTGTACTTTGCTATCATCTTTTGTGCTTGAGAGATAGAAAGCCCAGCATCATCAATTAAAAATTGTTGTATCTTTTTTCCCTGAATAGCAGGAAATTTTTTTAATATAAACGGCATAAGCAATTGTATCTTAAGTGTTGATAATTACAAATTAAGTGCCAAAATGGTACAATCCGTAACCTTTTTACACATTTTGGGAGATTTTGAGACTTGAATGATACTATTTTAGTAATACTATGCGCTGGAGAATCCTCTAGGTTTACCTTGAAACCTAAGAAACAATGGCTAAGAATAAACGATGAACCTTTATGGCTAAATGTTACAAATCGGATTTCCTCATATAGTAATTTTGAAAAAACCATTGTAGTAGGACATAAAAATGAATTAGAATATATGAAAAATTATTCTAATGATTTTGAGTATGTTGCAGGTGGTAGCACCAGACAACAATCAATTCAAAATGCTTTGCAAAAAGTAACATCTAAGTATGTAATGATAACCGATGTTGCAAGATGTTGTGTACCAAAAATAATTATTGATGATCTTCTACAAAACAAAGAAAAAGCCTCATGTATAGTTCCTGTACTAAAAGTTGCAGATACGGTTATTTATCATAACGAAACGATAAACAGAGATGATGTAAAGCTTATCCAAACACCTCAACTCTCCCTTACAAAAACTTTACAAGATGCTATAAAAGACACAAAAGAATTTACCGATGAGAGTAGCGCAATAAAAGCTTGTGGAGAATCTGTTTATTATATTCAAGGCTCTACAAAGTCAAAAAAGCTTACTTTTGGAGACGAAATTGATGATGTGGTATGTTTAGATAGTCCATCAAAAGATTTTTTTACCGGATTTGGGATAGATATTCATCAATTTGAAGAAAATAAACAGATGTTTTTGGGAGGGGTTTATATCGATTCGCCTATTGGATTCAAAGCCCATAGTGACGGAGATGTTCTTATTCACAGTGTGATAGATGCACTTTTAGGAGCGGTAGGTGCAGGAGATATCGGGGAGTTTTTCCCTGATAACGACCCTCAATATAAAAATGCAGATTCAAAAGAGCTTTTAAAAAAGATTGTAGCTTTTGTAAATAATGTCGGGTATGAGATAAACAATATCGACCTTACGATATTGGCAGAAGTTCCAAAAATCAATCCTTATAAAACACAGATAAAAAACTCTTTATCTGCCCTTATAAATTTACCGAAATACAAAATCAATATCAAAGCAACAACATCTGAAAAAATGGGATTTGTAGGTAGAGGTGAGGGTGTTACCGTATACAGCGTAGCAACTTTAAAATACTATGATTGGAAAAATTATTTATTAACGGAGTAGTAAAATGAATATTTTAATTTTAGACGAAGAGATATATTTGGCACAAAAAGTAGCAATAAGGCTTCAAGAAGAGGGAAATTATTGTACTCATATTTCAAACATTAAAGAGATAAAATTTGATGAGCCTTATGATGTAATTTTATTATCGACAAACATAAGTACAAGTGATGTACATAAAATTATTTCCCATTTTCAAGAAAGTATAATTATTTTACTTGTTTCATACGTCAATGATACTACTGTAACAAAACCTTTAAAAGACGGAGCAATAGATTATATTGTGAAACCTTTTATTATGGATGAACTTGTTAGAAAAATTTACCATTATGATGAATTTAAAAAACTAAGAAGTGAAAACGACAATCTGGCAAACTATATCGAGTTTGCTTTTAATAATGTAGAACATGAGGAAAGCATCCCTTCTCGACTCCCTTTTATAATAGAAACAAACGATCAAAAAATAGCGGATAAAATCGTCCTTGACGTTGCAAAAAGACTTGGTAAAACTATTAAGTTTATTTCACTGGAACACCACACAAAAGTAGAACCGGAAAATTTTAAAGACCAGCTTTTATACATTCATGATTTTCAATATGCAAAAAAAAGTTCACGTGAAATGATACTGGGTACCATAGAAGATTTTGATGTTATTATCTGTTCTCTTGAAGATCTTGGGAATATCCCTTATGAGAAACTTTCAATCAAAAGTGCAAATAAAATTTCAACCGTTGATTCTATCCTTACAATTAATGATTATGTAAAACTGATGGTAACAAGTTTTCAAGATAAATATCCCGATACCGAACTGAGTAAAAGACTTGGAATCAGCCGAAAATCACTTTGGGAAAAAAGGAAAAAGTTTGGACTGGAAAAAAATAAAGGGAATAAAGATGAATAAATTTTTTCTAACCGTCGGTTTCAGCGGTCTTAGTCCAAAGGCTCCTGGAACCGTAGGAAGTTTTGTCTCTTTACTTTTAGCACTTTTTCTTTTACAATACATAACCATCACAACACTTTTTTTACTTGCAATTCTTATCTCCGTTATTGCCGTAAAAGCTATCGATAAATATGAAATAGCAGTTGGAGAACATGACTCAAAAGAGATTGTAATAGATGAACTTAGCGGTATGTGGATCACTTTATGTGTGGCGGGAACTACAAGTGAGAATATGCTTTTTATGGCTTTTTTTGGATTTATCTATTTTAGACTTTTTGATATATATAAACCCTCAATTATCGGTAAAATCGATAGAGATGTAAAAGGTGGCTGGGGTGTTATGGGAGATGATATCTTAGCAGGTGTTTTTGCAGGGATTTCTACCGCTTTAACATATCAAATTTTGGTTTAGTAATTTTTTTGTTTTATTAGTAATATTAACCTCATCAACTGGAAACTCTTTTGCTCCTTTAGTTTGATCCATAGCACTAAATACTTTAAGTTCTTGTATATTGATTTTTGCTGTTTTTGTATCAACTTTAACTGAGTGACAAACTACACAAAAGTTTTGCAAATAAAACCTTTTTTTCAGGAGACTTTTTGCTGAGCTACGCAAAACCGCTCATCGCTAGTTTTAATCGAATTTCATGGAGAAATCCAACCACGTAGCCTGATGGATAATTGCCCCGCTGCTAATCGCATCAATTCCTGTTCCAATATATGTCTTAATATTCTCTATCGTAACATTTCCACTTGCTTCAAGTAAGATATGTGGATACTGCTCATCCCTAAAATCTGCAACTTCTCTTATCTGTTCAGGTGTCATATTATCACACATGATGATGTCCGCCCCTGCATCCATCGCTTCTTTTACTTGTTCAAACGTTTCACACTCAATCTCTATTTTGGTAACCCATGAGATCCTTTTTCTAGCCGTTTTTACAAACTCTTTCAGATTTTGAATTGTTTTAAGATGTGTATCTTTTAACATCAAGCAATCATCAAGTCCAAGTCTATGGTTAATAGCACCACCTATCCTACTTGCATATTTTTCAAAGTCCCTAAGTCCCGGTCGTGTTTTTCTTGTATCAAGTAAAACAACATCACTTCCCTCAAGAAGTTTTGCATATCTGTTTGCATTGGTTGCGATCCCAGAAGCGTGTTGTAAAAGATTTAAAAAAGTTCTCTCCGAGCTTAGAAGCACAGAAGCTTTCCCCTCAAGCTCGGCGATTACATCCCCTCTTTTTACTTCACAACCATCTTTAAGTATAAATTTACAATCAAACTTCTCAGACCTTGCCAACACCTTGGCATATTTTACTCCTGCAATGATACCGTCGTCTTTTGCGATAACCCTAGCGGTAAATCTTCCTTTTGGAGCAATATCAAAGAAAAGGTCACCTCTACCGTTATCTTCTACGATTGCATTTTTTACAAATTTTCTAATATTGATAGCCATTATATTTCAAACATCCTCTCTAAAGCAATTTTTGCATATTTTCTTGTCTCTTCATCTACTGTTATCTCATTGATATAAGTTCCATCCTCAATAGATTTCAACGCATTATAAAGTTCTTCCAGTGTTGTTTCATTCATAGTCGGACACTCAGGTTTTGTGGAGCTTAATATATAAGTATTTTTCTCTCTAAGTCTGTTTACCATATTAAACTCTGTCCCTACAACTACTTTTTGATCTTCATCAATCTCCGTCGTAATATAATGAATAAGCTGTGAAGTACTTCCTACAAAATCAGCCTTATCGCAAACTGCCGGATCACATTCGGGATGCACCGCTACCAAGATATCAGGATATTTCTCTTTATAAAAGTCTACATCTTCAGGGGTAAATAACTGATGAACCGAACAAAATCCGTTAAAACAGATAATATCCGCTTTTTTTACATCTTCAATATCATCTATCCCTACAACGGCTGATTTTAGCCCAATTTTTTTTGCAAAGTTTTGCCCCAAACAACGATCAGGTACAAAGAAAATCTTTTTACCGCTTTCAAGACCTTTGCTTATAATCTTATATGCATTTGAACTGGTACAAACATAGCCGCCCATTTTTCCAACTTCTGCTTTTACCTCTGCAGATGAGTTGATGTAAGTGATCGGCAAAATATCTTCATTTGATATTCCTGCTTCATTTAATATCTTTAGATTCATATTATAGTATTCAACATCAATCATCTTCGCCATGGCACAACAGGCAACTTTAGGCATCATTACCCTTTTCTCAGGTGCCAATACCTTTACGCTCTGCCCCATAAATCCTACACCGCAAAAGATAATATTACCCGTAGGTGCCGCTACCGATTTTTTTGCCAATTCAAGACTATCCCCTGTGATATCCGCCATCTCAAATACTTCGTCTTTTTGATAGAAGTGTGCTACTATCGTGACATCAAGTTCTTTTTTGAGTCTTTTAATCTCTTGTTTTAAATCCATTAAAATAAATTTTCCTATATTTTATATCAATCCGTGAATATAGCAAATTTTGAGTTAGTGATTACTGAATCGGTTGAAGGAAGCTTTTTGAAAAAAATAAAGTGTAGATAATAGTAAAAGCAAGGGATACCTTGCTTTTTTAGTTTCCTCTACCGCTTAAGTAAAGTGCAACTTGTTGATGTTTTTTCCCTTTAATTTTACCGCAAATCCCACTACTAGTTAAAAATGATTTTGCATCTGCAACATTTGTAAATCTTTTATCTGTTTGTTTACACATTTTTGTATAAATCATTTTCCCTTTAGCCGCTGCTTTTGCTTGTCTTTTTTTCGTAGCAGCCATATCTTTTGCAAGATTTTGTTCTACCATTTTATAAAGCTCGTCAAAGTTCATCACTTTTCCACCGTTCATTTTAGCAAACTTCCCGGCTGCCTCTTTTGTACCAAAAGCGTATTTACTTACAGCACTCATGGTTCCGGGTTTTTTACTTCCCACTACAAAAAATGCTTTATTTGCATCGATAAATTTTAAGGTAGTATTATCTACAACTTTATGATCATGAAGTTTTGTACCATTTTTTACTGCATCTTCCACTTCACATACGATTGAGCAATATTGGTGCGTGTGTCCATGCTCATCCGTCGCCGCATGATTTGTTTTATAAAACATCGGTAACGTCATACCGCAAATAGAACAATACATCTTATTTTTACCCTCTTGCAATATCTCCACTTTATCTTTTGCGACAGCTCTAAAGTTTCCTTTTGCTTTATCCATACCCTTTGATGCACCACATTTCATTTCTGCTTGTGCAACGGTAGCTAACGAGAGTGAAAATAAACTCACAATAAATAAACGACTAATTAATTTCTTCATTTTTTTCCTTTTGTGTAAAATTTGTAAATTCTACAATACCTTTGTTAATTAGATGTTAATTATTCACTATGATCCAGTGCATAGGTTTGCTCTTCGGTAATTTGCTTAAAACTCAATATCTTTTTCCCCATATGCTCTTTTAAAAAAGTATCTGCATCCTCTTTATTTTCAAAAGGGATAAACTCATGCCCCATAGGACCGTAAATATCGCTTCGTATCACATAAAAAGCTTCTCTCCCCTCTATCCCTTTGCTTGTATAATAATCGGTTACAAGTATCTTTTTAATATTTTCGTTAATTGCCAGTGGGTAATTCCCCCACTTCGCCGAGTCAAAATAAAACTTCATCATATCTTTAACCCCATCAAAAGAATAATGCACTTTTTTCCCATCTTTTTCATAAAAAATCTGTGCCGCCCATCTTGGGTATTTGTAAGTAAACATCCCGCACACAGGACACTTCTCATCCTCACGCACCTCTATTTTTGAACTTGCCTGTTCTAGCGTACCAAACCGCTTTATCTCCCAAAGATAAAGTGCCAAATCGTGCAGTTCATCCTCTTGTAAACCGTTACACAATTTTTGGGTAACTATCTCACTTTTAAGCTCCCCGATTTCTAAAAAATCTTCCATATCAAGACTCTCTAACTTACACACTTTTTGAGCTATATTTTTCCCTCGCAGATAATTTTTTTTCATCTTGATTTTTTTAAAAAACTTTTTATCGGCTTCAAAACTCTCTTTTGCACTTGCCAATGCAGTTTCATAACTTACAACTTTACCGCCGTACTTATTGACAAAGTTTTGAGCCTCGATTTTATCCTTAAAAGCCAGTTTACTTATCTTGGAATTTGTTCCATAAATATCACTGCCAACCACATAAAAAGCTTTTTGTACATCTATATACTTCTCAGTTGTAATATCTAAAACTTGTATACTTTTTGTTTCCAGTCCATATTCCATCATATCTTGCACCATACAATGGATTGAGCAGTATTGCCTTAGAGTACCGTTTACTTTTAGGTTTGCTGTATATGAAGTTTTGTAATTATCTTTGATACTTAATCCACAAACAGGGCACCAGTGTTTTGCCGATTTTTGTATTAGTTGTGGTTCTATAGTCGCTTGTTTTAAAAAGCTATTTCCATAAAGAGATAGAGAAAAAAGAAAAATTGATAGTAATAATAAAATTCGCATACGCAATAGTAACAGATATTTTGTAAATATATGTTAAGTGCCATATCTCTCAAGCCTTTGTATTAGATATTGTCATTTACTATATCGCTGTCTAAAAATCTTCTTCCTGTTTGTTTGAAGATGCTATCACGACTATTGACTTTTGAATTATATTTTTGTATAATTGCTTCAATTTGGAAATCAAAATACTTTTCTAAGAAGTTGGCTACTTTTTAGAATGACACTGAAAAAGGGAGAGGTCTTTACCTTTCCCTTTTTTTATTTGTGGGTAGTGTTGGGCGGGAGTGTCATAAAAGGAGTATTTATGATTTCCAAAGTTGTAGTGTTACTTTTAATATATTTGGTGTTCGCACCAAATCTCTATTAATAAAAGGGGGAACTAGCCATTCCCCTGGCACTACACCTTTTATTCTTACATACAACCTACATTCAACTCATAAGTGTCAAACGAAGAGCTAAAATCTGTAAATTTTTAGTGATTAAAGTTACTTAAGCCCTGTAGTATAGGTATTTTCAATTTTATACACTGACTAATTTTACAGTTCGTTTGACATATTGTTTTGTGTTTTTTCATCTACCATTACTTTTGCTACCTTGTATCAAATAATCATATTTATTAGGATTATTTGATACATTTGTATTTATGTCGGATTGTTTATAAACTTTTATATTCTGTTGTTTTTCAAATCCTTCGTTTATATCTTTGATGATTAAATATACACCCCCCACTATAGCTACAAACATTCCAAAAATAAATAGTATCAAGGTATACCAATTATATCCATCTCCAAAATAAAGATTATTTTTATATATAATATATACATATAATAATCTTCCTAAAGGTACAGACAAAAACAATAATATAAAATAACTAAAAACTATATTAGTATCCCAAATAAAATAGCCTATAATAATATTGCAAACTAAAAAAGGCATTATGCATACAAATAAAGCATACCATGATTTTAATTGATTATTAGAATACTCTAAAATATAATTTTCATATCTAATCCACAATTTAGTTAGCATCTTGAGTATCCTCTAACCAAGTTGGCTTGATAGAAACTGTATTAGCTTTATTATAAATATTTTTATCTATATTTTCCGTAAATTGTGATGGATTAGAATATATATTAACTAGCTCTTGATTATTTGTTTGATTTTGTTGCCACTCTAAGACTTTTCTTTGATTATTATAATCATTAATACTTTCTACTAAGTTATAATAGCTTAATCCTGCCCCTGCTTTTTGTATATATGCTTTATTTCCTGGAAAACCTAATCCTGCAGGAACAATAGTATTTTGAAAACTTTTATATGAATCACTAAAATCATCATTATAAATATTTCGTACAGTATCAACACCCCAAGCTGTACCTGATACAACAGGATTAGGTACTAACCCTGTTGTAGTTAAAGCAGCAGATGTAAAGATATTTAGATTTTGCCCTACTGTACTTGATGGATAATATCTTGGGTCATAATAATTATTTGTATCCATCATTGGCACTAAAGTAGGATTTCCTTGTAAATCCACATAAACATTACCTCGTGCATCTTCTAGTATTTGTTGTTGTGCTTCATTTATCACGGTTAATACTTCATCTTCTATACCTTGTAATTTTGCTTTTTTTATAATTTTATTAAGTATCTTTTGTCCATTTTCATCAACCATTGCTTTTTGTGTTTGTTCATATAGATAATTTACATTTTCTTGTGAAAGATTAGGACTAATTTCAGCTAATACTTCTTTTAATTCTAAAGCATTTTTTGTATAATTTAAAGCTATTTCTTCTGGTGCTAAAGCTCTGTTATCCCCTAACTCCTTATCCAATCCACCAAACTCAATATTATTATTCTCCGTAGAACTATTAAACACAGATGGAGAAGAAGTAGCTTGATTTGTATTGGTTAATGGATTAGTTAGAGTAGATAATGTTCCTTGATCTGTATAATACAATACAAA
>JBNKLC010000044.1:0-32231 GCA_050292155.1 Arcobacteraceae bacterium
AACAAGAAGTCTGATAAGTTTGAACTTGTGGTTCATTATAAAAATAAAAACATTTCCCTTATTGTTCAAAGCTATCAGTCACATATAGAAAACACATTAAAACAGGTTTATATTTTTATAGACATCTCTGCGCTTAGAGAAGCAGAACTTAAGTCTAAGCAAAGAGACACTTTGATGTTTCAACAGTCTAAAATGGCTCAAATGGGTGAGATGATAAGTATGATAGCACATCAATGGAGACAGCCGTTGGCAGTTATATCGATGAGTGCAAACAATGTACTGGCGGATATTGAGCTTGATATGGTTGATAATGAAAGTTTAAAAGAGAGTTCTAAAGAGATTATTTACCAAACAACAGAGCTTTCTAAAACAATCGATGATTTTAAAGAGTTCTTTAAACCTGTAAAAAAATCAGAACTTATAACTCCTAACAAGGTTTTTTCAAGTGCACTTAAAGTTGTAGGAAAATCTTTAGAAAATAATAATGTTAAAATGGTAAAAAATATTAATACGGCAAAAGAGATACAAACTTACAGTAGAGAGTTGATGCAGGTGTTTTTAAATATAATCAATAATGCAAAAGAGATTTTAATCGAAAAAAATGTACCAAACAAACAAATAACTGTTACAATGGATGAACAAGAGGATCATGTTTTGATTTCAATTGCCGATAATGCAGGAGGAGTTCCCGAAGATATTATCGATAAAATTTTTAATCCTTATTTTACCACAAAAAAAGAATTAAACGGTACGGGATTAGGATTGTATATGAGTAAGACTATTGTGGAAAAACATTTGGGCGGTATGTTGGAAGTGGTCAATGAAAATGGTGGGGCTTGTTTTAAAATGAAGCTGCCTTTTATTTTACCTAATGAGAAAAAAGAGGCATAAGTAAAAAGATGGATATAAGAGAATTAAAAGAAAAAATTAAAGACTTAAAGGTATTGTTTGTCGATGATGAAGAGGAGATACGGCAAGGAACGGGAACATTTTTAAAAAAATTTTTTACCGATGTGACAATATGTGAAGATGGTGCGGCAGGGCTGGAACAGTATAAAAAAACTCCTGTAGATATTGTTATTACCGATGTAATGATGCCTAGAATGAATGGAACAACAATGGTCAAAGAGATTAAAAATATTAATCCAAATGTATTTGTTGTGTTTGTTACTGCATATAGGGACACGTTGGATGATGATCCAAATTTAGCCGATGTGGATATCAAAAAGCCGTTATCTTATGAAGATCTTGTAGAAGTTTTGAAAACTATTGCACAAAATTATAGTAAGTAACAAAAAATTAATATTTTGAAAAAATACGAATATGTAATTATAGGTGGTGGTATTTGTGGCTGTAGTGCCGCTTATGAACTCTCTAAATTTTCAAAAAATATTTTATTAATAGAAAAAAATAAAGATGTTGCGATGGGTGCTTCCGGGGCTGCGGGTGCATTTCTCTCTCCATTACTTGGAAAACCAAATCCATTTAAAGATCTTGTTACCCAAGCTTTACTCTATTCTACCCAACTTTATAAAAAAAACTTTCCAGAGTTTATCGATAATTGCGGTACTGTTAGAATTCCAAAAGATGAGATAGATCGGAAAAAATTTGAAAGTTATATACCTTATATGGATTTTGAATATTCAAAAAAAGATGATGGATACTATTTTGCTGTAGGCTCGGTTGTAAATAGTTATCAAATATGCAAAGAGATGATTAAAAACATAGAATCAAAATTTGATTATGAAGTAACATCCTTACAATATGACGGGAAAAATTGGATTATCAATAGTAAAATCAAAACTGAAAATGTGATTGTTGCTACCGGATATGAGACCTCTTTATTGAATGAGTCTTATATAAAAATAAGAGCAGTATGGGGAAGAAGAATTAATATTACCACTACTACACAAGTCGATACAAATTACCATAAAGCCTGTTCTCTCTCAAAATCCATTGTAAAACAGGGGCAAAATATTTTATCGATAGGCGCAACGCATCATAGAGATAAACAAGGTGTAGAGAATATGGAGGCAAATCATGAGGAGCTTCTAAAAAAAGCCAATGATATCATAAAATTAAAAGATGTAAATATTATCAAAGATTATGTAGGTGCCAGAGCAAGTAGTGTGGATTATTTTCCTATGCTGGGTCCTTTGATTGATAGTGTAGCAACATTACATGAATTTCCTTATCTAAAGCATGGTACTCATGTAAATCCCCAAAGGTTTACAAGATACAAAAATTTGTCTATAATAAATGGAGTTGGAGGGAGAGGTTTTGTTCTTGCTCCGTTTTTAGCAAAAGAATTAATTTCTTATTTAAAAGATGGGGAAAATATTGATGAAAAAGTTTTAGTTGATAGACTTTTTAAAAGAGATGTAAAAAGAGATATGGTTGAATAAACTTTTTTTAGTATAATATAACGATAAAGATAATAAAAGAGAGAAAATATGGCAGATTTACTAAGTTTAAAAGAGAAAACGAAAAATTTATCAGTTTTGTATGTGGAAGATAGTCCAATTTTACAAAAGAAAATGACGATTTTTTTGGGGAAGCTTTTTAAAATAGTGTACCAAGCTAATAACGGTGTAGAAGGTTTACAGTCTTTTCAGCATGACAAACCGGATATTATTATTACCGATCTTGATATGCCGGAGATGAACGGTCATGAGATGATCAAAAAAATTAAAGATATAGATGAAAATGCCAATATTATTATATATTCTGCATATGCGGATAGTGAAAATCTTTTAGAGTCTATTCACAATGGAGTTGTTGATTTTATTCCTAAGCCGGTGGATATTGAACTTTTTGAAAAGGTATTGACAAAGGTTATTGCTAAATCAGGTTTAGAACAAAAAAGAACCACTGTTGAAACATCTAATAATACGACACAAAATAATAAACAACAAGAGGCAACTAATGCAACAGATAAAGATGAAATATTTAAACAACTAGAAATCATTAAAAAAAGTCATCAACCCATAGAGTTTGTAAATCACTATAGAGGCGTGCCTATTTACGATAAAGGGACGATTAATATAATAGGCTTTGATTCGATTACCGTAGAAGTACCTTTTCTACAAATGAAAGCGATACAATATGAAGCTTGTTCTGTTTTGATCTCTGAACTATTTGATCGTGAGATAGAGGCAACTATAAGAAAAATTAACGGTTTTAACAACACCATAGAGATGGACAATATACAATATTTACAGGATAAATCAAAAAAAAGAAAAGTTGTCTGTGTTGAACCTGATAGTACAAATTTTTCTTGTTTTCTTTCTTATCAATATATACCGATAAATGCAAGAATTGATCTATTCTCTACAGAATTTGTTACTTTATATATAGAACTAGAAGAAGATATAGAGCTTGTTGAGGGTAACACATTGAATCTACAAGTGATAATAGGTGAATTGGAAGATGGAAGAACATCGGAGAAAAATTTGATTTTTAATTTAAAAGGTGAATTGTATATTATGGAGAAAGTTTCCGATGAAGAGACAAAAATAATGCTTCTTTTAGAGATGGAAAGACGAGAGCGAAAGATTTTAGATAATTATGTTTCTATGAGAAGAAATGAATTGATTGTTGAATTTAAGCAAATGAAAGGGTAATGATAAATCGTGAATATTTGGCAAACACTGAAAATAGTTTTTATAAGTATTTTTGTATTGGTTGCAATTACATTTTTAACGGTAGAACCTCCAAAAAAAATACAAAATAAAACCATTACCATAAAAGAACTTCCTATTAGCGTCGAATTGATCGGTTTTGAAGACCGGCAGTTTCATACCGATAGTATTATAAAAAAAGATACGATCATTTTTGTAGGAAATTCCGAGTCTATTATGATTGCAAATGATTTGCATGAGATGTTGCAGCTTCCTATTGGAAAGTTTATTATAGTCTCCAATGTCTCAGATGCTCCTTGGTTTGTCAAAAAATGGCAGGCACATACAAAAAATACAAAATTAAAAGGGGAAAAGCATCTTCCTTGGATATATGACAGAGATGGAAATATACGAAATTTTTTGCAAATTTCTTCATCGGCACCTTTAGACTATTTTGTATATAAAGTGGGTGAAAACGGTATTATTGAAAAAATATATAATGGAAAAGTGAAATTGGGAATAACAGAGGGTAAATTTTCTAAAGAAGATATTCAAAAAAGTTTGATAGAAGTTGTAGATTTAATAAAAGAGATAGATAGATAAAATTACAGAAGAGTATCTTACTCTTCTAATAATCTATCCTGCATAGTTTCGATTGCCTTTCCTAAGAACTTTGTATCTAGTCCATAAGCTTTTGCTTTTGCAATACCTGCTTCGGCAAATTGATCTGAAACAGGGTCTGTAACATTACAAATTGTTCTTACAACATCAAGGATTTGTGCCTCTTTTTTATATTTTTCAGGGCAGTTTTCAACATCATCGGCATATCTAATAATTCCAACTAAAGAGTCACTTAAATTCCAGTGTTCAAAAATAGATGAGGTAACTTGTGTAGAAGTTACATGAAAATATTCTCTTTCTATATCAGAAATATTTAAAGGCTCTTTTCTTACTTTTGCCAAAAATTCATCTTTGAATTTTTCTTCAATAGCAATTCCTGAAAGTACAAACCGTCCGGTTTCAAGTAAAAATACAGGCAATAAAAGTTCCTCTTTAAGTTCTCCGTCGATTCTTTTTAACCACTCTTTTAAAAGGTTAGATGCAGTATTTGCTAATGCCATAAATCTATCGGCATTGATTCCATACGCTCCAAGATCCGTATCAAGGGCATTTTTAATAGCACTACCAAAAGCAATTGAGAGCGTAAAGTTTACACCTAAAAGATGTATCGCTCTACTTGCACTTTCTACTTTATTGCTAAACCCGAACATTGCTGAATTTGATACTTTAAGCAGTGTTGCTACAATCAACGGATCTTGTGAAATAATTTTTTCTAACACTTCTAAATCTTTATGTGGAGATCTTTTAAACTCCTCAAGGTCAATAATAGTCTTTGGCAACGGTGGTAAAGAGTCTATTTTTTTAGATAATGCTTCATTCATGTAAATATCCTGTTTTGTTATAATTAGTTCTTGTTAAATAATTATACCACAATAAAAGTTTATAAACTTTTATTATTTAGGATAAATTGATATAAATTTTTCAAATTATTGTGATTTGATAAATTTTACATAGAATTTCATATAGCGCATAAAGGCTAATTTGATAAAATAAAATTATAAATAAAATTTTTAGGAAAAACTATGGAATACAGATATATTGGTCGTACGGGGCTTAGAGTAACACCTATTTGTCTAGGGACAATGAGTTTTGGAAGTTGGAGTGATGAAAAAGAGTCTTTTAAAATTATGGATAAAAGTGTTGATAGAGGGATAAATTTCTTTGACACCGCAGAGCTGTATCCCGTTCCCCCAAACGCAAAAGATGCAGGGATCACAGAAGAGATAATAGGTCGTTGGCTTAAAGGGAAAAAAAGAGAAAACCTAATAATCGCTTCAAAAGTAGCAGGAGCTGCAAGTGGATGGTTTGTCCCACCGATTAGAAACGGGATGACTGCAATCGATAAATTTCATATAAAAACTGCAATTGAGGGGAGTTTAAAAAGGCTTGGAACAGATTATATCGATCTATACCAAATGCACTGGCCGGATACCGTTGTACCTATTGAAGAGTCTTTAAAAGCTTTTGATGAACTGGTTAGTGAGGGAAAAGTGCGTTATATAGGGACTTCAAATGATAGTGCATACGGTCTTGTAAAAGCAAATGAAACATCAAAAAGACTAGGCATCGCTAGATTTGAATCTATCCAAAATAACTTTTCACTTAATAATCCAAGATTTTTGGATGAACTTGCAAATGTATGTAAAGAGGAGGAAATCTCTTTACTCCCTTATTCTCCTATTGCAGGGGGAGTTTTAAGCGGTAAATACAATGGTAAGTTTTATCCTAAAAATGCAAGGTTTAGTGATTATTTACAAAGTACAAACAGTAGAATAAAAGCTATGGGAAATAGATTTGTCAATGAAAAATCACTTCAAACCACTGCAAAATATATGGAACTGGCAAATGACCTTGGAATCTCTCCTGTAACGTTAGCCGTTGCATATTCCAAACATTTTGACTTTGTAGCTTCCACAATAATCGGTGCTAGGACAAGCGAACAATTGGATGAATCATTTGCTGCATTTGATTTAAAACTAGATGATGAAATAATGGGAAAAATTAAAGATATACAAAGTGAGATAATGTACCCGATGGGGTAGGCTACATTGTATTATTCGGTAAGCTCTTTTAAAAAGCTTTCTTCGTCAAACTTCAACCCAAGATATTCACAAATAACCCTTGCATCACGTTCGGCATTTCCAAGACAAGAAGTTGCTCCGGGGCTTGGAGTCATATTAAATATTATTCCGTTGCCGGGATTTATTGAAGCTTCTCCAAGCATTAGTTTCTCTTTTTCTTTATCCAGTACTTGTGGTCTAACTCCACCAAATCCAGGAGCATATTCGATTTCATCCTCACTTAGTGATGGTACGATTTTTCTTGCTGCTTTTACAAAAAGTTTTTTATTAAGGTAAGGAACTTCATACATAAAGTTTTTGAGTAGATAATTTCTAATATCACTGTCTTTTAGAAGATCCCAAAAGATTTTTACTATATGAAAATCAAAGTTTAGTGTTTTGAAAAAATCAAGGTAAGTTCCCGATTTATAACGTTCAAGTTTCGGCAGTACCAACGCTGTTGGACCAAATCTTGTTTTACCGTCCATCAAGATATCGGGATCGCCGTGAAGAGCTGCAAACGGAAGTTTATTATTTTGTACCATATACACTTTACCGTTGAGAAATTCATTATTGGTAATATAAAAACTTCCCGCAACGGGTAAACATCCCATGTGGGTACCGTATCCCATCTTATGGGCTAAAAATAATGAATGGGCACCTGCATCTACTACGACAAAATCGGCACTATATTTCTCTCCGTTTGTAGTAATAACTTTAAATGTCTTATTCTTTTTTTGCTCGATGGTATCCACTTGAGAATTAAAATATACATCGGTTAGGATCTCTCCGTTTGCTTTTTGTGCTTCTTCTATCAAAGCTTCGGACATCTTTCCAAAATCAACCGTAGTATATTGGGTATCGGTTCCCATTGCGACAATCGGCTCATCTCTTAGTTTCGTTTGTTCTTTATCTGCATATACCAGTTTTGGTTCTTTAATTTTCAGCTTCTCCACATCCCAAAGTTCAAGATAAGGAAAAAGCTCTTTAAACTCATGGTATCTATGGGTAATAAACGCCACCTCTTTTTTCCCTACACCCAAAGCCATTTTTTGGTGTTTGAACATGATTTTATCTTGCAAGTTATATTGTAAACAAAACTTTTCAATCATTTTTGCAGTTCGTTTGGTAATACGGGCTTTTTCCAAAGTGTAGTTTGTCTCAATATCCCCTATATGGATTGTCTGGGAGTTTGAAGTTCCTTTTGAGTTAAGGGTAGAGAGTGCTTCATATTTTTCAAGCATACCGATAGATTTTACATCGGTATATTTGGCAAGTTCGTAAAATAAGGCGGCTCCTGAGATTCCTCCACCTATTATAAGTACATTATAGTGTTTCATATCTATTATCCCCTTAGAGTGTTTCAAGTTCTTGTGCCAAGTTTTTAGCAATTGTTTTATAGTTTTTTATTTCTAAAAGCTTATTTTGACCGTTTTGTCCCACTTGTGCCATTTGCTCTTTTGTAAGCCCTATGATATACTCTATTTTTTTTGCAATATCGTTAATAGTAAACTTACAAAACCAAGCTTCTTTCTCATCTTCAAAGACTTGGTCTATATGTGCAGAATTGGTCATCAGACACGGTACTGCCGATGAATAATAATCCAAAGTTTTCACAGGAGTCGAAGTATTAAAAACAGGACGATCGGGAAGCAGGGCAATTCCAACATCAGCTTCTGCAATAAAATCAAGTAGTTGGTCTTTATCGGTAGCATTGTGGATAAAAAGTTTTCCCTTGAGATTGGAGTATTTATTTAAAAGCTCATTTTCATATTCTATATCTTGCGTGGAGATAGTAAGTGACCACTTATCGCTGTTTACTTTTGAAAAAGCCTCCAACACGGTTTCAAATTGTCGAAGTTTGTCTAAAGTTCCCGCATAAAAAAACCGCTTCTCTTCCCCGTCGTGTTGGATATTTGGATGGAGTTTTTCAGGGTCTATTCCTGCCGGGCAGTTAAATGAAGTGATAGTAACATCTGGAAAAAACTCATCGTGCATACTTTGTGAAGTGGGGATAAAAAAGTCACATTGATTGATAACATTCACTTCACTGCTATTTTTAAAGTTAGCAGCAAGTTTATCTAAAAAAGTTGCCTTTTTATGGGCAATATCAAGTTTGAGTTTAGCTCTTCTTTTTGGAAAAGAGAGACGAAATCCTGTTTTATAATTGTAATATTTTTGCTCTTGTAAGATATGTTTTAAGATAGCCATATCATTTCGTACTATTACAAAAGAGTAACCATCGATGTCTATACCATTGCTTTTAAGTTCTTTTAAGAGCATCTTTTTATATCTACTTGGCACAATAAAACGATGCTCGTCTTTTTTTTCAAAGTCCGATTTATACTCGGTAAAATAGACAATATCTATATAAAAGTATTCTTTGAGATATTTCTCAAACAAAGGTAAAATAAAACCGTGATCGACATATTCCCCTTGATCGGTTATATAAAGTAGTTTTTTCATAGTACTGCCTTTTTTAAATTAATGTCTTATTGTACTGTTTTCTTTATTATACAAAAGCTCAACTTAGTTTGAAACTATTATGTAAGAGAATAGAGATATTGGAGGATAGTTTTGTTGGTTTATAAAATAATAATTATTGAAAGTAGGGGTAAAACATCCTTATAAAACAGGAGAAATAAGGATGTTTTTTAGGTTAGATGGATTTTTTTTTACGACTTGTTGGATATTTTTAGTTTTTTATTTACAAGTTCTCTTGCTTCTTGATAATCTTTTGGATTTATCTCTTTGAGTTCAGTTTTCAAATCTTCCAAAAGTTTATCTTTTGCCTCTACATTCTTTGTATTGTTGATTTTCTCAACTAATGCACCTACACTGTTGATATCTGCCGCAAATAAACTTGCCGCTCCTGCAATAGCTAATATTGCTATGATTTTTTTCATTTTACATACTCCTTTAATTTAGATGTAGCGAAATTATAAAACAGCAGCGTAAGTTATGTGTTAGTTTGTTGCTATTTGTAAAAATAATTAAAAAATTACCCTGTTTAATAATATTTATATCAATTGTTTCGTATCATAGCAACTTACATAATTTGTTATTTTAAAAGGAAAAAGATGTCTATAGTATTGAAAATATTTTTTATGATTACACCTATAATAATATTATCGGGATGTAATCAAAAGTATATTCGACAAGACAGCCCTATAAAACAAGAGAAAAACTATAACTCTTGTACAAAACATATTCAAATTATGAAGTATGCTTCTAAGTATATTTCAAAAGAATTTGACGAGGGGTATTTTATATCAAAAGATACCGTAGGGGCAAAAGCACAACTTTTTTTAATAGAGAATAGCTCCCCTACAATATTTGCCCAAAATATCAATACTGCACTTAATTCATACAAACATCAACATAGGTTAGCCAAAAAAAATGGATGTGATATCAAAAATTTTCAAAGTTCCCCTCTTGATAAAATAAAAAATATAATTCAAATCTTAGAAAATGAAAAAAAGGCAGGGGAGAAATGATATTACGTCTATTTATACTCACGGCTTTTTTATCCCTTTGTGTTTTTGGCGATATCCAAACAGATGATGTGGATAAACTGTTGGAAAAAGTGCATCATGCAAAAACTTCCGATGAGAAAAAAGAACTTCTTGAACAGTTGAAAAAAAAATTAGCCACAAAAAACCAAAAAGCACAACAAGAATCGGATGCTATTATAAAAGCCAAAAGAAAAGTTCCTCTAAAAATGTATGACGAGAGTTTCCTAAACAGTAAATAGAAGTGGATAGATATGGCAAATAGAATAAAAATACTGCTTTTGGAAGATGATGAGATATTAGCTCAAACCATGATACAAATCCTCGAACAGGAAAACTATGACGTGACATTGGTAGGCGACGGAGAAGATGTCTTGGATGCAACCTATGACAATAAATATGATCTTTATCTCTTTGATGTAAATGTCCCTTTATTAAACGGTATGGATACGCTGAAACTTTTACGTGAAGCAAACGACAATACCCCTACATTTTTTATAACGGCACTTATAGATATCAAATCGACTCTCAAAGGGTTTAACTGCGGCTGCGACGACTATATAAAAAAACCTTTTGAGCTTGAGGAGTTGTTAGTAAGGATTAAAGCGACGTTGCAAAGGAGAAATCCCGTTATCAAATACGGTAATATCACTTTCGATCTTTTGGAAAATAGGGTATTAAAGGATAATAAAGAGGTCTCTTTGGGAAATGTAGAAAAAGAGGTCTTTGGACAACTTATACGCAATATCGATATAACCGTGGGCAAATCGACACTTTTTGATTATATGAATAAGCCGAGTGACTCGGCACTGCGTGTTTTGATAAGCAAACTCAAAAAGATGTTAGAGCTTAACATAACCAATACCAAAGGTATAGGATACAAACTTGAAAAAATATGAAAAAAAATCTTTTTTTACAACACTTTTTCTTTTTTTAATTCCCCTTGTTTTATTTTCCGGTATTGTTCTTTATATGTATTATAAAGATAAGATAAAGGATATCGAGCAAAATATACTTTATCAGATGAAAGATTACACTTTTGATTTTAAGGGGGATAAGTTTTCTTTAGATATTGTAGAGGAAGATAAACAAAAAAAAATATTTAAAATCTACCATTGTAATGAGGGGCTATGTGCTTATTTTAAGATCCCCTCTACCACCCCGTATCTCTTAAAAGTAATTTATGATAAAGAAAAATATCAAAAAGAGTATCAAGCGTTTTTATTAAAAATTTTTAATTTTAGTATAGTGACGTTTATTTTTTTACTTATCCTATCAATTGGTTTTACCATATATGCCCTAAGACCTATGAAAGAGGCACTTTATCTTTTGGAAAATTTTTTAAAAGACTTGATTCACGATCTCAACACTCCTGCTACCTCCATCTTGCTTAATTCAAAACTCTTAAGAAGACGCGGGGATTTTGACGAGATCGGTAGAATTGAACTAAGTGCAAAAACTATAGCTTCACTGTATAAAAACTTGGAGCTTATAACGCCGAATCAAATATTCAAAGATGAAGATGTTGTTTTAGAAAAAATAGTCGATGAAAAGATAGAGCTTTTAAAAAAAATCTATCCAAAAATAGAGTTTGAGATAGATATGCAACATTTTGTTATCCAAAGCAATAAAAATGCCGTAGAGCGTATCATCGATAATCTTTTGAGCAATGCTTGTAAATACAATAAAAAAAACGGAAAAGTATATATCAAGAGCGACAAATCAAAACTTATCATAGAAGATACGGGAATAGGGATTAAAGATACGCAAAAAGTATTTCAGCGTTATTATAAAGAAAACGAATCTGGGCTAGGAATCGGGATGAGTATCGTAAAGCAGTTGTGTGATATTTTAGATATCAAGATTGATATAAAAACTAAAGAGGCTCAAGGGACAAAAATAGTTTTAAGTTTTGAGTGAGATTGAATCGTTACTTTTTTAAAGATTATTTTTTTATTATTAATGATTTTATGACTAAGATATGACCTATATTCTGTTATAATAATATCAAATTTAATTATAAAACAATAAAAAGGAGTTTTTATGAAATCACTTTTGAGAGTTTTTGTATATTTGATTTTTTTTAGTTCTATGTTGTTAAGTGATACTTTAGAGTCCAAAACAATTGCTTTTGCACAAGATACAATGGCAAATGATTTTAGAAAAGCACAAGTTTTTGAAGTAAGAGATGCAATAAAACAACACGATAATATGAAATTTGTTTATTCGGATGCCAATGGGAGCACAGCTCTTTTGATACGGCAGATTGAAAAATTTATAATTGCAAAAGTCGATCTTCTTATTGTCGGGACAAATGATGCAAAGACCGTTGTCCCCGTAATATCAAAAGCTTATAACGCAGGAGTACCCGTAATTATCCTTGATAGAGGGATAATAGGGGAGCAATATACTACATTTATAAACTCCGATAATTTGAAAATAGGAAAATTAGGGGCACAATATATTGCAAAAGAGCTTCAAGGTAAAGGGACTGTTTTATTATTTGAGGGGATACAACAAGCAGATGTGACACAGTTGCGTTCAAAAGGTTTTTTGGATGAGATAGCAAAATCAAAAGATATTAATGTAATAAAAAGAACAGGAAATTACCTGAGAAAAGATGCGATTATAGAGATGGAAAAGCTTTTGAAAAATAATATACACATCGATGCAATATTCTCAGAGAGCGATAGTATGCTAAGCGGTGTACGTTCTGTGATGAAAAGATACGCTCAAGACCCTAAAGATATTGTGACCGTAGGGTGTGATTATACCACGGAAGCAAAAAATGCGATAATATCCCAAGAGCAAAGTGCATCGGTTTTATTTCCACTTGGCGGAGATAAGGCTGTAGAGATTGCTTTGGATATTCTAAACGGGAAAAGTGTTCCCAAACACCTCTATATCCCTATAAAACTCGTAACTCAAAAAAATGTTCAAAAAATAAAGCCGATATTTTAATGTTTAGAAGATTAAGTTTATCATATAAAATAGCTGCTATTGTATCTGGAATTATTTTTATCAGTATATTTATTTTTGGTATATATTTTGATAGTTTTTTAAAAGATGAAAATCTTAAAAATAGTAAGATGAGATTATCTTATGTGTTTAAAAGGTTAAAATACAATATTCAAGAGATAGAAAAACAGCTTATCAAAAGTTTGGCATTTGTGGAAAATGATGAGATTTTTTTGGCATCTGTAAATTTGATTAATAATTATCAAGATAAGGTAAATTATAATGCAATATTAATAGATGAAGAGAAAAAACATATCTTAAATGAGCTTTTAAAAAAAGTAAAATTATCACTCAATACACAAATAGTTTTATATGACGGTAATGAAGACTTAGTAGGATATGTGGTAAAAAAAGAGGGTGTTTATTATCAAAACTTTATCTCATATATCAATGGACAACCTATATTATTTTCAAAATCCGAAAACCAGAGTGTTTATGCAAAATATCCTATTGATTTTCAATTAAAACATACAGATCATCAAGAATTGGCAAAAGAAAATACTGCTATATTGTATAAGATCGCCGAGGATAAAGTTTTTTCAATCATCTCTTGCAAAAATATTTTTGACCCTATTACAAAAAAAGTTTTAGCACATATTGAGATGACATATTCACTTGATCAAAACTATTTTCAAAATATATCAAGAGATCTTAATCTTCCTATCAATATTTATATGCAAAACGATAAAGAGATCCTTGCAAAGTCTCTTTTTGATAAAAATTTATTTGATGATTTTAGGGTAGTACAAGAGGAGAAATTTATATGGAGTATGGTTTCCATTGAAGCACAAAACGGAAAATTTTATATCGGTGCAAAAATTGAAAAAATGTTATTGCATCAAACTTTAAATGATAACAGGTTTAATTTTTTACTTTTAATTATAATCGTTACATTTTTTGTTTTAATATTATTACGGGTTCTTTTAAAGTATCAATTAGTCAAACCGCTTACAAAGTTGATGAAGCAGATACATAAAATTGAAAAGCATGATTATACACCCTCAAAAATAGTAAAAACAGGGGATGAATTAGAAAAAATATCTACAAATGTAAATGATTTGTCTCAAACAATAAATGATAGGGAAGCTCAATTATTTCGTTCAAAAGACGAGTTGGAATATCTCTCCTTGCATGATCCATTGACAAACTTACCCAATAGACGTTATTTTTACGATAAATTTGAAAAGTTGATAGAGAGTTATCAGGGTACAGACAAAAAAGCAGCACTTATTTTTATTGACTTGGACCAATTTAAACATATTAATGATACTCTAGGACATGATATCGGAGATAAGCTCTTACTTGAAGTTTCCAAGATACTTTCATTCTTTTTAAGACCGGATACTTTTTTGGCACGTCTAAGCGGAGATGAATTTAATGTCTTGCTTCAAAACATTAATGATAAAAATGATGTCATCAAGTGTCTCAATGAAATATTGGCTCATTTCCAAAATCCAATTTTGATTGAAAATCATACAATTAAAACGACGGCTAGTATGGGAATTTCTCTTTATCCCGATGATGGAGTTGATACAATTTCTCTTGTAAAACATGCCGATTTAGCGATGTACCAAGCAAAAGATTTAGGGAGAAATACTTATAGCTTTTTCTCTCAAGAGATGGCTGATGATATTGAATCCCGAACATTTAAAATCAATGCAATGCGTGAAGCACTTGAAAAGAAAAAAGAGTTTGTTTTGTATTATCAACCAAAAGTCTCCCGCCATACGGGTAAAATCGGAGCTATTGAAGCACTTATCCGTTGGAACAGCGATATTTTGGGATTTGTTCCACCCGATAGCTTTATCCCTTTGGCCGAGGAAACAGCTCTTATTGTTCCTCTTGGAGAGTGGATATTGGAAAAAGCTTGTAGTGATTTTATGGAGTTGCAAAAAAGCGGTTACGATCTTGGACATATTAGTATCAATGTCTCCGGAGTACAGCTGGAAAATAGTGATTTATTGGATATTATCAAAAGAATTATCGCTAAAACAGGCATCTCTCCACACCAAATCGAGTTGGAGATAACGGAGAGTTATATTGCCAAACACGAGCAAAAAGCGATAGAAACGTTGAGTGAATTTAGGGCTATGGATATTGAGTTGGCGATTGATGATTTTGGGACGGGATACTCTTCATTGAGTTATCTGCAAAAACTCCCTGTCACAAGATTGAAAATCGATAAATCTTTTGTAGATACAATCGATACGAAAGAGAGCCAGTCTATTACCAACGCAATTATCTCACTTGCAAAAACATTTGGTCTATCTATTACGGTTGAGGGGGTAGAAGAGGTATCACAGTTAGAGTTTTTTCATAAAGATAATTGTGATGAGATCCAAGGATATATCTATTCAAAACCACTTAATATGGATGAGTTCAAAGTATTTTACTACGAGTTTAATAATCGTACGGAAGCCGTTATATAATATAAGCCATTAGCCAACCTAACGCAAATCCGATAAGGTGTGAATACCAAGCGATCGGCATCCCTAAAAATAAGGGTGCAAAAGATATCAAAAGTATCCATATTATTATCCCTTTTCTTTGCATGGGAACACGCAGGGCAAACCATCCTAAAAGTACACTAATAGCTCCACTGGCTCCTATTACATTTGCCCAGTTTCCGGTAAGATACATATAACCTAAAGTCCCGATAGATGTAAGAAGACCGCCTATAAGATAAAGTATCGAGTATCTTATACTACCTATATACGATTCAATCATATTTCCAAATTGAAATAAAACAAACATATTCATCGCAATGTGAAAAATTCCACCGTGAACAAACATGGTTGAGAGGAGTTGATGGTAAAGCCCATATTCAAAGAAAAAGGGATTGAGTCCAAAATACAAAGTACCGTTTTGAATTGTATTTTGGATAACAAACATAATAATATTGATAAGTATAAGAAGATTGGTAATTGAAAAAGTTTTAGTTCTCATCGGGCTTAGTTGTCTCTTTTTTGTTGAGTTTATGGGAAAGGGCAATTTGTTTTGCCCTTTGGTCAAAATATTCTTGCTGTTTTTTTACTTGTAGTTCTTTTTGTTCTTTCTCTTTTTGAACGGGTACAATATAATTGACATAAAGGATTATACTAATCGATATTAGTATAATCGTTACAAGAGAAAAAAAGTTGATAACGATTTGGCTGTGTGGTTTTTCAACTTTATAACCGTCTTTTAGAAGTTTTTGAATTCTTTGTAGTCTTTGTTCTTCTTTATTCATTATTGCAACTTCAATTATCTTACTAACCCGTATTCCAATACCTCTTCAATCTTTTTTACCGGGATTATCTCAAGATGCTCTTTAACTTCATCAGGGATATCTTTTAAATCTCTTTTATAGTTTTTAAGAGGAATCAATGCTCTTTTCATTTTGGCTTTATAAGCTGCAATAAGTTTCTCTTTAAGTCCTCCGATTGGAAGCACTTTCCCCGTGAGCGTTACTTCCCCCGTCATAGCCAATGTCGAGTCTACTTTTGTATCGGATAAAATCGATGCAATTACCAAACACATCGCAATCCCTGCACTTGGACCATCTTTTGGCGTAGCACCTTCAGGGATATGCATATGGATATCAAAGTTTTTATATGATCCTTTTTTGATTTTCTTTTTATCAATAAGACCTTTTACAACACTATGGGAGATTCTTGCACTCTCTTTCATCACATCGCCCATATTTCCCGTAAGACTCAGTGCCCCTTTGCCGTTAAATTTAACAGCTTCAATTTTAAGCACGTCTCCACCGACACTTGTCCAAGCTAGACCGTTTACGATACCTATTTTATTTGATTTATCGGCAGGGTCTATTTCAAATACCGGTTTATCAAGATATTTTTCGATATTTTTTGTATTGATAGATACTTTTTTAAGAGTTTTATTGGATAAAAGTTCTTTAGCGGATTTTCTATAAAGTTTACTAAATACACGTCTTAAATTTCTTACTCCTGCTTCTCTCGTAAACTTTTCTATAATTGTATGGATAGTGGCATCACTGAGATTTATCTCATTCTTTTTAAGACCGTGTTTTTCAAGTTCTTGAGGGATAAGATAGTTTTTTGCAATATGAAATTTTTCATTTGGCGTATAACTGCTGATCTCGATAAATTCCATCCTGTCTCTTAAAGCAGAGGGGATAGTTCCGACATTATTGGCAGTAGCTATAAAGATACATTTACTTAAATCTATACTAAAATTAAGATACAAATCCCTAAATTCGTGATTTTGTTCCGGATCAAGAATTTCCAGCATAACCGCACTTGGATCGCCTCTGTGATTTGCTCCGATTTTATCAATCTCGTCAAGTACTACAACAGGATTCATTTTTTCTGCCGTTGTAAGTCCGTGTACTATCCGTCCAGGCATTGCACCGATATAAGTTCTTCTATGTCCTCGTAGCTCATTTACATCTTCAAGTCCACCGAGTGCAATTCTTACAAGAGGTCTTTGCAGAGCATTTGCTATAGAATTTGCCAAAGATGTTTTACCGACCCCAGGAGGTCCTACAAAACATAATACGGTGCTATTATCTCTGGTAGTTTTGATTTTTCTTTGTTCCAAAAGCTGTTTTACTGCAAAGTATTCGATGATTCTGTCTTTTGGTTCACTTAACGCATAGTGATCTGTATTTAGCTGTGTTTCCACATCTTCTATAGCAAATTTTTTATCTGCAACTTTTCCAAAAGGTATCTCTAAAACAGATTCGATAAAGGTTTGTAATATAGACGCATCGCCGCTGTCCGGATGCATACGGCTAAGCTTATCAATCTGTTTTTTTGTCTCTTTGTAACCCGCTTTTGGCATATGAGGTCTTAAATCTTTGAGTTTTTTTCTAAAAGAAGCTATCTCTTTATCTTTTGAGTTATCGCTTCCAAGCTCTTTTTGGATTGCTCTCATCTGCTCTTTCAAAAAGTAGTCTTTTTGATGTTTGTCAAGTTTTGTATTAACTTTTTGGTTTATTTCATTTTTTAGTTTTAGATTTTGAATATTTGTTTTAATATGTTCAATGATACCAAGTAATCTTTGTGCGATATTGGTCTCTTTGAAAAGTGCGTATGCTTCGTCATTTGAGATTTGTAAAACCGATGAAATAAGATCGGCAATCCTATGGGGATCGGAACTTTCTTGAATTGTTCTTATAAGATCAACGGGAAATTTTGGATTGAGTTTTGCAAGTTTGTCTACATTTGTTCTAAGTATTTCCAAAATAGCATGAATCTCATCCTCTACAAAAGGCTCTTTGGGAATAACATCAACGATTCCCATAAGAGGGGAACCGTTTACCACCTCTTGAATTTTTACTTTTTCCAATCCTTGAAAAAGTACCTTTACCCTCCCGTCAGGCAGGGTAATTTTTCTCATGATATTACCTACAACCGCAACATCGTAAAAATCGCTTCCCGATCTATTTTTTGCAACGGCAACCGTTAAAAGTTTGTTATTATTGATTGAGTATTCGACTGCATGAATATTTTGTTCATCCTCTATAAAAATAGGCGCAATCATAAATGGATATAAAAATATATTCTCCTCAACCAAAATAGGTAATCTATCGGGGAAACCGTCATAATCTGCTAATTTCATTTATTATTTAATCCTTTAAATTATATATTATTCAAATATAGCTCTATACCAAGGGACATCCACCTCTTGGATCTGTTCTGGTTTTGCCCAGCTTTCTTTTGCTTTTTGGGTATAAAATTCTTGAGCCTTTGGTTTGTCGATTCTACCGTAAAGTTCGCTAATCTCTTTATCAAACATAGCTTTTGCCATCAAAAGACGTGATTTTATACTTTGTACGAGATGGATATATTCTGATTTTGGATGTTGTATCAAAAACTCATTTGTTTGTTTTAACGTTTCATCCAAAAGTTTTTGCTCTCTAAATTGTGTTTTAAATGCCATAAAATTTGATTTTATTTTAAGATACCTGATATAATCGGCCTCTTTTTTGAGTGAAAATCTTTTAAGATACTCATCAAAATAGTAGTTTGCCAATTGATACTCTTCCTCTTCCATATGCGCTGCAGCAATAATCATTATAGCACTTGGAATAAGCGGCGAGTTTCTATGTTCCGATTCAAGTGAAGTAAAAGTATCGTCTGCTTCTTCCAAATCATATTTTGAAATTTGTTTGGTCATTTTATTGTACCAATATGCAGCAGACTTATTGTATTCTTGTGCTGAATCGGATTTTCCCGAACATCCACTAAAGATATAAATTGAAGATACTAAAAGTGCAGTTGAGAGTAATATTTTTTTCATCATAATCCTTGTTTATTTATAGAGTAATATTTAAGAGTAGATTTTATCTAATCTATCCATAAAATATTATATGATGAGTAAAATTATCCCTAAAAAGAGTATAAAAGTTAAGCTACCGTATTCCAGTATCTTTACAACTGTTTTATTAGATGCTGTCGATTTACGTACTTTTAAACTTAAAAGTGCCGTAACATAGATAACCAAACTCATCCCTATACTCATAAAAATAGCACTTAAAAATCCTACAAAATATATTCCAAGACTGATAGTAAAGAGAAAAATCGTAACAGTTCCAGGGCATGGGACAATCCCTGCTGCTAAAATAACACCAAGATCGGTGCTTGTGGTTTTGCAACCGCTGCAACTACAGCTTGAGGTTGGTTGATGGAGATTTGACTGTACTTTTACAAACGAAGGTTTACGTGTCGGTTGAAAAGTTGTTTTTATATTTGCTTTTTTGTATTTTTGATAGATAAGGTATAACGCAATAGCGATAATAATCAAAGCACTCACTTTGGTAGCCGTTTTTTCAATATTGACCAAAGAGGAGCTAAAGATTAACCCAACGATATAATAGACGACAAGTGTAAGTACAAATGCCGAAAAAGTATGTACTACACCTATCAAAGAGGAGATACTAAAAGCTTTTAGATACGATCTGTCTTGGTGTATAAAATAGCTGCTGACCAAACTTTTTCCATGTCCCGGTCCTATAGCGTGGAGGATTCCGTAAAGAAATGAAAAGAACAATAACCACAAATAAGAACTTATAGAATTGTTGTGTTTGATATCTTGTAACGTATCTTCAATTTGAAGTTTGAGTTTATTTAGTTTATTGCTTAAAATCTCAAGAAGGGAAAAGTTTTTTTCTTTTTTTTGAGGTTGTAGTTCCGGGTCGGGTGTCTTTTGAATTTCTTTTTGTTTGGAGTTATCCTTTTGGGGTTGCAATATAGCAGGAATATATTCTTGTTGGTCCTGCTGCTGTTCAATTTGATTTTGAAACTCTTTAAAAAAGTAGATGTAGGTTTGGGTAAGCTTAGGAACAATTGCTTTAAATCCATTGTAATTTTTAAAAACCACATCTTTTAAGATAAAATCAAAATTACCTCCGCCGTCAAAAAAGCTAATCGAGAGCTTATGCTCTTTTTGCAAAGGAAAATCAAGGGTAAAATTATAATGAAACTCCAATGCACCATCATGAAAAGTTATCTTTTCAAAGTTTGTGTGAATAGGCTCTATATAGTATTCTTCAAAGGGTGCATCTTTTTTAACATATTCTAAATTTGTAAGATAATTGATAGGTTTGATATACACGATAATAGTTTCTAACAGTTTTTCTTTTTCCTCTTTTTCAAAAGTGCCGTTTTCATTGAGGTCATAAGCTTTTAAAGCTTCTGTAAAAACTTTGTGAAATTTCCATGTAATATCAAAAGTAGTGCTGTTTTCTTTTGCATAAATTGTAGTATAAACATTGACCTGAGGGACGCTCACTGCACACATTGCACAACCGTATAAAAAGCTGTTAAATATAACTAAAAAAAACAATAAAAATCTATTCATCGAAGAATTGTACACTATTTAAATTTGTGAAAACTTAAAAAAATAATTAAGAATAAAGCACTAACCATAATTATAGTTGCACCGCTTGTAAGGTCAAATTGATAAGATAAAAAAAGTCCGCAAAGGGTAAAAAAACTTGAAAGAAATCCGGACACAATCATCATCTTTCCAAGAGAATTTGATAATTTTTCCGCTATATAAACAGGGATAGTCAAAAGTGCAATTACAAGGATAAGTCCCACAACTTTGATAGCAATCACGACCGTTAAAGCCGAAAGTACTAAAATCAATGTGTAAAACAAGGTCACATTTATTCCCCGCAAAGCTGCGTATTCACTATCGTAAGAAACTGCTAAAATATCTCTGTACCAAAAAATAGTTATAAAGATAATAACCCCCAGCAATCCACCCATATAGTAGATATCTTCATTGCTTACTGCTAAAATTGAGCCAAAAAGATAACTGAGTAAATCTACGTTGTACCCGGGGGTCAAATCGATAAGTATAATCCCGATCGCCATCCCTACAGCCCAGATAAGACCGATAAAAGTATCGGTCCGCTCCCTTTGGTGTAAGGTAATAAATGCCATAAAAAGTGCTGCAAAAAGGGCAAAAACGGAAGCTCCAAAGAAAATAGGCAAACCAAAATAAACGGCAAGACCGATTCCCCCATACGCAGTATGTGCAATACCACCGCTTAAAAATACCATTCTATTGACTACTACAAGTGAGCCGATTATTCCACTTGCAACACTTACCAATACACCTGCTAATATAGCATTTTGGATAAATTCAAAAGAGAAAGCTTCTAACATGAACACCCCTTTTTCTCTCCAAGAAGCTGCAGCATCTCCACTTCACAAAAGTGTCCCTCTTTGGCGTGACTTTGTTTTTGATTTTCGATATTGTGAAAAGTAAGGTTTTTATTGATGTGGGCAACTTTATTTGCATAGCTTAATATCACGGAGATATCGTGGCTTACTACAAGTATAGTAATAGTCTTATTTAGCTCTTTTAAAAGATCATAAATCTGTTTTTGACCGCTTACGTCTATACTTGCGGTAGGTTCATCGAGGAGTAAAATAGAAGGGTGTGCACAAAGAGCACGTGCTATCATCACCCTTTGTCTTTGACCACCTGAGAGTGAACCGATTTTTGATTCGCTGAATTTTTCCATCCCAACTTGAGCCAAAGCACCCATAGCACAAGCAATCTCCTCTTTTTTATATCCAAAAAGAGGGCGTTTATGTCCCACATGACCCATCAAAACAACCTCAATCACTTTTATAGGAAAGTTTGTATTGATATTGGTATTTTGCGGAACATAGCCTATGTGGGAGAGATTTTTTTCAGGTTTTGAGTTTAAAACTTTTATAGAACCTTTCCCAGGATGAACGATACCTAAAATATTTTTTAATAAAGTTGATTTTCCCCCGCCGTTTGGTCCAATAACGGCTAAAAAATCATTTTTTTCTACCTCAAGGTTTATATCTTCTAAAATGGTTTCTTTATTGTATAAAAAAGTGAGGTTTTTAATTGATATTACAGCCATTGAATTATTCTTTTATAAAGTTGTTTGATAGAGCAAATAGTACCCTAAAAAGGATAAACTGCAACTAAAGTGCAGTTTATTATTTATTGGCAACAGCTTTTGCCAAATTTATAAGATTTTCAGACCAGTTTGGATTAAGCGGACTTACTTTTATAACAGGAACTCCAACCTCTTTTGCAATCTGCGTTGCAACTTTTTGGCTAAATTCAGGTGCTGTAAATACTGCTTTTACCTTTTCCTCCTTTGCTTCTTCGATGAGGTGCATTACCTGTTTTGGTTTTGGATTTTTCCCACCCGCTTCAATAGCAACTTGGGTTAAACCATACTGTGCAGCAAAATATCCCCAAGCAGGATGAAATACCATAAAAGGAGTCCCTTTGTCTACATTTTTCAACATCTCTTTTATTTTATTGTCGGTGTTGTTTATATGTGTTAGAAACGCTTCATAATTTGATTTATAATACTCTTTATTTTGTTTGTCGATTTTTACTAAATAAGTGTAGATATTCTTTGCAATAATTTTTACATTTGACGGACTTGTCCAGATATGCGGATCTCCGTGCTCATGGTCGTGGTCATGCTCTTCCCCATGCTCTTCATGATGTTCATCGTGTTCATCTTCATCATGGTGGTGGTGTGCTGCCATCTTCATTTTTTCAATCCCTTTTGCGATACTTACGATTTTCATCTTTTTATTTTGGTCGCTAAATTTAGGTACCCAAGCCTCTTCAAACTCAACCCCTATAGTAAAATAGATATCTGCTTTGCTTATATCTTTCATTTGGGATGGTTTTGGCTCATACGAGTGGGGAGAGTTTCCGGGTTTTACCATAAGAGCTACGTTTACTTTATCCCCGCCGATAGCTTCTACAAATGTTTTTTGAGGCAATATACTTACCACTGCATTTACTTTTGCATATGTTACGGTTGTGCTTAAAAATAGAAGTAATATTCCAAATATCTTTTGCATAATTTTTCCTTTGCGACTTAGTTGCATAAATTTTTAGAATTTTATATCCTCTTTACTTAAATGCAACTTAGTCGCAAAAAGTAAAATTATGGTATACTTCTATTATGGGTATCGAAGATTTAGTAAAAGATAAAAATATCAAGCTTACAACGGCAAGAGTAGCACTCTTGGAGGTCTTAAAAAAGGCAAATAAACCTTTAAGCTATGAGGATATAAAAAACAGCATATCGATGGATAAAGCAACCTTTTATAGAAATATATCCAAATTTGAAGAGGAGGGTATCTTAAATGCCTTTGAATCAAACGACAAAAAAAGATACTTTGAACTCAAGCAAAAACCCCATGCACACTTTGTATGTCTATTATGCAACAAAGTAGAGTGTATCAACGAACTCCAAATCGACCTGACGGGCTACGAGATAAACAACGTCATCATAAACGGCAAATGTAAAACCTGCCTAAGCTCCATGTGAACCGTCGCAGTAGGGTGGATTTTTAGTTTTTTTACATCGGCATAGTGTATAAGAATCAGTATTTCTTACCTCAAAAGGTAATGGTCTAAATTCTGTATTTTTATGTGATCCGTCACAAAAAGTTGTATCCTTGCTTTTTCCACATGTACAGTAAAGGTATTTTTTATTTTCTTGTAAAGTAATTGTATTGGGAGCATCCATGAAAATCTCCTTTTAGCCCTGCTTGTTGTATAATACTCTACTAATTATTAAGCAAAGTTTAATTTTAATAAATAATTGCCGTAGGGGTCAGTATGGACAAAAAATCATTTACACTTTTTGAAGTATTGATAAGCTTGATAATACTTGCCGTTGCATTAAGTATTATAGTAAAAATATTTACTTCAAATAATCATATTGAAACTTATAATAATTTACAAAATATAGAAAATAATTATATGGAAAGTGGGGTGGTGGGGCAGAGTGAAGAGATACAATTTCAAAAAAACTAAATCTACACTTTAGATTTAGTTTTAATATGTAAGTTATTAGAAAAGTTTGGTAGAGATAAAAATTTCAAAACTTTTTTATTTTGTGACACGTTTTATGACATTTATTTGATATAGTATTATTGAATGTTAAAGGAGATAGATGAAAAAACATAATTACGATAAGATACTTTATAGGCTGACGACTATTTGGGCAAGGCTTAGAGAGGGCGAGGTATTAAGCACAAGTGAACTTGCACAGGAGTTTAACGTATCATCTAAAACTATTCAAAGAGATTTTAACGAGCGATTGATACACCTTTTCCCCATCGAAAAAAGCGGACATCAATGGAAAGTCAAGGATGGTCATAATATTGATAAAACCTTAGATTATGAAGATGAGATTATCTTAGATATTTTAAATGAGTTTGGCTCATCTATGAATACGCTTATCCGTAAAAGGGTAGATACCCTTTTTAAAAAAATATCAAATCAACATACAAACCCCATATATTCAAGAATAGAGATCGAAGATATATATGATAAACTGGAGATGATGCAAACTCTTCAAAAAGCTATAGAACAAAACCTACAAATAGAGTTTTACCACAATAAAAAATATAGATTTGTAGAACCTATCAAAATAACCACCTTTGAGGGGTACTGGTATCTATACGGCAAAGATGTACAAGTAGATAAGCTCAAAACATTTTATATAAAAGATATAAGCAATCTAACACTTACAAATAAAAAGTTCACGATAGACCAAACAGCTATAAAAATAATCGACGATGCCATAAATATATGGTTCAACCCTCAAAATAAACCATTTGAAGTACAGCTAAAAGCAAATGCCGATATAGCAAAATATTTTATAAGACGACCGCTCTCAAAGACACAAAGAGTAGTGCAAGGGTACGATGACGGCTCATTGCTTATAAGCGTATACGCCACATCGGAGCAAGAGATACTAACGGAAGTAAAAAAATGGATACCGAATCTTTTTGTCGTAAGTCCGAGTAAAATAGCAAAAAAACTAAGAGATGAGACGATAGAGTTTCAAAAAGATCAGATGGATTTATTGATAGATGTATAAAAACGGACATTAAGTTGTCTTTGGAAGAGTGTATACTTTTTGGATGTGAAAATTGTAATGAGTATATGGGTAGAATAAATTTAAATATAGAGAGGGAATAAAATGCTATCAAAATTTACAAATCAATATCAGTTGTCAAAGACTTTGCGTTTTGAGTTAAGACCGGTAGGAAAGACTAAAGAGTTTATTGAGCAAAAAGGCTTAATTGGTGAGGATGAAGACAGAGCAGAGAAGTACGAAAAAGTCAAAGAGATTATTGATAGGTATCATAAATGGTTTATTGATGAAGCACTGTATGGAACCCGCTTAGAGGGGCTTGAAGAGTATCAAGAGCTATTTTATAAAAGCAATAAAAATGAAAAAGAGGACAAACTTTTTCAAAAATCACAAGAGTCTTTGCGTAAGCAGATAGCCAAAGCTTTTTCACAGCATAGTGCTTGGAAGACATTGTTCAAAAAAGAGCTGATTAAAAATGACCTCTTCAATTTGCCTGATATAACAGAAGATGAGAAAGCGGTAGTTAAAGAGTTTGATACATTTACCACTTACTTTACGGGTTTTCATGAAAATAGAGCCAATATGTATACTCATGAAGATAAACACTCTGCAATCGCTTTTAGAATTGTTCATGAAAACTTGCCAATCTTTTTAGGTAATCTTAAACTCTTTAAAAAGATACAAAAGCAATATCCTGAAATAATCACGCAGACGCAAGAGGATTTAGGTGAGTATTTACTTGGTGCTGTAGTTGAGGATATGTTTACGTTAAATTATTTTAACAATACGCTTTCACAAAAATATATTGACCTTTATAATCAGATGATAGGTGGAGTCAAACAAGATGAGTTGAAAGTACAAGGGTTTAATGAGAAGATAAATCTCTACCGACAACAAAATGGCTTAACAAAAAAGGATTTACCAAATCTCAAACCTTTACATAAACAGATATTGAGTGATAGAGACACTCTCTCTTGGTTGCCTGAGAAATTTGAGAGCCAAGAGGAGTTAGTAAGTAGTATTAAGGAGTTTTATACATCACATATAAAAGAGTTTGAATGTTGTGATGGGAAAACCAATATACTTGAAAAAGTACCTGAGCTTTTTAGTCAAACCCAGTATTATGATTTATCTAAAATCTACATACGAAATGATCGTTCACTTACAGATATTTCACAAGCACTTTTTAAAGAAGTAGATAAAAATCGAGCATATAGCATCATTAAAGAGGCGCTTTGGGAAATCAATAAACCTAAAAAGTCAAAAGATATTGCAAGTGATGAAGAGAATTTTTTTGATACCAAAAAATCAAAAAAGAAGTTTTTTTCAGTAGCTGAAATACAAGAGGCATTAGAGCGTGGAAAAATCAATGTAAATGTATTGGAGTATTTTATTAATGATGAAGCAAAAGAGCTTATACAAAAGGTGCAAACTGTTTACAATGAGTGGCAACAAAAGCCAAATGATAAAGAGGCGATAAAAACATTTTTAGATGCACTAGTTGCTTTACAACACCTCTACAAACCACTCAATACACCAAATGACATGGATAAGGATATAGCTTTTTATTCGCTTTTTGATGGGTACTTTGGAAGTTTGAGTGCAGTAAGTAAGCTCTATGATAAAGTGCGTAATTTTATGACGAAAAAGCCGTATTCGTTAGAGAAGTTCAAACTAAACTTTGAAAATAAAGGTGATTTTTTAGGTGGTTGGGTTGATAGTAAAACAGAAAATTCTGATAATGGTACACAATATGGTGGGTATCTTTTTAGAAAGAAAAATCAAATTAATGAGTATGATTATTTTTTAGGTATTTCAAGTGATAAAAAGTTGTTTAGACGTGATGAAGCAATAAAAGATTGTGATTATGAAAGATTAGATTATTATCAACCTAAAAGCACTTCGATATACGGTAATAGCTATATTGGAAACTATACAGATGACAAACAAAAATTAATTCAAGCTATTGAGTTTTTTGTTACAGATTTAACTAATGCTGATGAAATTCAAGAAGAGTTTAATAAAGTTAAAAGTGAATTTTATTCACCAAGTGCATTAATGAAAATACTTGAAAATAAGTTTTATGAATCATATAGTGAATTGATTAAAGATGAAAATTTTAGAGCGATTAATCATGAAGTATGTAATACTTTTCAGCAAACTTTCAAGACATTGACTCGTATTCCTAGTGCAGATAAATACTCAAATAAAGATTTTAAACTTTTTACTGAGGCACAAGATGCAATAGAAGAAATGTGTCAAGATAAAATTTTTGATTATTTCCCTATTTCAAATGATGAAATGGATAATGTATGTGAACGTGATAATAAAACATTGTATTTGTTTAAAATATCAAATAAAGACCTTTCTTATGCAGAAAATTTTATAAAAGGGAAACGTAAAAGCAGAGGTAGGGACAACCTTCATACAATGTTGTTCAAAGCACTAATGGAAGGTAATCAAGATATATTGGATATTGGTACGGGGGAGATTTTTTTTCGCCCAACAAAATATAATGATAAAGTTGTTATACATAAAGCAAATGAACCAATTAAAAATAAAGATACACACAATGTAAAAAAAGAAAGTGTCTTTACGTATGACATTACAAAGAATAAACGGTTTTTAGAAAATAAATACCAATTTCATTTGTCTATTATTCAAAATTACAAACAACCTAAACAAGTGAAAAATTTTGAAAATAAAGTTCATGAAGCTATTAAGGATTGTGAAGATATAAAAATAATCGGTATCGATAGAGGTGAGCGACATCTACTGTATCTCTCTTTGATTAATGGTGATGGTAAGATTGTGGAGCAATATACGCTCAATCAGATTATCAACAGCTACAACGGTAAAGAGCATACAATAGATTATCATGAAAAACTAGCCAAAAAAGAGGATGAGCGAGACAAAGCACGAAAAGAGTGGGGTGTGATAGAGAACATCAAAGAGCTTAAAGAGGGGTATATGAGTCATGTTATCCACCGAATAGCAACACTTATACTTGAACATAACGCCATAGTGGTGTTAGAAGATCTTAACTTTGGGTTTAAAAGAGGGCGGTTTAAAGTAGAGAAGCAAGTCTACCAAAAGTTTGAAAAAACACTTATAGATAAGCTCAATTATCTTGTGGACAAAAAAAGAGATAAAAACGCTCTTGGCGGTGTGCTTAATGCTCTGCAACTTACCAATAAATTTCAAAGTTTTGAAAAGATGGGAAAACAAAACGGCTTTTTGTTTTACGTGCCAGCATGGAATACTTCTAAGATTGACCCAGTTACGGGATTTGTCAATCTCTTTGATACAAGATACTCAAGTGTCGAAAAAGCCAAAGAGTTCTTTAAAAAGTTTAAATCTATCAGTTACAATAAAGATAGAGACTATTTTGAGTTTAAGATTGACAACTATACTCAGTTTAACCCAAAAGCGGAGGGGACTCGTCAAGATTGGACGATTTGTACCTATGGGGAGCGGATAAAAACATTTCGCAATAAAGAAGCTAATAGTCAATGGGATAGTAAAACTCTACATCTTACAACAGAGTTTAAAAATCTCTTTTGCGATTATGGAAGCGACCTTAAAAGCTATATATTATCACATGAGAAAAAAGAGTTTTTTGAGCAACTACTTTATCTCTTTAAGCTTACTCTACAGATGAGAAACTCTGTGACAGGGACAGAGATAGACTATATGATTTCTCCTGTTGCAGATAAAAATGGAGTATTTTATGATAGCCGTAAAGTTGATAATACACTCCCAAAAGATGCAGATGCCAATGGAGCGTATAACATAGCTCGAAAAGGGTTGATGCTAGTAGAGCGTATCAAAGAAGCAGATTTAGATAAAAAGCTCAATCTCACAATTACAAATAAAGAGTGGTTGCAATACGCTCAAAGGGGATAGGGATGGAACCCTACATCCCCATCTCATTTTTAAACGATTTTATCTTTTGTCCTCGCTCTATCTACTTTCATCAGCTCTACGGCAAGAGCGATGAGAGTCTCTACCACTCCACCGACCAGAGTGAGGGAAAAGCCGCCCATGCCTCTGTCGATAATAAAACCTACACCACCTCCAAAAAAGTGCTCCAAACCTTAGAAATCTATAGCAATAGATACGGGCTTGGTGGCAAGATAGATACCTACGACCAAACCACAAAAATGCTCACCGAACGGAAGAAAAAAATAAAAGTGATTTATGATGGGTATATCTATCAGCTTTATGCTCAATACCATTGCTTGGTGGAGATGGGGTATGAGGTGGAGGCTATCAAGCTTTATAGTATGGATGATAATAAAAGCTACCCTATAAAACTCCCACATGAGGATACAAACCGACAAAAAGGATTTGAAATGTTACTACACCAAATACACACCTATAATCTTAATGCCCCACATGAAGCCAACCCCAATAAGTGCAAACATTGCATCTACAACCCACTTTGTGATGTTGCGTTATGATGAGTTTGCCTGATTATCGGTTTAAGCAGATTATTATCGCTAATCTGCCCGATGGAGACAAGTTGAGTTTCAAGAATGATAATGTTGTGATAAGTGATAGCGAGGGGAAGATTAAACACCAATCGACTTGTTATCGCCTCTTTGCACTTTTTATCGTGGGCAATATCACTATCACTTCTGGGCTACTTCAAAGGGCTAAAAAATTTGGATTTACAATTACTCTTTTTAATCACGGGCTAAGACCGTATGGAACTTGGCAGTTTAAAACTGAGGGTAATTTTTTACTTAGACAAAAACAATATGCTTATACCGATACCACTATAGCTCAACACCTTGTTAAAAATAAAATTGCCCAACAGATAGCCTATCTTAACCGCCGACGCAACAAACACCCAGAGCTAAAAGAAGCCATACTCAAACTTCATGAATATAATGAGCGCCTTCCTGATACTTCACTTGACTTTGGTGAGATACTTGGGGTAGAGGGGGTCGCTTCGAGGCTTTACTTTAGCCATATGTTTGATAATATAGAATGGAATGGACGAAGCCCACGTACCAAAAAAGATATAACCAATCTTTTGCTAGATATTGGATATATGCAGCTTTTTCATCTTGTCGATGCTCTTTTAAATCTTTATGGGTTTGATACATACAAAGGGGTGTATCACAAAGAGTTTTACCAACGAAAATCACTCGTGGCTGATTTAGTGGAACCGTTTCGCCCTATTGTGGACTATACTATTCGCAAAGCCTACAACTTATGGCAAATTAACAAAGATGACTTTGACTTTGTAGATGGACGGTATCGGCTCTTTTGGAAAAACTCCAAACCATACACGACCTTTCTTTTAGAAGCAATCTTAGAGCATAAAGAGGAGATGTTTTTGTATATACAAAAGTATTATAGGGCATTTATGCGAGATAAGCCTATAAGTGATTATCCAATTTTTACGGGAAGAGGTTTGAAATGATAATAGTTTCATATGATATTAGTGATGACAAGCTTCGTACTCGTTTCGCAAAGTTCTTGTCAAAACATGGATATAGATTACAGTATTCAATGTTTCAGATTAAAAACAGCAAACGAATTTTGGCTCTTGTTGAAAATGAAATCAAAAATAAGTTTGAAAAAAAGTTTAATGATACAGATAGTATAATGATACTCAACCTAAGCGAACAGTGTAAAATTACCCGCTATGGATATGCAAAAAATGATGAGAGCGATTTAATTGTGATTGATTAAATTGCAAACCTTAGTCTTTATGAGTAAAATAAGCCAATTTTTAGCAAAATTCTGCAAAAATACACTCTATAAAGCCCTTAAAATTGTATTTATCTATTTAGAGGCTTTATAAAATTTCTACTGTTGTAGATTTAATTTAGTTTTGCTGTTGGTTCTAAGATTTAGAGGCTTTATAAAATTTCTACTGTTGTAGATAAAAAAATTGAAAACAGTGAGTATTAAAATTTAGAGGCTTTATAAAATTTCTACTGTTGTAGATAAGAATCAACCCCACTAAGAACAAGAAATTTAGAGGCTTTATAAAATTTCTACTGTTGTAGATAATAATCTACTTTATCCCATGTTTGATTTATTTAGAGGCTTTATAAAATTTCTACTGTTGTAGATAAGTTGTAAGTGCTGGATTTAAAATAAATTTAGAGGCTTTATAAAATTTCTACTGTTGTAGATGATCCTGAAATAACAGGTGCTACAGTAAATTTAGAGGCTTTATAAAATTTCTACTGTTGTAGATGGGGTAGGAGATATCGCAATAGAAATTATTTAGAGGCTTTATAAAATTTCTACTGTTGTAGATGACTAAACAAAAGAGGATATATTGAAGAGATTTAGAGGCTTTATAAAATTTCTACTGTTGTAGATACCGCAAAAGGTAATTTAACTACTGGAGATTTAGAGGCTTTATAAAATTTCTACTGTTGTAGATTTTCTGCAATCATTGCATACTTTCTATATTTAGAGGCTTTATAAAATTTCTACTGTTGTAGATGTTGTTCTACTGTTAAATCTTTTAATTGAATTTAGAGGCTTTATAAAATTTCTACTGTTGTAGATTCATATCCATCAAGCGCATTTCTTAAATATTTAGAGGCTTTATAAAATTTCTACTGTTGTAGATAGACATAGCATAGTACTCTAATCTAATTTTATTTAGAGGCTTTATAAAATTTCTACTGTTGTAGATTGTTCATTTGTATTTAGTGTTTCCGCAGGATTTAGAGGCTTTATAAAATTTCTACTGTTGTAGATTATTTTGCTTATTAGAATAGTACAGTATATTTAGAGGCTTTATAAAATTTCTACTGTTGTAGATATTTATTGCCATAACACTCTCCAGCCCTATTTAGAGGCTTTATAAAATTTCTACTGTTGTAGATGAACAACTGAAACAATAGTAAATTATAGATTTAGAGGCTTTATAAAATTTCTACTGTTGTAGATCTAATATACTTCCACAATTCGCCATATTATTTAGAGGCTTTATAAAATTTCTACTGTTGTAGATATAGATAACACTCCATCGCTTTCAACT
>JBNKLC010000045.1:0-99165 GCA_050292155.1 Arcobacteraceae bacterium
ATAGAGATTTTTTATAATAGAAAAAGAATTCATTCATCAAATAATTATATGTCCCCATATGAATTTGAAGAGGAAATGTTACGTTTAGAAATGGCTATATAGAATTAATTGTTTTGTGTCCTATAAAGTGTTGACAGATCAATACTCTTTATTTTCAAACTCATCCACATATTTATCTAGCACATCTTCTTTTTGAAGCCCTGATACTTCCAAGTATGCTTTATTGATATCTTTATGGATAAATCGTCCATCTTCGGTTACTTCTACTAGATACATTACATCTGTAGCGTTCTCAAGTATTGAATTATAGTGACTATTTTTTTCTTTAAGAGCCATTTCAAATAGTTTTCTCTTACTTATATCTTCTATAAGGGCAATAAGATAATCAACACTACCGTCTTCTTTTCTTACACAACCTATTGAAAGGTTTGCAAAAGTGATAGAACCGTCTTTTTTAATAAATCTTTTTTCATAATAATAATGCTCTATTTCTCCTTTTATCAACTTTTCAAAAAGTGTAATATTTCCTTTTAGATCATCAGGGTGTGTAACTTCCGACCATGTCATATTTTTAAGTTCATTAGAACTATATCCCAACATTTCACACAGTTTATTGTTTACATGCAGCCATCCTTTATCAGGAGAAGTGATTGCCATACCGACTAGTTGTCTTTCAAAGAAAAGACGCATCTTTTCATTCTCTTTTTTCTTTTCTATCTCTTTACGTTCACTTATATCTCTTACAAGCCCGAGATTATAACTTACTCCGTTGTATTCAAAATAGTTTGCTTCAACTTCCACAGGAAAGGTTGTGCCGTCTTTTCTCATATGATGTGTTTCGATGGTAATGGTTTTTTTCTCTTTAAGCTCTTCCCAGTGTTCAGGCCATCTTTCTTTTGGCCATTCAGGATCTATATCTGTAATATGAAGTTGCAAAAGCTCTTCTTTTGTGTACCCCAAAGCACGACAGGCACCATCATTGAGATCGTGAATTTGACTTTGTTTATCTACTAAATAGATCGCTTCATGCACATGATTGAGTGCAAATGTTTTCAAAAATACCTCTTGTTGAGTCTCTTTTTGTTTTGTTATATCTCTTATGTTTAATATATGGTAAAGGATTTCATTATTTTCATTTTTAATAACGGTAAAGTCGATATTAACAGGAAATTTAGTACCCCCTTTACGCAGGTGGATTGCTTCAAAAGAGGAAAAGCTTGTTTTAAATGCCTCTTTTTGTTTTTCTTGTAATAGTTCCAAACTTTCATTTGCAAAAAGTTGAGCTATCGTCATCTTTTTTAATTCCTCTATAGTATAACCGTACATTTGTAAAAATGCAGGATTGATCATCTCAAAATGTTCACTTACCCCTTTATGCAAAGCTACGCCCCAATGGGTTTGGTTAAATATCTCTTCCCATTGGTTTAATGTTTTTTCTATTTCCGATTGTTTTGCGACTTCACGTTCCAGTCGCGATATTCTTTGAAGAGTGGATTCTTCTAAGTTATAATAGGTTTGTTTTGTATTGCTTAGTTTTTGTGTATGTGCAAGAGGAAGTATAATTGTAAACATTGCACCATTTTCAATATTTTTAAGTTTTATTTTTCCTCTCATCTTTTGTTCTATTATTGTTTTTGCAATATATAAACCAAGACCGATACTGTTTTGTTTTGAGCTTACTCCCGATTCAAAAATTCTTTCTAACGGTTTTTGTTTGATACCCCCTGCATTATCTTCTATGGTAATAACAATATTTTCATCGTTGAGATAGGTTGCAATTTTTATCAAAGGGTTGCTTATTTGTCTTTCTACCAAAACATCTTTGGCATTGAGAATTATATTGAGAATTGCATTTGCAAATTCACTGTTATTTCCAAATGTAGTAATTTTGGTATAGTATTCATATTCTAAAGTTATTTTATCTACTTTTAAAGAATAATAGGTCATTTTTTGAATGTTAAGTATCTCTTGAGTTATATCAAATTCTTCTTTTTGTACACGGCGGTGTTTAAAAAAACGATAAAAAGTATTGATAGTCTCCGAGAGATGTTTTAAGATATCATTATTTTGCGTAATGGCAGAGCTAAGCTTTTCATTTGAAACAGATCCTTCAATAAGCAAAGAAGCTTCCAGATTTGTTTGAATCGCCCCAATTTCTGCTAAAGGCTCCTTCCATTGGTGTGTGATATTTCCGGCAAGTTCTCCGATAGAAGCGTAATGGGACTGTAAAAACAACATCTTTTCTTGAAGTTCGTTTTTTAAGAGTGCTTGATTTGTCTCATTGAGTAAAAGCTTGATTTTGTATCCAAGGGCAAGAGAGAGAAAAATTATTTCCCATATGGAACCTATGATTTGAGCTTGGAGGCTGCAAAAAGAGTAAGTAATAAAGCCGTAATTGGTTAAAAAGGTTATAAACAGTCCTAAAAAATAACCTCCAACAGCGATAAGATAAAATTTTGAAGGAGCATATCCTTTTTTAAAGCCCCGCAGACCAAGAAAAATATTAAATATAATAAAAAACAATATAAGTATGGTATTTAATAAACTACTTTCATAAAAGATACCGTTGAGAAAAAAAAGTGCCAAACTTCCTATACAAAGAATAATAGTTTTACGGAAAATATCGGAATCATATTGATTTATATTTAAAAAATTTATAGAGAAAAAAGTTAATGTAATAAAAGATACAGGGGGTAAAAATATATCAAGAAAGTCTATAATAATAGGATCTGAAGTTATATAGTATGAAAAATATCCATGTGAAAAACTAAGCCAAAGACCCAGGAGGAAAATATATGTAGCAAGTAAAATATAACTAGATTCTTTTGTTGAAAAATATAAAAAAGAACTGTAGATAACAAGAGTTAAAACAGCACCGATCAGCACAAAGAAAAATATTGATTGTATCATTTGGGTACGTAACGTTTCAGCTTCACTTGCAATCAATATGTGAGGTTGGAATGGATAAAAAGAATTTATTTTTAACACATATGTCAAAGGTTCTGGAGTTTTTTTCAAAATAAAACCCAAGTTTATCCCTTGAAATTCTTTTTGTGATTGAGGTGTTAATATACCATCTTTGCTACTGCTTATAAATCTATTTTCTCCATAAACAAAAAGTTCTATTTTTTTTAGAAATTTGTATTGAATACTCAGAATTTGTTTTTCATTGCTGTTGTTTTTTAAGGTAAAAGCAAACCATAGCGGTTCATTCCTAAAGTTTATATCTTTTGCTTTTTTGTCAAAAGGTATAAATTTTGATTGTTTAAATTTAAGATAAGCTTTCTTAGAAGATATATCCCCTATATCATACATAGGTTTGTTTACCACCTCTACATCACTTTTTGGAGAGATTACAAAAGATGCAAAAGAAAATAGAGGTACTAAAAAAACAAATAGTAGTAAAAAAAGTATTTTTTTCATAAATTTAAGGGTAATTAAGTCTTTATATTTAATCTGTAACCGACACTTCTGACGGATACTATAATATCTTCTTGTACTTTTTTCCGTATACGCAGTACGAGATTTTTTATTGAAGATTCACTAACGCTTTCAAGAGGCCATAATGCTTCACTTATCTCCTCTTTTGTAACGGTTTTAAATTGGTTTGCAATTAATAATTTTAAAAGTTCAAGTTCTTTTAAACCCAATTGAATAATCGAGTCGTTCTTGTAAAGTTCCTGTGTTGCCGTATGAAACGATAGATTTTCACTAAGAGGAACGAGTTCTTGGTTATTACCGATTCTTTTAAATGCTTTTTTTATAGTATCTATAAGTACGTCAAGCTTAACAGGTTTGATAATATATCCATCGATAGATAGGTTTGCTGCATGGATTAAAAGTTCTTGTTCTGCAAAGCTGGTTACTAGAATAATTGGAGTATGATAATCATCTTGTCGTATCATTTCACTCAGCATAAGACCGTCTATGTTAGGCATTTTAATATCGCTTATAATAGCATCCGGAGATGCTTCTTTGTATGTATCGTAAGCTTCCTGTCCGTTGGTAGCAGTATATACTTTGTCAAAAAGCATCTCAAGTACTTCCGTTAATTGTGCTTTAATTATCTCATCGTCTTCGGCAAAAAGAACAGTTTTATTTTTGAGAGAAAGAAAGTTATTGTGCATTTTAGCAACCTTTTTAGATATTACTTATTAGAAACTTTTATAATACCAATAGTTACCTTATAACCGTCTATAAAGTTATTTTTTTGTTGAACTATTATGGGGATGGAGATAATTGAGCTTTACAAGAATTTTTACAATCTCCTTAAAAACAGGAACTGCCGAGTGCGATGCGTAATAGTAGTACCAATGTTTCCCTCTGTTTACAGGATCATTAACCGTAACACCTATAGTATATTTGTGCTCTTTGTCATTGGCAAATCCAAAAAAACTACTCATATATTTTCGCTGATATCTCCCTTTTTCTGCAATATTGGCAGTTCCTGTTTTCCCCCCAATCTCAAGTCCTTCAATATGTGCTTTTTCTCCCGTACCGTCTTGTACGGTAGCTATTAACATCTTTTTCATATAATTTGCTGTTTTTGTTGAAAGCACTTGCTCTTGTTCCACGTTGGGGTCTTGTCTTACAAGATAAGGGGTGGAGATTTTTCCATCATTGTTAAAAACGGAATAAGCTTTTAAAATCTGCATAAAAGTTGCCGTAATCCCCTGACCGTACGAATCTGTTGCTTTATAAATATTGTCTTTACCTTCTTTTTCTCCTGCTTTATAGTGGTAAAGTTTATGAATAATTCCCGTTTTTTCAAAAGGGAGATCGATTCCTGTTTGTTTTGAAAGTCCAAAAGATTTGTAGCCGTTATAGAACTGTTCGGCACTTAAGCGATTTGCAATTTTTAAAGTACCGATATTACTTGAAAAAATGATTATATCTCTAAGGGTAAGATAATTTTTTGTAAACCGGTGATCATCTTTGATAGTATATCTCCCGATTTTATATTTTCCCCTTGGATATTCCCCTTTTTTGTTTTTTTTCCCTTCGTTATAGGCAAAAAACAGTTCATTTTTTTTGATCTTATTATGTTTGAGTGCTAAAGAGATTGCAAGAGGTTTGATAACCGATCCAGGTTCAAAACTATGTTCAATAGCATTGATGGTAAGATCTTTTATCTCATCTTTTTGTATATTTTCAGGGTCATATCTGTTGGAACTGGCAAGGGAGAGAACCTCCCCTGTATCACTTTTCATAATGGAGACGATAATCTCCTGCGCTTCTAGTTTTTTCTTATATCTATCAAGCATAAGTTCAATATTTTTTTGTAGTTTTAAAGGGATAGTTAAAGTGATATTTTCCCCGTCAAGTCTTTTTATTATCTTAGAATCTTTATTAAAAATAATATATGAAAGGATATCACGTTCCCCTTGGAGTATCCCGTCTTGCATATTGTTAAGGTTATCGTTAAATAACCGTTCAATCCCGTTAATTCCATTGACCCTTTGTTTCCCCGCTTGGGAGTTTTTTGCTTTTATAAAACCGATAACGGGAGTAAGAGTATCTTTATAAGGATACAGTCTCTCTTCGCCGGTTTCATAAATACTAAGACCGTGAAGAAGGGTTCTTCCGCCGATTTTAATCGGTTGAAAAAGATCCATTTTTCGTAAATTCAAAGCAAGATGTTTCAAATCTTTAGCAGTTTTTTGATCAATTGTCCGTGAAAGTATAGTATGTCCCGAGCCGTTTTTGACCTTTTTATAAATCGTGCTTCTATCAACTCCGCTGTAGATAGAAAATAGAGTAACAAAAAGGTCAATCTTATTTTTATCCAATGACCTTGTATCTATCGAAGCAGAATATATTTTTCTTGAAGTTGCCACAGTAAAACCTTCATTGCTATAGATGTTTCCCCGTACGGCTAAATCTTTTTTTGTAGTTAATAATGAAGGAAGATCACGATTATTTTTGATAGTATTTGAAACAGAGAAAATAAGGATTAAAAAAGCAAGAAATATAAGTACAATCAAAATAAGGATTTTTTTCATTACAGGTAATTGCTGTTGTTTTAAAGACATTTTTTTATTCGCTACTTCTTTATTTTTGTTGGTAATAAATATTTTATTTGATACAATACGACCATGAATTCTATCAAAAATAAGATTAAAGCCTTAAGTGACGAAAAAACTCCCGATTATCTCCTTTTTTTCTTTGCAAGTTTTTTAATCATCTTAAGTATTTTATTCTCTTATTCATTATCGATTTATACTGTAGATTATTGGGATTATAACCCCTATCATTTTTTTGCAAGACAACTTTTTACTGGAGTATTGGCTATATTTATTATGTGGACTCTTGCCCAAATGAAACCCGATAAACTAGTTCCTTATTTAGGATGGTTTTTGTTTGGATTTTTTTTATTTTTGATGATAGCAATGCAGTTTTTCCCAGCTTCCATGGTAACTGAATCGGGAGGTGCAAAAAGATGGATACGACTACCGGGGATTTCCCTCTCCCCCGTGGAATTTTTTAAAATAGGATTTATATATTATCTGGCATGGTCTTTTCATAGAAAACTTCTTGACCTTGATAAAATCACTTTTAAAGAGGAGTTGAAAATATTAGCTCCTTATGCACTTGTATTTGGTGTGGCTGTTTTTTTAATAGCCTTTTTGCAAAAAGATTTGGGACAGGTAGTTCTTCTAGCTACAATCCTTTTTATACTTTTAATCTTTGCCAATAGAAGTTGGAAACTTTTTGCTTCATTGATAGTGATTGCGGTTATTGGGGTTTTGTCGTTAATTCTTTTATTCCCCCATAGAGTTTTAAGGATTCAAAGCTGGTGGAGTATGGTACAAGACGGAGTTTTGTCGTTTATGCCCACTTCGATTGCAGAGGCATTACGGGTAAAAGAGTTTCCTGAACCTTACCAAGTGGGACACTCTTTGAATGCAATTCATAACGGAGGTTTTACTGGAACCGGTATCGGTAATGGTTCTTTAAAACTTGGGTTTTTAAGTGAAGTACATACTGATTTTGTATTAGCAGGGATAAGTGAAGAGATAGGGTTTATAGGGTTCTTGATAGTCCTTTTTACCCTTTTTGCAATTATCTTTAGAATCTTTCGTATAAGCAGACGTACCACCAATTCAAAATATCATCTTTTTTCCCTTGGAATTGGATTGATGATAGTGATAGCTTTTTTAATTAACTCTTACGGTATCTCCGGAATTATTCCTATTAAAGGGATTGCCGTGCCTTTTTTAAGTTATGGAGGAAGTTCGATGCTTGCACTTTCCATTGCAATAGGACTTGTACTCTCCATTAGTAGGGATCTTCCTCTTGAATCTCATCAAACTCATGAGGAAGATGAAGAGGCTATTAAAGAGTGATATTCTCTAAATATTCCAATTCATCCCCTGCAAAAATAATAGCATCAATACAATATGCCGTATCAAGATTTTTCTCTTTTAAGTAATACTCAATACTTTTACAAAGTTTAGAAAGTTTAGAAGGTGTTATATTATAAACTGCTTCAAAACTTTCCCCGCTTTTTACTTCAATAAAGTGGTAAACCTCTTGTTTTAAAGCAATGATGTCAATCTCTCCCATCTTTTTTGCATGATAGTTGGTTTCAATTATCCCAAAGCCTTTATTTTGCAGATATGAGAGTGCTTTTTGTTCAAAGTATTGCCCTTTTTGGGTTGTAGTAGTTTTAGTATCCATTAGATAAAATAGTAGCCAAATTTATATAAGGGAAATAAATGGAGATAGGCTTTATTTTAAAAAAATTGATTAGTATTATGATATTGCCGATGAGTATTGTGTTGGTTGTTTTTTTAATCGGCTTGATATTTTTGTATAAAAATAAAACTAGTTTTTCAAAAGTAATTTTAACGGCAGCTTTTGTATTACTGTCCCTTTTTTCATATTCTCCAGTGGCAAATAGCTTGATAAATAGTCTTGAACAACAGTATAAAAAGTTAGAAAAAGTTCCAAATAATGTACAATATCTTTTACTTTTAGGGGGAGATTTTGAACAAAGAGCTTGGGAAGTTTTACGACTTTATAGTCAAAATAAAAATCTAAAAATCATAACATCAGGGTATGAGGGAAATTATGAAATTCCTGAGGCTACAAGAAGTGCAGGAATACTTCAACATATAGGAATACCCAAAGAGAATATTATAATCCATCCACAACCAAAAGATACTAAAGAAGAAGCTATAAAAATAAAAGAGATATTAAGCGATAAGCCTTTTATATTGGTAACTGTAGCACACCATATGCCTCGTGCAATGGCTTTATTTAAAAAAGAGGGGACAAATCCAATTGCAGCACCGTCTCATTTTATCGGGAATAAGATAAAGCTTTTTTCAATTCCAAATACAGGAAGTTTGTATAAAACTCAAATTGCACTCCATGAATATATTGGACTTTTATGGGCAAAATATAGAGGACAAATATGAAAAATGTTCAAATGGAATTTTCCAAACACGCCAAAAAGTATAATTCATATAACATCATTCAACAAATTGTTTCTCGTGCACTTGTGAGGGAGTTGGATTTTCAACCCAAAAGGATATTGGAACTTGGTTGTGGTTCGGGGCAGGTTTTTAAAAATATAGAATTTCCTTTTGAATACTATAAAGCGATAGATTTTTCGCATACAATGTGCGAAGAGCATCCAAAAGCCGATAATTTAGAAATTATGTGTTTAAGTTTTGATAGTGAAAAGTTTGCCCACAATATACAAAATGAAAAATACGATATAGTACTTTCCTCATCGGCATTGCAATGGTCAAAAGATTTAAGAAAAATTATTAAAACTATTTCAAAGTGTTCAGATACTATCAGTATGGTTTTATTTACTTCAAATACTTTTAAAACCATATTTGAAATTACGGGTAAAAAATCTCCCATATTGGATATAAAAAGTATTGAAAAAAGTTTTAAGGGGATTTATGATTGTGAATTTGAAGTGTTAAACTATAAGCTTGAATTTGATTCAAAAAAAGCACTTTTTGATTATATTAAAAACTCAGGTGTAGGGGGAAATGAGAGTATACTTTCTTTTAAAGAGGCGAAAAAACTCTATCTTGAGTATCCCCATAGTTACTTGGAATTTGAAGTGGTTTTTATAAAAGGAAAGCGATGTTAGTCCATATTTGCTGTAGTGTAGACAGCCACTATTTTTTACAACGTATCAAAGAAGATTTTCCAGATGAGGAGCTAGTAGGATTTTTTTACGATCCAAATATCCACCCGTATAGTGAATATAGGTTACGTTTACAAGATGCACAGTATAGTTGCGATTTGCTTGGTATTGAACTGTTTGAGGGGGAATATGACTTGGAAAATTGGCTTCATATTACCAAAGGGCTTGAAAATGAACCTGAAAAAGGGGATAGATGTACGGTATGTTTTGACAATAGACTTGAAGTAAGTATAAAAAAAGCACTTGAACTAGGGCATAATAAATTTACAACCACACTTTTAATCAGTCCAAAAAAATCACAAGAGAAGTTAGAAACAATTGGAAATGAACTGGCACAAAAGTATGGATGTGAGTTTATTTTTAAAGATTATAGAAGCGGTGGCGGAGTTGAAGCACAAGGCAAAGAAGTTAAGCAAAATAATCTTTATAGACAAAATTATTGCGGGTGTTTATATGCCTTAAACGATCAAAGAGAGAGCCAAAATAAACTAAGCGATGAGCTTATGATGCCTATTGGTAGACAAATTCAACCCGAATCTATCGAAGAGCGGTTGGGGCTTTATAAAAAAAGGGATCAAAATATAAATATCGTCAAACAAAGGTTTTTAAACTATAGGCTTTTACGTGGAAAAGTAACCGTAGATACAGAGGTGCTTCCTTCATATTTTTTATGCTACTCTACACTTAAAAACAAAAAAAGCAACGCACGGGTTGAAAAAGAGATTGGCAATATCTCTTATTTGAACCGTGATGAGGTAAAGCTTATCGCTTTGGAATATTTTAACACTTTAGCAAACAGTGAGTATAAAGATATTTATGAACTTATCTATAATCCCCCTTTGTTTGATGAGGAATTAAAAATACGTAATCGGATAACTAAGAATCCTTACGACCTATCGACTATAATAGTGATAGAAGAGGTACCAAAAGGGAAAATATCTATAGAGTGCGATGCAAAAGTTTTTGAAGATGTAAAAGAGGTAATAGTAGAATAAAAACCGATTCCCTTTAATAAAGCTTAGTTTAAGTAATTTTTAAGTACTATTCCACACTAAATTTTATACAACAAGGGAAAATAACTATGGCAAACCATAAATCAGCTGCAAAAAGAGCAAAACAGACTATAGTTAAAACTGAAAGAAATAGATTCTATAAAGCAAGAATCAAAAACGTTACTAAAGCAGTTTTAAGTGCAGTAGAAGCAAACGACAAAGAAGCAGCAGCAACAGCAATGAAAGATGCAAACAAATATATGCATCACTGTGTAGCAAAAAATATCCTTAAAAAGGGTACGGCTGCTAGAAAAGTAAGTAGACTACAACAAAAAGTTAACGCTCTTTAAATTTTAAGATATAGACTATTTAGATACGTCAAGTATTTAAATAGTACTTTCTTCTCAATAAATTACCGTTTAGGAATTTTCAATGTTACAAGAAAAATTGCAACTGTTCATCGATAGAAATGAAGAGATAAATAACCTTTTAGTATCTCCAGAGGTATTAAATGATGTTAAAAAGATGACCGAGCTTTCCAAAGAGCAGTCAAATATATCAAAAATAGTAGAAGCTGCAAATGAATATAATGAGCTGATTCAAGGGATTGAAGATAATAAAGAGCTTGTTTACGACGAAGAGTTAGGCGAATTAGCCAAAGAGGAACTCAAAGAGTTGGAAGCCAGAAAGCCTGAGCTTGAATCTGAGATTAAAATCTTACTCCTTCCAAAAGACCCAAATGACGATAAAAATATCTATATAGAACTTCGAGCAGGAACAGGTGGAGATGAAGCTGCACTTTTTGTGGCTGATTTATTTAGAACTTATATTAAATTTGCGGAGAATCAAGGTTGGAAAACTGAGATTATGAACTCAAGCGAATCTGAAGCAGGTGGATACAAAGAGATGGTTTTTCTTGTAAAAGGGGAAAATGTGTACTCTAAAATGAAATTTGAATCAGGTGTTCACAGAGTTCAGCGTGTTCCTGCAACAGAATCTCAAGGGAGAGTTCATACATCGGCGATTACCGTTGCAGTTATCCCTGAAGTTGATGATATCGAGATTGAGATTAATCCAAATGATTTAAAAATCGATGTTATGAGATCAAGTGGATGTGGTGGACAATCGGTTAATACAACAGACTCTGCAGTTAGAATTACACATATCCCAACTGGAATTGTAGTAACCAACCAAGACCAAAAATCGCAGCATAAAAATAAAGATAAAGCGATGAAAGTTTTAAAAGCGAGACTTTATGATATGCAAGAACAAGAGCGTATGGAAAAAGAGGGAGCCGATAGAAAAGAGCAGGTCGGTACCGGGGATAGAAGTGGAAGAATTAGAACTTATAACTACCCACAAGGAAGAATCTCCGACCATAGAATCAATCTAACACTTTATAGATTAGATGCTATTATGAATGACGGGTTACTTGAAGAGATTATTGATCCGCTTATAGCCGATCATCAAGCTAAATTGATGGAAGCATCAGGAATCTAAGTACATTAGCACACAATCTTTCGAGGAAAGTTTGCTAAAGCAACCGCTATTCGCTACTTTTCATTAAATAAATGTTCGAGGTACTTTGAGTACATCTTCACATTTATTTAACGAAATCTTATGCACTACTGTACTTATCTTTTTAGTATAAAGTATTTCTAAAGAAACACTAAGATAAAATAAAAATCTACAAAGCAAGAAAAATCAAAAAAATTATTGCATTGTTAAAAATAAAGGGAAATTATGGAAAAAATTATAGATATTATCGACTCTATTGCTTATGAAAAAGGGTTAAAGGTTTCAGATGTTGAAGAGGCTTTAAAAGAATCATTAATAAAAACGGCAGAGAAGATGCAGGATGATTCACTTGTTTATGAAGCGGACATCGATAGAGCGAACAAACAGCTTAAACTTGCACAAAAAGTTGAGATTGTTGCAAATGATGATGAGAGACTTAGCGGAGAGGTAAGAGAAGAGCCTACAGAGTGGGAAAAAGAGAAAGGATTGGAGGGGAGGCTTATCAATCCTGAGAACTTTTTAACAATCGATGAAGCAAAAAAGATCGATCCAAGTTTAGAGATTGGCGATACCGTAAGTTACGATCTTGAATTTGAATCGATGGGAAGAAACGCCGCAACAATCCTTTTTAGCAATTTAGAATATAAACTCCAAAGATTTATAGAAGATAACCTTTATAATAAATACAATGATCAAGTGGGAGATACAATTTCAAGTATGGTAACACGGGTTGATAGCAATGACAATACTTTTATCGAGATTGGGGAAGTAAAAGGGATACTTCCTAGAAAAAATAGAATCAAAGGGGAGAGCTTTAAAGTCGGCGATTCACTTAAAGCTGTGATTAGAAGTGTAAAGATAGATAAAAAACTAGGACTTATAGTAGAGGTTTCAAGAACAAGTCCAAAGTTTTTGGAGAGTTTACTTACACTGGAAGTTCCGGAGCTTAAAGATGGAAAAGTGGAAATAGAAGGAAGTGCAAGGATCCCGGGAAGCAGAGCGAAAATTGCCCTTTCTACTACCGAAGCAAACGTTGATCCAATCGGTGCAGTCGTGGGTGTAAAAGGTGTAAGAATCAATGCAGTAAGTGAGCAGTTAAACGGAGAAAATATCGATTGTATCGAATATACTCCTATAAAAGAGATGTTTGTAAGCCGTGCATTGTCTCCTGCAATAGTAAAAAGCGTAAAGATTGAAGAGGGTGCGGGAGAGAATGGAAAAGATAAAGCAATCGTAACTATTTCCGAAGATCAAAAAAGTAGAGCTATCGGAAAAGTTGGATTGAATATCAGACTTGCATCTATGCTTACAAAATGTGAAATTGAGCTTAATGTACTAGAAGCAGAAGAGGGAGCTGTACCAAGTTCAAGAAGTGAAAGTTCAAGTGAAGGGAAATCAACGGATACATCAAGCTTAGAGGCACTGTTTAACTAACATGAAAGATATTTATCTTTTTGATAGTGTAAAAAAACAAAAAGTTCTTTTTGAAGCACAAGAAAATGGTAAAGTAGTAATCTACGTATGTGGACCGACCGTATATGATGATGCCCATTTAGGACATGCAAGAAGTGCTATAGTCTTTGATCTTTTACATAGAGTTTTTAAAGCAAACGGTTATGAGGTAACTTTGGCAAAAAACTTTACCGATGTGGACGATAAGATTTTAAAAAAGATGAAAGAGACTGGAAAATCTTTGGAAGAGATTACCTCATATTATATTGATTCATACAAAAAAGATATGAAAGCTTTAAATATCTTGCCAAATACCTTAGAGCCTTATGCCACCCATAATATTGAAGCTATGGTTGCTATGGTAGAAAAACTTTTAGAAAAAGACTCGGCTTATATTTTAGAAGACGGGGTTTACTTGGATACTTCAAAAGATAGTGGGTATGGAAATATTTCCCACCGTGCAAGTGATGAAAATTCACAAGCAAGAGTTGAATCAAACGTAAAAAAACGAGACCAAAAAGACTTTGCCCTTTGGAAGTTTTGTGCCAAAGCTGAAACAGGATTTGACGCAAACTTCGGATACGGACGACCGGGATGGCACTTGGAATGTAGTGCGATGATCGATAAACATCTAGCAAATCCAAATTTATCTTATGCTATAGATATTCACGGAGGTGGAGCCGATTTGCTTTTTCCGCATCATGAAAATGAGGCGTGTCAAACAAGATGTGCTACCTCTCAAGAGCTGGCAAAATATTGGATACACAACGGATTTGTAAATATTGACGGACAAAAGATGTCAAAATCTTTGGGAAATAGTTTCTTTTTAAAAGATGCACTGAAATCGTATAATGGGGAAGTGATACGGTTTTATATGTTAGGTACCCATTATAAAGCCGATTTTTCTTTTAATGAAGAAGATTTGACAGCTTCTAAAAAAAGACTTGATAAACTCTATCGTCTCAAAAAAAGATTGTATGGCGGTGGAGCAAGTAAGCCTAATATGCAGTTACAACAAAATCTTTTTACAGCTTTAAATGATGATATGAATACCTCAAAAGCACTGGCAAGTTTGGATGAATATATTTCAAATGTCAATGAAAAACTTGATAGTAATCCAAAAGATAAAAGGCTTAAAAAAGAGACAATCGCTACACTTGATTTTATAAGTGATATTCTTGGTGTTGGTTCACAAGATCCTTTTGAGTATTTTCAATTTGGAATCTCAGAAGAAGAAAAAAAGAAAATCAATAGCTTAATAGAGCAACGAACCAATGCTAAAAAAGGGAAAAATTTTGAGCAAAGCGATGCCATAAGAGACCAATTAAGTTCTTTAGGTATAGCAATTATGGATACACCAAACGGAACACTTTGGGAAAAACTTAATTAATTTTCCTCTTTTAAAACTTTTATAATAAACATATAATATAATAAAACAAAAAGGATGCGTCATGAGAGTGGGAATTTTAGTTTTAGTTACTTTATTTGGTTTCTCTTTTGCTTGGGGTGAGATGGTAAAAGTAACGGAAGTTACCGAGATTACCAAGCCTTTTACAGCGAAAGTAAAAGTAGGAGAGCAGTGTTATGAAGATACCGTGGAAGTTGATGTACGATGTGGAGAAGCAAAGGATACAAACTCAATCGGTATCGATACTCTAATCGGAGCTACAATCGGTGTTGTAATAGGAAATCAAATTGGCAAAGGGAACGGTAGAGACGCTGCAAAGATTATCGGTGGACTTGGCGGTGGATATATCGCAAATCAACAAAGAAGCGGGAATCAAAAAACGTGTAAATCCTATGAAACGGTTACGAGATGTGTACCGAAATATGAGTATAAAACAGAGTATAAAACTGTTGGATACAATAATTGTGCGGTAATTGACGGCGTAAAATATTGCAAACAAACCAAAGAGCCTATTAAATATCTGCAAGTGAAAAAAACAGTTACGGTTTATTAGCTTCAATCTGATTGAAGAGGTTTACGACACACTCTTCAATCATGGCAAAAACTTTGTCAAATCCCTCGAATCCATTGAAAAAATAGGGATCGGGGACATCTTCGTCGTTATATCCGAATGAGCCTAATAAATAGGGATTTTTACAACCCATATTTTTTAGATTTTGGATATTGCTGCTATCTAGCCCTACAATTAAATCATACCTTTTAAAATCATTTTTTGTCACTTGCCGTGCTATATACTCTGAGATATCAAGCTCGTTATTTCTTGCAACAATGATAGAGTTTTCACAAGGATTTTCTCCTATATGCCAACTCCCTGTTCCCGCACTTTCAATATAAATATCCAAGCCTCTTTTTGCTGCTTCATCTTTTGCGATAGCTTCGGCAAGTGGCGATCGGCAAATATTTCCAAGACAGACAAATAAAATACTGGTTGCTCCCATTATTGAATTCCCGTATTAAGATATCGTCTCATTTTTTTAACCTCTTTAAGGTCAAACTTACCGCTAATCACTTTTTTAGCATCGTTTTTTATCACATTACCAAACGGCGATATGACGGCACTTGATTTTGCCATATCATCGTTGCTGCTATCACTGGCTACTACATAGCATTGATTTGCCACCGCCAAAGCACGGGTCAATGTCTCAAAATTTTCTTTTCGTAATTTTCCCCACATAGCAGGAACAAGAATAATATCACACCCTTTTAATCTTTCCCAAAGCTCTATAAAACGAAGTTCAAAACAGATAAGCGTACCTATTTTAATCCCATCAAGTTTAATAATTTTAATATCATTCAGTACCCCGCTTGAAAAATATTTTCTCTCATCGTGAAGCACAAAAAGTTTATGCTTGGATTGTTTATGGACAATTTTCCCTTTATGAAAAATATGCAAGGTGTTGTAAAAACTATTGTTGTTTTTGGTAGTCATAGTTAAAGCAATAGTTTTTTCATGGGATAAAAATTTTAAAAGCTTTACCGCTTTATCTGTTAGCTTTGCAGCTTTATCCAATTGATCGTATGCATAACCCGTTAAAAAAAGTTCAGGTGCCAAGATAAAAGAGCCGTTGGGTGCTTTTTTAATTTGTTTTATAAGTTTTGAGAGGTTTTTATCAAAGTTTTTTGATGTTTTGAGTTGTAGGGATATTAGATTCATATCTCTTTTCCTTCTTCTTTTGGTAGTGTTAAAGTAAATTTTGCACCTTCATTGATATTTTCCACTGAAAGTTTACCGTAGATATGTTTATCTATAATTGTTTTTGACATATAAAGTCCTAGTCCCGTACCGTTTTTTTCTTTTTTTGTTGAAAAATATGGATCAAATATTTTATCTTTAATATCTTCAGGTATTCCCCCTGCATTATCGCTGATGGAGATAAAAATATTTTCACCATCTTCATAAAGCTCTATTGTAATCTTTTTTGTCATTGATTCAGAGTTTTCAAAAGCCTCTTTTGCATTTTTAAGAAGATTGATAAGTACTTGAAGAAGCTCTCTTCCATAAGTTTTAATCTGTGTTGTTTGTTTAAGTTGTAACTCCAAGGCAATCCCGTTATTTTCAAGTGATTTATTAATAATTGCCAAACTTTCATCAATAATCTCTTTTGGAGCTACGGTTGTTTTCTCTTTTCCCGGTTTAAAAAAGTTTCTAAAGTCATCTATTGTTTTTGTTAGATATTGCGTTTGATCTAAAATATCTTTTGCCATCTCTTCAAAATTTTTGGGATCTATATCATCAAGTTCAATGTCAAGTAAAATATTATTGGCACTCATGGCAACCGCAGATATCGGCTGTCTCCATTGATGGGCTATCATCCCTATCATTTCACCCATTGCTGCATGGCGTGATTGTGCAATCATCAATTCCTCTTGTTCTTTGTTCTCATCAATTGCTTCTTTGATTTTAACTTCTAAATTTTCATTAAGATCATTAAGTTCTTTTGTTCTAGTTTTAACTTTTTCTTCCAATGACTGATTGAGTTCTTCTAAAGCGTCTTTTTGTTGAAAAATTATTTGCTCAAACTTATAGACGGTTATAATTATAATTAGTGCAAAGGTTATTACTAAAAGGTTAAAATAAAAATGTTTATCATTAATAACTTGTAAAATATTTCTATACTGTTCCGTATCAAGCGTTACATGGATTCCACCTCTTATCTCTCCTTCTTTATATCCATGCATTGCATGGCATTGCAAACAATCCTTTTCAACTAAAAGTTTCCCCATAAAATTAAATTTTTCATCTTTGAAAACATCTTCATTATAGTAGTAGTTTTTATTTTTATTATTTTCAAAATAGGTTAATGCTTTTTTTTCAAGTTCATTTGGAGCATTGTCAGGGTTGAGAGGATTTAATGATGTAATTTTGTAAGTTACTTGACTACTCTTATCATGAATTTTGGAGATCTGTTTTGTCATCCCCACATGGTTTATTTTTATCAGTTTTTGACCATCAATAGTAGTAGTTTGATTATCCATCAAATAGAGATTAGGCTTTAGCCCATCCATCTGTTTTACATACACCCCACCGTAATGGGCATTCCATTTTCTGGCAACTACAATATCGATAAAAGATTGTTTTGCCTCATTGATTACAACTTGTTTTAAAAGAGATTTTTGCTTTTGTTTAGAATCATTGATAAATAAAAGTACAAAAGTTGTCACGACAACGATAGCAACTATAGAGATGATATTAATATTGTTTTTATTCAATTGAATCATAGTTTTGCCTTAATGGGTATAGGTTTTTGATTATAACTTAATATGGGTTTGGGGTAAATTAATATAATGGGGCTTAAAAAAATTGTTTTTTTTATATAATTTGAAACATTACTAGTTCCACTTTCATTTTTTTCTCAAAAAAATGAAACAAAACAAATGGAGTGCAGTTTCTTCGAAAAAAACTACAAAAAATCTTGCTTTTTAAAAGCAATCACTTTTTAGTCTGCAAATTCACAAATATACTTTAAATACTATGTGAACTAACTAAGTTGGTAATTAACCTTAAAAGCTATCAGAAATTGTATAAACGGCAATCCTAACTGAAAAATAAATATTATATTAATTGCAAAAAAGAGAAGTTAAAAAATCTCTTTTTTAGAAATCATCAAAGTCTATCGAACCTTTAGAATAATTAATAACATTCCCCTCAAAGAAATTAGTTCTTTGATCATTAAAACTACTATACCCATCTACCCAAGGAATCGGATGAGACACCCCATATTCTACGGCATATCCCACAGCCTCAAGTCTTCTATCTGCTAAATATTCGATATATTGTCTAATAATTCCTTTGGTAAATCCTAGGATTTGCCCTTGTGTGATATAGTCTCCCCAACTCGCTTCCAAATCAACAGCTTGTCTAAACATATCTCTTACTTTTGCTTCAAGTTCATCGGTAAAAAGTTCAGGTCGCTCTTTTTTTGTAGAGTTGATCATATTTTGAAATAGCAATAGATGGGTTACTTCATCTCTTTGGATAAATTTAATCATCTGTGAGCTTCCTAACATTTTCCCCGATTTTCCAAGTGCATACATCGCTGCAAATCCTGCGTAAAAATAAAGACCTTCTAAAATCTGGTTGGCAAACATCGCTAAAACTATTTTCTCATCGGTAATATTCCCTGCGAGGTTTTTATAAACTCCTGCTATGAAGTTGTTTTTCTCTTGCAGTTTTGCATCTGTTTTCCACATATCGTAGATAAGGTCGGTATTATCGGAAATTGATTCAACCATTACCGCATACGATTTTGAGTGGTTTGCTTCTTCGTAAGATTGACGTGAAAGAATTGCATTAATTTCAGGTGCCGTGATATATGGATTGATATTATCCATCAAGTTATTTGTTTGCAAGGAATCCATAAAAATAAGTTGGCTTAGTACAAGGTCATACATCCGTTTTTCAGGAGGTGTAAGATATTTATAATCTTTTGCATCTTGGGTCATTTGTACTTCTCTAGGGAACCATGTATTTGCTTCCATCGTATCCCATAGTTTTAAAGCCCATTCGTATTTTGCCCGTGTAAAGTTGATCATCCCGTCAGGATTACCGCCAAATGTTCTTCTTGCGTTAAGGTCTTCTTTTGACGAGGGATTGTATATTGTTTTTCTATCCATTGTTGTACTCTTTAAATAAAATTTTTAATTTTCAAAAAGGGTGTTTTTATTGACACCCTACACATTCCATACTTCTATCAGCCACGTCGGCAACGGCTTCAGGGGACTGACTTCTTAGATAATATGTCGATTTAAGACCCAGCTGCCATGCTAAAGTATAAAGTTCATGGAGGTATTTACCGCTTGCTTTATCTAAGCTCATAAAGATATTTGTCGATTGCCCTTGGTCGATCCATTTTTGCCGTACGGCTGCAGCTTTTATGATATCTGTTTGTTCCACTTCATACGCAGGGGTATAAAAATTCCATGTTTCTGGGGTAAGTTCAGGAACAACCACTGGAATTTGTCCACTTAAATTCTCTTCATACCATTTTCTTTTATAAACCGGCTCAATCGCTTGAGTGGTACCCACTAAAATAGAGATTGACGAAGTTGGAGCAATCGCCATAAGGTAACCGTTTCGCATTCCGTTTGTTTTTACCTTTTCTCTTAAAGCATCCCAATCAAATCCCGTATCAAAGAGGTCTTTTTCCACAAGTGCTTGAACAGCAGGTGTTGCATGGTCAAAAGGCATAATTCCTTTAGACCATTTTGAACCCTCAAAAGTAGGATAAATCCCTTTTTCAACTGCAAGGTTTGATGAAGATTCGATAGCATAGTAGCTGATAGCTTCCATAACCATATCAATTTTTTTAAGATGGTCGTTACTTCCCCATACAAGCTGATGTTCGGCTACCATTTGCGACTCTCCCATCACACCAAGACCGATAGATCGTGATTTTAGGTTTGTTGCTTTTACTTTTCTAAGAGGATAAAAGTTTAGATCAATTACATTGTCAAGCATTCTGATTGCCGTTGGCACTACTCTTGCAATATCTTCTTTTGTATTGATTTTACTAAGGTTTACCGAAGCCAAGTTACAAACGGCGGTATCTCCGTCGATTTTCTCTTTTTCAACGATAAAGATACTTTTCCCGTTTATTGAATCAAGAGCGGTAATTTTATTGGCTTTTTTTACCCTTCCATTATCAAGGGTTACTTCCTCTTCCTCTTCAAAAGTTAAAATTTTACCGTCTTCAAGCTCTAATTTTATAAGGTAGTGGTTTGGATTTGTATTTTGAAAAATCTCCGTACAAAGGTTGGAGCTTCTAATAAATCCCGTATGGTCGTTTGGATTTGCTTTATTTGCATTGTCTTTAAAGCAAAGGAAAGGGGAACCGGACTCAAAATATGAGGTTAAGACTTTTTTCCAAAGAGCTTTTGCACTCATCTGTTCTTTTGTGATATTTGGATCATTTTCATACTCTTCATATCTTGCTTTAAAAGCATCTCCCGTAAGTTCGGCTAAATCTTTTACTTCATAAGGATCAAAAAGTGTCCAGTGACCGTCACTTAAAACTCTCTCCATAAAAAGGTCATTGATCCAAAGTGCAGGGAAAAGATCATGTGCTCTACGTCTCTCTTCCCCCGAATTTTTCTTAAGATCGATAAAATCTTCGATATCCATATGCCAAGGCTCGATATAAACGGCAATCGCACCTTTTCTAGTCCCTAATTGATCAACTGCAAGTGCAATATCATTGGTAATTTTCAAAAATGGAATTGTCCCGCCTGCGGCACTTTTATGCCCGTCAATCACACCGCCTAAAGCTCGAATAGAGTTCCAATCCCAACCGATACCTCCACCAAATTTTGATAAAAGTGCCATCTCTTTATATCCGTCAAAAATACCCTCGATATTATCGGGAGATGAACCTATATAGCAAGAACTTAACTGGTGTCTGTTTGTTCTTGCATTTGAAAGTGTCGGAGTTGCGAGCATCACTTCAAATTTTGAGATTACGTCGTAGAACTCTTTTGCTTTTTCTTGCTTGTCATCTTCATTCTGTGCCAAAAACATAGCGATACCCATAAACATCTGTTGAGGAAGTTCTATGGGATCTTTTTGGTTGTTTTTTAGTAAGTATCTATCGTAAAGTGTTTTCATCCCAAGATAGGTAAATTGATAATCTCTGCACGGTTCAAGATACTCCGATAACTCATCTAAGTCATAACCGTCTTCAAGTCCTGGGATTATTCTTCCTGCTTCTTGTCCGTATTTGATATACTCCTTGAGGTGCCCATAAGGTTCCCCTTTTATCCCATGTGTAGCTTTTCCAACTTTATGGTATAGATCAAATAAGAAAAGTCTTGAAGCAACAAATGTCCAGTTTGGTACGTCAATATCTATCTTTTCAACCGCTGTTTTGATAAGTGCATCTTGGATGTCACTTGAACTCATTCCGTCTATAAATTTGATTTGTGCATCAATTTCCAGTTCACTTTGGCTGACCCCTTCAAGGTCTTTTGTTGCCGCTATAGTGTGTTTTTGGATTTTTGTGATATCCAAAACCTCTCGTCTACCATTTCTTTTTTGTATCATTATGGCCATAAAAAAGCTCCACCGTTTTTGAAAAATTTTGTTTGATTTGTAAAGAAGTACTTTATCAAAATTTACCTCTATCACAACTTAAAAAAAGGTCAATTTTATTTATACAAAACTAAATTATTTTTAAAGTAGAAATTGGATACAATGTCTCTCAAAATTATACATATATAAGGAAAATTGATGGCGGTAAAGGTAGCTATTAACGGCTTGGGTAGAATTGGAAGATGTGTTGCAAGAATTATTAGTAAAAGAGATGACGTGGAGCTTGTAGCTGCAAATGCAAGTGGGGCTGAGGAGATGATTCAATACAACTTGCGATACGATACCGTACATGGAAATAGAACGGATATAGATGTAAAAGATGGATATATTTATATTGGAAACGACAAAGCAAAATTATTAAGTGAGAGAGATCCTGCAAAATTGGATTTTGCTGCGTATGGGGCAGATGTTGTTTTGGAGTGTACCGGAGCATTTTTGACCTCGGAGTCTGTGCAAGGATATATTGATAACGGTATAAAAAAAATTGTATTTAGTGCACCTGCAAAAGATGATACTGCAACATTTGTTATGGGTGTAAATGAAGATAAATATACAGGACAAAATATAGTCTCTAATGCTTCTTGTACCACAAACGGTTTAGCACCGGTTGCAAAAGTATTGGATGATATGTTTGGGATAGAAAAGGGATTGATGACAACTATCCACTCTTATACGGGAAGCCAACCTATCTTGGATGCAAAACATAAAAGTGAAGTGCGAAAATCACGATCGGGTGCAAATAATCTAATCCCGTTTACAACAGGGGCTGCAAAGGCAATTGGAAAAGTTATGCCTCATCTTAACGGAAAACTTAACGGACAAGCAATCAGAGTTCCTACTCCAAATGTTTCAATGGTGGATTTAACTGTTACGTTAAATAAAAATGTAACATTGCAAGAGGTGCAAGATGCATTTTCAAAAGCTAGTGAAGGGAATCTCAAAGGGATTTTGGGAATTGACACGGAAGGTAGAGTAAGTTCAGACTTTAACGGAGAGGAGCTTTCAAGTGTAGTTGCTCTTGATACTATTCAAGTTATCGGGGATAATATGGTAAAAGTACTTTCTTGGTACGATAATGAGTGGGGATATTCTACAAGACTCGTAGATATGGGCGTATACGTAGCTACAAACTAAAAAAATTTAATAAAGAGATATAAAAATATGAAATTACAAGAGATTAAAAACATAGATATTACAGGGAAAAAAGTATTTATAAGATGTGATTTTAACGTACCTGTAGATGAATATCAAAATATTACCGATGATAGAAGAATTCAATCGGCACTCAATACTATTAGATACTGTATAGACAATGACTGTGCGGTTATTATCGCTTCACATTTTGGAAGACCGGAGAACGGTTATGAGGAGAAGTTCTCTTTAAAACCTGTGGCAAAAAGATTACATACATTGTTAAAAAGAGATATAAAACTAGCTCCCAATGTAATTTGTGATGAGACGATTGCTATGGCAAATGCGCTTCAAAGCGGCGAGATTATGCTTTTGGAAAATATGAGATTTGAAGTTGGAGAAACCCAAAATGACCCGGAGTTGTCTAAAACTTTGGCAGATATGGCAGATGTTTATATCAACGATGCTTTTGGAGTATCCCATAGGGCACATGCTTCGGTTGAGGGGATTGCAAAATATTTTGATATCGATTCAAAAGCAGCTGGATTTTTACTTGCTAAAGAGATTAAATTTTTCTACCATATTGTTGAAGAGCCAAAAAGACCTTTTGTCTCAATTGTAGGGGGATCAAAAGTAAGTGGAAAATTGGAAGCTCTGCATAATCTTATTCCGAAGGTTGATAAGATTATTATCGGCGGTGGTATGGCATTTACATTTCTTAAAGCACTTGGGCATGAGGTTGGAAAATCTTTGGTTGAAGATAATTTAATAGATGAAGCAAAACAGATTATGGAAGAGGCAGATAAGCTTGGAGTAAAATTTTATTTACCTATCGATGTAATTGCAGCAGAAGCTTTTGATGCTGAAGCGATAGCTAAACTGGTAACGGTTCAGGAGATACCAAAAGAGTGGATGGGGCTTGATATCGGAACGGCAACTGCCCAGCTTTTTTCTTTGGCTCTAAGAGATGCCAATACTATTCTTTGGAATGGACCGATGGGTGTTTACGAGATGGATAAATTTGCAAAAGGGAGTACAAAAATCTCCCATGCAGTTGCAAACTCATTTGCTACAACCGTAGTAGGTGGTGGAGATACTGCCGATCTTGTAAAAAGAACGGGAGATGAAGATGAGATGACTTTTATCTCAACGGGCGGTGGAGCTTCACTTGAACTTATCGAGGGGAAAGTACTTCCGGGTGTAAAAGCACTTATTATCGAGAGATAAAAACACTTGATAAATATCTTTATAAACGGAATAGGGAGAATCGGCAAGTCTATTTTTAGACTTGCTCTTTTAAATAAGGATATAAATATCGTAGCAATCAACGATATCAATAAAAATCAAAAAAATATAGCATACGGAATTAACTACGATTCCACTTACGGAAGTTTGGAAGAGAAATTTACCGTAATAGACAACTTTTTAAAAAACGATACACATCTTATTCAAATATTTAATGAAAAAAATATTTTGGATATAGATTTTGGCTCTTTAAATATAGATATTATTATAGATGCAAGTGGTGCAAAAATAGACAAGAAAAGTTTAGAAAAACTGCCTGTAAAAAAAGTACTCTTAACCCATGCAAATAAAGATGTGGACAATATTATCTTAGGTGTAAATGAAAATCTTTTACAAGATGCTTCAAAAAAACTAATTGCAACAAGTTCTTGTAATGCTACGGCACTTTTACCCGTTCTTGAAGCTATAGACAAATGTTATGAGATAGAATACGGAGATATTACCACCGTACATCCTCTGCTTAACCATCAAAAAACTTTAGATAATGGTTGTATTGGAAGTGATGATAGAGGGGTTGCGTGTAATTTTGAATTTGGACGGAGTGCTACGCAAAATATTATTCCTAGTCGTACTACGACTATTGAAGCGTGTTCGTTAATCAATCTAAAATTTAACAGTGACCTTATAAGCTCTCATTCTTTTAGAACCTCTACACCAACGGTAGGAGCGATAAATCTTTGTGTAAGCGTAAAAAAAGAGCTTAGCAAAGAAGAACTTGTGGAGCTTTTTGAAAGGTTACAACAAAATCAAAAATATCAAGTATTTTACAATAACTTTGACCCATTAGTTTCAAGCGACTTTACCGCTTCAAAATATACATCGATTATCGATCATAGGTTTACCGGTGTTATCCAAAATAAAATGATCAAGTTAGTACTTTGGTATGATAATGAATACGGATATGCTTCTAAAGTTGTGGATATGCTTACTTTGATAGAATAGTTCTTCAATTATTAATTAAAGTTATCTTTGCTATGATTTTTAAATAAATCTAACAAGGATATATACATGACTCCGTCACAACTTTACATACAAGAAACCCAAAATGGAAAATTAAAAGCAGAAATAAAAGAGATGCTCTCATCTAAGGCTCTTAGTAGATATGAAGCAGAGGAGTTAATACAATTAAATGTATTAAACGAAATAGAGCGACCTAGAAAAATATACTCCTCAGAAATAAAAAAAATAAAAGAAAATCATAATATGACCGCAAAAGAGAAGCTAGATACGATTAGCCATCTTTATACCAATAATGGATTTGAGGTAGTAGATAGGGATAGATTGAAAATAAAACTGTTTAAAAAGAAAAAGTTCTCTTTTTTTAGTGCATTTTTATGGTTTTTACTCCTTGGGGTTGGTTTGGTTATCTATATTTTATATTATCTATTTAAAGGGGATAATGTAGAGATTATCACGGTAGAAGATAACTATAAAGAGAAACCACAAAATATGGAAGAGGAAGTAGAGTTTGAGTCGAGTGAAGAGGTTATGGAAGATGAGCTTGAAAATAGTTCTGTAGATATAGACCAAGAAACGCAGGAGATAGCTCAAATATCTGAGGATAAAGATAATGTTGAAAAAGAAGAATTATCTGAAACATTTGAAGATACGGATATAGTTAAAGGAGAAGAGACTAAAAAAGAGGATAAATAAAATTTGATTTAAAAGAAAAATTGCCAGTCCAAATGAATTTTTAGTATTATAAGTTTAGCTAATTGATTTAAGAAAAATGATATTATAATGACTTTATGGGATAAGGTTGTTATAATTATGGGTAGATTTATAGAAAATATTCTTACAAGCGGTCATACTTTTAACGATAGGCAAAACCTGTTAAAGTATCGGGTACGGCTGTTTAACCAGATTGATATCTTTGCAATTATATTTTTATTACTCGCGAGTATGAAAAATTATTATGTACTGGGTAATATAATTTTAATCCAAGTTTTTATAGAAATCTTTTACGCTTCCCTTATTTTCTTTTTTATCCTTTTATTACGTAAAGATTTAAAATATTATACATTTGTTATGAGAACACAGATGTTGCTTTCTCTTGTTGTTTTGGCTTCTGCACGTTTAAATCTTCCCGATGATCAACTTGTAATCATTTGGTTTTACCTTGCACAACTTATCACTTTTGCAATAGGAAGTAATAGATTTGGTTGGACATATACGTTTTTAAGTATTATTATCAATGTTACTATATTTGAGTACCAAAGTTTAGATAATGGTCATTTAACTATAGGTACATATATCCTCTCTACGATACTTATTGCATTGGTTGCTTCAAGATCTAACAGTAAAATTGAATCTGTTGAGCGGATATTGACACATCAAAACAGTGAATTGGATAAAAAAGTCCATAAAAAAACAAAAGAGATAAAATCGTTACTAAAAGAGATAGAATTAACCCAAAAAGAGGTGGTCTTTACAATGGGAGCTATTGGAGAGCGGCGTTCACACGAAACGGGAAATCATGTAAGAAGAGTTGCCGAATACTCAAAACTACTAGCTATGAAATACGGAATAGATGAAAAAAAAGCAGAACTGCTTAAACAAGCTTCCCCTATGCACGATATCGGAAAAGTTGCAATCCCGGATGATATTTTAAATAAACCTGGAAAGCTCACGGAAGATGAGCGCAAGATAATAGAACAACACGCAAAATTTGGATACGATATTTTAAACCATAGTGAAAGAGAATTATTGCAAATAGCTTCCATAGTTGCATATGAACATCATGAAAAATGGGACGGAAGCGGTTATCCAAGGGGATTAAAAAAAGAGCAGATACATATATATGGTCGTATCACGGCGTTAGCCGATGTTTTTGATGCACTGGGCAGCAGCAGGGTGTATAAAAAAGCATGGGAAGATGAAGCTATTTTTTCATTTTTTGAAAATCAAAGAGGAAAACACTTTGATCCCAAACTTGTCGATATATTTTTTGCAAGTCTTGATGAGATACTTTTTATACGGGATAAATTCAAAGATGTATAAAAGAGATAAAAATAGTTACTTCCAATAAATCAAAATAAATTAATTTCTTAAAAATTCCAAAAAAATGATATAGTTTAATGTATTTTATTATAAAATTGTTTCTAATTTAAAATGACTATAGGTCAATTTTAATAACAATAATTGTATAAAGGGAAGAATATGGTTAAAAAACTATCTTTAGCTACGGTTGTAGCATTAAGTTTAGGAACAGGTGCATTTGCAGATGGTTTTTATGCGAAACTCAGTGGAGGTGCAACAAGTACGGATGTAGATATGGCAAATGGAAACAATGTAGAATTTGATACGGGATATTTGGTAAATGTCGCAGTTGGTAAAAGTTTTAATGCCTTTGATGTAGAACTTGAATATTCGTATGGTAATAGAGATTGGGAAAATAAAACCCTAAATACAAAAGGGAGTGGTAAAGAAAAAGGTTTTTACCTTAATGGATACTATAATTTTAATACAGATACAAAATTTACCCCATACATCGGTGCCGGTATTGGCCGATTAAAAGCTGATGACAGTTTTGATTCTGCCACAGAAACATCGTATCAAGGGATGATCGGTGGAACGTTTGCAGTAACTGAAAAGGTTGATTTAAATATTGAATATAGATATAGAAAAGCAGACTATGATGTTGGAGACATTGACTCAAACAATTATATTTTTGGAGTAAAATATAAATTTTAGTTAAATACAAAACAACTCTTTGTACCCAAAATTATTTTGGGTACATTTGACTTTTCCTCTTTTTTATCAATATTACTTTTTCTTATTAAGATGACTGCAAGTGAAATATTTATATAGTTAAAAGATTATATTTATGGCTAAGGAATAGGATGAAAAAATATATTGCAGTGCTACTTTTATTGAGTAGTTTTTTATTTGGATATGATGTACATATTATGTCCCAAGAAAATAGTGACGGCAAGGTAACACCAAAAACAATTGAGGCTGAATTTAAAAAAGCAGGTTTTTATATCTCCGATAATAGAGATATGAATATCCCTTTTATGAAGCAGTTTAAAAATACCCATTATAAGTCGTATCATCTTTTTACCTTATACTCTGTAGATATCGTAAAGAAACTGGCAAAAAAGTATCCTTCGATTGGACTGTTTACCCCATTAAGCATGGCTATATTTACAAAAAAAGGCGATGATAGAATTTATATCTCTTATCTTACAAGTGATGCAATTGCAAAGATTACAAAGATACCTGCACGGGAGCTTAAAGAGTTGGAGATGGAGATAAGAAAAACATTGATGTTTGCACTGCCTAAAGGGGAGTATGAGGCATTGGAGTATGAGATATCAAAAACTAAAAAAGAGCTTGTAACAAGGGCACAAATTAATCTTGAGAGTAAAGATTGGGAAGATGAAATTGAGGGATTTATTGAAGAGTTTGAGGGGATGCTTGAAACAAAAGGATTCGTACAAGCCGGATATACCGATATAAACTACGATTTTCAAAAAGTGAAAAACAATGTGTATGATTTTTTTGTCTCAGAATCAATTTGTAAACTTCCCGTTATCTACACCGTATCCAAAAATAGACCGGAAGCTGGAGCATTTGCACCTTGTGCTATCTCCATATATAAAAAGAAAAATGAAAATATTTTACATATTGAGTATCCAAATGTTTATAACTGGATATCATCTTTATCTTTGAGTGATAAGGATTCTATTGAGATATTATTAAAATCCCAAAAACAAGTAGAAACTATACTTCAAGAGATAAAAGAGTAAATGTGCTAAAACAATTATAAAATTTTCATAACTTTCATGGTAGAATATGTTTTTAAATTATAAGGATTAAAAAGTTATGAAAATAATTGCCAGTAACTTTAAAACAAACCATACAAGAGCATCTACAAAAGATTTTGTAGATGAAGTTAATAGTTATCTACAAGAAAACGAAATCTCAAATGAAGTATATATTTTCCCTCCAAGTACTGCCTTGGATAAATTTGATACTAGGGATAATCTTTCAATCGGAGTACAAAATGCCTATTATACGAAAAACGGCTCTTTTACAGGAGAAATAGGAACCGAACAGCTGGATGAGTTTGGTATAAAAACTATACTTATCGGACATAGTGAAAGACGTCATATTTTAGGAGAATCTCAAAAAGAGATTGCTTTAAAATATAACTACTATAAAGCTTTGGGATATAAAATTATCTATTGTGTCGGAGAACCTTTGGAGGTAAAACAAAGTGGATTAACCGAGACGCTTGGATATATCTGGGAGCAGTTTAACGGAATCGATCTTCAGTATGAAAATCTTATCATAGCTTATGAGCCTGTTTGGGCTATAGGTACGGGGGTATCTGCAACGGTTGAAGATATAGCTACAGTTCATAGAAAAATCAAAAAGAAGATCGACAAACCTCTTTTATACGGAGGGAGTGTAAAAGTTGGTAGTTTACAAGATATTTTAGAAATACCCAATGTGGACGGTGTTTTGGTTGGAACTGCAAGTTGGGTCAAAGAAGATTTTATCAAAATGATAGATATTGTCGCTAAACTTAATAGCGGTACAAAACAGATAAATTGTAAAAATTAAAGGAGAATATAAAATGTTAATGAGTGGTAAAAAAGGTGTTATTTTAGGTGTTGCAAATAATAAATCTATTGCATACGGTATTGCAAAAGCTTGTGCAGATCAAGGAGCGCAGATCGCATTTACATATTTAAACGATAGTTTGAAAAAAAGAGTCGAGCCTATTGCTGAAGAGTTTGGAAGCGGGGATTTAGTGTATCCTTGCGATGTATCTAATTCTGAAGAGATAAAAGCTTTAAAAGAATCATTAGAGAAGGATTTGGGACAAATTGATTTTGTAGTCCACTCTATTGCCTTTGCTCCAAAAGAGGGATTAAGCGGAAGATTTTACGATATCTCTAAAGAGGCTTTTGATATCGCTATGGATATTTCTGTTTATTCGTTGATTGAAGTAACAAGAGAGTTGAAACCGCTTATGAGTGATAACTGTTCTATCCTTACCCTCACATATTACGGCGGGGTAAAATATATTCCAAATTATAATCTTATGGGTGTAGCAAAAGCAGCACTTGAAATGACTACGAAATATCTAGCAGAGGATTTAGGGAAAGACGGAATTAGAGTAAATGCAATCAGTGCAGGACCTATTAAAACTTTAGCAGCTGCCGGAATTAGTGATTTTAGATTTATGTTAAGATGGAATGAAGCACATAGTCCATTGAAAAAGAATGTTACGATTGATGAGGTTGGAAACTCGGGGATGTACCTGTTGAGTGATTTAAGTTCTGCGGTAACAGGAGAGATCCATTATGTGGATAGCGGGTTTAATATTATGGGGATGCCGGCAGTTGATTTTACCGGAGATAAGCCCACTATCGCATGGAACGGCACCGATAAATAGGGTATAAAGCGTCATCTTTTGCCCAATTTCTGCGTTGTCGAGAAAATTTTTCATAGTCACTTACTAACGGTAAGCTCCTACGAAAAATTTTCTCTCCGCCTTGAACTTGAACAAAATCTAACACTTTCTACCCTATTTATGTAAGTGTAAAAATGAAAAAGTTAATTTTATTATTTTTATTTTCTATTTCTATTTTTGCAAAAGTAGATATCTCTTTGTCCCATACAAAGGTAAAAAATGGGACAACCTTTGCCGTAGTTTTTCAAAGCGATACGAAAATGACTCAGGCTCCAAATGTCGTATTTCAAGATAAAACGTACCAAATGTTTACAATCAACGGTTCTATAAAAAACTATGAGCTATTTTTACCGATTGATTATCATAATCCAAGAAAAAAAGAAAATATAGAAGTAAAATATTTACAAGATGGGAAGCTTCAAAGAAAAGAGTTATTTATCAATGTAGTAGATGGAAATTATAAAAAAAATGAGATTATAAAAGTTGCAAAAGGGAAAGTGACATTATCCAAAAAAAATAAAGAGCGATCGAAAAAAGAGTATGCAAAAGTGTATAAAAATGTTTATTCACAAGTTTCTTTATATGATTTAACAAACAATGAAAATTTTACCAATCCAATGCAAAGTATTATCACAAGTAATTTTGGAAATGCAAGAATCTACAACGGTACAACAAGAAGTTACCACACGGGTACCGATTTTAGAGCAAAAACAGGAACACCGATATACGCTTCAAACAATGGAGTGGTAGCACTTACAATGAATAGATTTTATTTAGGTAATGTTGTATATATAGACCACGGCAGAGGGGTATACAGCTATTATTGTCATATGAGTGATATAAAAGTAAAAAAGGGACAAAGGGTAAAAAAAGGGGAATTGATAGGAATTTCAGGAAAAACAGGACGGGTTACGGGTCCCCATCTTCATTATGCTTTTAGGCTCTACAATACTACGGTTGATCCTTTGCAGTATCATCGGCTTTATAATCAAATCTTAAAAAGATATCATTAATTAAATCATTACGTAAATTTGGATATTATATCTCCTATTTTGAAGAAGATTTAAGAGAGAAAAAATGTCAATAGATTTTAAACAATTAGCAAACAAATACCAAACACCATATTATGTATATGATTTTGATTATATTTCAAGGCAATACAATGAACTCAAAGAAGCTTTTAAAGCAAGAAAGTCTCTTATTTCTTATGCCGTAAAAGCAAACTCAAACCTTAGTGTCGTAAAACACCTTGGAGACCAAGGGAGCGGAGCGGACTGTGTAAGTATCGGTGAAGTAAAACGTGCAATTAAAGTGGGTATCCCAAAATATAAAATTATATTCAGCGGTGTGGGAAAAACAGATGATGAGATCAAAGAGGCGTTGGAGCTTGATATTTTGATGATAAACGTAGAGAGTGACGCCGAGCTTGACCGGGTTGAACTGATGGCAAAAAACCTAAATAAAGAGGCTCGTATCTCAATAAGGGTAAATCCAAACGTCGATCCAAAAACACATCCATACATCTCAACGGGACTCCATGAGAATAAATTTGGTGTGGATATCGATACTGCTAAGCGGATGTATATAAAAGCAAAAAAAAGCGAATATATAGACCCCGTCGGTATCCACTGTCATATAGGTTCCCAATTAACAGAACTGGCACCGATAAAAGAGTCTGTAAATATAGTAGCCAACCTTGTGAGAAATATAAAAGCGGCACTTGATGTGGAATTAAAGTTTTTTGATGTGGGCGGCGGTCTTGGTATAGTTTACGATAAAGAGACTTTAATTGATACCTACGAGTATGCTCAAATAATTCTTGATGCACTTCACGGGTTAGACATTACGGTTGTGTGTGAGCCTGGAAGATTTATCGTGGGAAACAGCGGAGTATTTGTCACAAAAGTATTATATGAAAAAACAAACGGGGAAAAAAGATTTGTAATCGTAGACGGTGCGATGAATGATCTATTGAGACCATCTTTGTATGATGCATATCATAAAATTGAGATTGTAGGTAAAAGTGAAAATCCAAGTGATTGTAACGTAGTGGGTCCCGTGTGTGAAAGCGGCGACTTTTTTGCAAAAAATATTGAATTGCCACTTACCGAGCACAATGACCTTATGGCGATTTACAGTGCAGGAGCATACGGTTTTACGATGGCAAGTAATTACAATACTAGAGGAAGAGCTGCTGAAATTGCAGTTGAAAACGGGCAGGACAGATTAATCAGAAGAAGAGAAACTTTTGAAGATATAATTGCCCTTGAAGAAGAATATATAAAGTAGACCCGAAATAAAAGGATAATATATGGGAAATGAATCAGGATTACAAAATTTAAGAGATGCCTTAGATACGATTGACAATCGATTGTTAGACCTTTTAAATGAAAGAATGCAAACGATTCATAAAGTAGGAAAACTTAAAGCTCAATCAGGCGGTGCTATATATAGACCCGAGAGAGAAAAAGCGATTATCGATAGATTGGAACAACGATCAAAAGAGAAAAAAGGGGATCTTACAAGGGATGCTATCGAGGCACTTTTTTTGGAAATTTTTGCAATAAGTAGAAATCTTGAGTTGCCTGAGAATATTGCATTTTTAGGACCTGAGGGGAGCTATACCCATCAAGCCGCAGAGAGTAGATTTGGTGCGATGAGTGCATATTTACCGATAAGTTCTATCAAAGGTGTATTTCGTGAAGTTGCCAATAAAAAAGCAAAATTTGGAGTAATACCTATAGAAAACAGCTCCAATGGAATAGTAAGCGATACTATCAATTGTCTAAGCGAGTATGATTTAAACATTATTGCAGAAGTGATGGTGGATATTCATCATTGTTTGGCTACGACGAGTGATCATGTAAATCAAATAAAAAAAATATATTCAAAAGATATTGCTATAGAGCAGTGTAGAAAATTTTTAGAAGATGTAGGGCTTGACGAGGTGGAACTTATCCCTGTAGAGAGTACTGCAAAAGCTGCGAAGTTGGCAACAAAAGAAAAAAATTCTGCAGCAATCTGTTCCCATATCGGCGCAAAGATGTATAATCTTCCAATTCTTTTTGAAGATATTGAAGATGAAGGGGATAATAGAACAAGATTTTTAATTGTCAGTGATTTTGAAAACGGTAAAAGCGGCGATGATAAAACATCTGTTTTAGTACAGTTACCAAATGAACACGGAGCACTTGTAAGGTTTTTAAATGATTTTGATGAAGCAGGGATCAACCTTACAAAAATCAAATCACATATTGTGGGGGGAATTTCAACATTTTTTATTGATTTTAACGGACATAAAGATGATGAACATGTTGCAAAAATATTTGAAAAACACAAAAATAGTATAAAAAATTTAGGAAGTTATGTAAGGGAAAGAGATGACATTTAATCCGGTATTAGACAATGTAAATATATATGAGGCAGGAAAGCCTATAGAACTTGTAGTAAGGGAGTATGGGGTTGAGCCAAAAGATATTATAAAACTAGCATCTAATGAAAATCCGTACGGGACGGCACCCGAAGTGAAAAAAGTGATAGAGGCAAATGCAAAAAATGCTTGTATCTATCCCGATGATTCGATGTATGAATTAAAAGGGGCTTTGGCTAAAAAGTTTGATGTAGAAGATAAAAATATTATTATCGGTGCAGGGAGCGATCAAGTGATTGAGTTTTGTGTTCATGCAAAATGTGATGCAAACTCAAAAGTACTTATGGCAAAAACTACGTTTGCAATGTACGAAATTTATGCAAAACAAACTGGAGCTACTATTTTAAAAACACCGTCCGATGAGCATAATTTGGATGAGTTTAGAGCAATCTACAAAAAAGAAGGGGCAGATATCATTTTTCTTTGTCTTCCCAACAACCCTTTAGGGGAGTGTTTGGATGCACAAGAGGTAAACGACTTTTTGGCTGAAATAGATTTAAATACTCTTGTGGTATTAGACGGTGCTTATCAAGAGTATGCAAAATATAAAGATCCTGCAAAAAAGATAGATGTAAAAGAGATTACACAAAAATATCCAAATGTGATCTATCTTGGAACTTTTTCAAAAGCATACGCACTTGGAGGTATGAGAGTAGGATATGGAGTAGCAAATGAAGAGATTATTGTAAATCTTCATAAGCTTCGACCACCTTTTAATATTACCGTTTTAACTTTGGCTGCTGCTATTGAAGCAACCAAACATGAAGATTTTGTTGATGAGTGTGTTGGGAAAAATTTTGAGCAGATGGTTAGGTATGAAGAGTATGCAAAAACAAAAGGGTTTCGATATATCCCTTCATATACAAACTTTATTACAATTTATCTTGATGGATACAGCTCAAAAGAGATTTCACAAAAACTATTAGAATGTGGTGTAATCGTAAGGGATATGACAGGCTACGGATTTAATGCAATTAGAATTACCATTGGAACAAGTGAACAAAATACAAAAGTATTTGAAACACTTGATAAAGTTCTAAAAAAATAAAAGGAGAGAACGATGTTTTCCAGATTTAAACTACAACAGCACGGTACAAGTGTAAAAACGGAGTTTTTAGCAGGATTTACCACATTTTTGACTATGATGTATATAGTTCCCGTGAACGGATTTATTTTAAGTGATGCGGGATTACCTATGGGAGCCGTTATTACGGCGACGGCACTTATTACAATTTTAGCTACTGTTTTTAATGGATTATGGTCAAACACACCCATTGCCATGAGTGTCGGAATGGGGCTTAATGCTTATTTCTCTTATGGACTTGTATTGGGTATGGGATTGCCTTGGCAAAGCGCACTTGGTGTTGTGTTTTTAAGTGGTATTATTTTTATGATACTTTCATTTACAAAGTTTCGTGTATGGATTATGACCTCGATTCCAGTGGATTTAAGACGTGCCATTAGTGCAGGAATTGGTGCATTTATTGCATTTATAGGGTTAAAACAGATGGGGATAGTTGTGGATAATAAAGCAACGCTTGTAGCACTTGGGAATCTTTCAAATCCTATGGTTCTTTTGGGAATATTTGGATTATTCGTTACTTTGGTATTTTATACATTTAAATTTAAAGGTGCATTTATTTTAGGGATACTTGTAACATCTATTGCAGGATGGATATTTGGAATAGGAGCTATGCCAAAAGAGATAGTGGGACTTCCTGCGTCAATCTCTCCTATATTGTTACAACTTGATATTATGAGTGCATTATCTTTAGCGTTACTTCCTGTGATTATTACTTTTTTGGTAACCGATATGTTTGATACCCTTGGAACTTTAACGGGAGTTGGAACAAGAGCAAATCTTTTTCAAACAACTGACTCAAAAGATAAAGCATTGGAAAAAACACTTGAGGCGGATGCAGTGGCAACTGTTGGTGGAAGTTTACTTGGAGTTTCAACTACAACCTCATTTATCGAAAGTGCCAGTGGTGTTGAAGAGGGTGGACGGACTGGATTAACCTCTGTATTTACGGGACTATTTTTTATCCTTACACTTTTTATGTTACCTCTTTTTAAATCGATCCCTGCAAATGCTATCTATCCTGTTTTGGTAGTTGTAGGTGTATTGATGTTTAGTGAACTGGGAAATATTAATTTTAAAAACAACGATTTGGCAGTGACAAGTGCAGCATTTTTAATGGTTATATTGATGCCTTTAACATACTCTATTACAAATGGGTTTGCTGCAGGTTTTGTCGTATATACTGCATTAAAATTAATGAAAAGAGAAACCAAAGATATTAATTTGGGATTAATAGTAATTACATTAATCTCTTTATTGGTATTTATATTACACTAAGGGAAGAGATTGGAAAAAATCTATTACAGTTACGAAGAGTGTATTAGAGATTGTAAAGTTTTAATACCAAAGTTAAAGGAGTATAATCCCGACGCCCTTATAGCTATTGCAAGAGGTGGACTTACTTTAGGACACCTTTTAAGTGAAGCATTAGGGACAAGAGAGATTTACTCTTTAAATTCTATCCATTATGACGGGATGAAAAAGCTTGATACTTTTGATATTTTTAATATCCCCGATCTCTTAAGACGACACAAAGTTGTTCTTATTGAAGATATTATCGATAGCGGGGAGAGTATGGTGGAGATATTAAAGGTTTTAAAAGATAAGTATCCCCATTGTGAATTTAAAACAGCAACAATATTTTACAAACCTACGGCTTTAATTCAGCCCGATTTTAGTGTAAAAGAAGCAAAAGGGTGGATTGAATTTTTTTGGGAAGTTGATCCACTAGGATAGAGAGTAAATATGGATATAAAAAATAAAAATATAAAAGAGTTGGAACAACTTTCGCAGGATATTAGAGATAGAATTATAGAAGTAGTCTCAATAAACGGTGGACACTTTAGCTCAACTCTTGGGGCGGTTGAACTTACCCTTGGTATGCACAAAGTTTTTGAAAGTGAACATGATCCTTTTATTTTTGACGTATCACACCAATGTTATCCCCATAAACTTATAACCGGACGTTGGGAAGAGTTTAGCACCCTTAGGCAGTTTAACGGAATAAGCGGATTTACAAAACCAAAAGAGAGTGATGCCGATTATTTTGTAGCAGGACATTCATCTACTTCAATCTCTTTGGCAGTGGGTGCTGCAAAAGCCGCTAAATTAGAAGATAACGGTAAAGTTCCGGTTGTAATGATAGGGGACGGTTCTATGAGTGCAGGGATGGTATACGAAGCACTGAATGAACTTGGTGATCTTAAACTACCCGTTGTGATCATACTAAACGACAATGAAATGTCTATTGCAAAACCGATTGGTGCAATCTCTAAACATCTTAGTAAAATATTGGCGGGAAAATCGTACCAAAGTTTTAAAGATAAAGTTGATAAATTTATCAAAAACAATATGCCTGAGGGGACAACTTATATAGCAAAAAGGATGGAAGAATCTTTAAAGCTTATTACCCCTGGGATTATGTTTGAAGAGATGGGGATAGATTATATAGGTCCGATTGACGGACATGATCTTAAAGAGATAATAGATACTTTAGAGATTGCAAAAAAGATGCAAAAACCCGTAATCGTTCATGCACGGACAATTAAAGGGAAAGGTTATCCTATAGCCGAAGGACATTATGAACACTGGCATGGAGTTGGACCTTTTGATGTTGAAACAGGGGAGTTTGTTAAAAAAAGCGGTGGAAAAAGTGCTACGGCAGTTTTCAGCGATGGGTTGTGTAAATTGGCAAGAGAGGATGACAAAGTGGTTGGTGTTACCGCTGCGATGCCAAGCGGTACGGGAATTGATAAACTGATGGAAGAATTTCCGACAAGGTTTTGGGATGTAGCGATTGCGGAGCAACACGCAGTAACCTCTATGGCAGCCATGGCAAAGGATGGATTTAAACCATTTGTGACTATCTATTCTACATTTTTACAAAGAGGGTTTGATCAAATTATCCATGATGTATGTTTGATGAATTTGCCTGTAACTTTTGCAATCGATAGAGCAGGGATAGTAGGAGCTGATGGGGAAACCCACCAAGGGCAGTTTGATATAAGTTTTTTACGATTTTTACCAAATATGACCCTTTTTGCTCCAAGGGATGCAAAGACACTGGAGTATGCTTTGGAATTTGCAAAAGATTTTGAATCTCCTTGTGCTCTGCGTTACCCAAGAGGAGCATTTAGTGAGTTGGATTACGAGCCGAAAAAATTTCATTTAGGACGAGGAGAAGTTTTAAAAGAGGGAAACAGCGGGAAAGTTTTTATCGGGTATGGTGCAGGTGTTGCAAAAGCCATTGAAACCGAAAAGCTTATTGATGAAGATATTACGATAATAGATCTTCGGTTTGTAAAACCGCTTGATAGTGAACTGCTTTTGGATATTTCTAAAAAATCTACACAATGGTATGTTTTTAGCGATTCACAAAAGCAAGGTGGGGTAGGAAGTGCACTTTTAGAGTTTATCAGTGACAATGATTTGGATATAAAGCTTAAAACATTTGAATACGACGATATCTATATCCAACATGGAGATACAAAGCTTTTAGAGGAAGATTTGGGAATATTGCCTTGGCAGATTGCTGAGCAAATTTAGGAAAAACTTATGCAAAACAGTAGAGTAAAACATTTTTTTGAGCTTGTAGTTCAAGGATTATTTTGGGTGCTTCCGATTGTAGTTATAGCTATGATTGTATTGTGGTTGTATGAAAAAGTAGATGTGATTGTAGAAGCTATTTTTTCATTGATTGGGTTTACTCCACAAAGCAATCATCTATTGTGGTTTATTTTAGTACTTATTATACTTGTGGTACTTTTATATTTTGTGGGACATTTTGTAGAGACAAGACTGGCTAACTGGACACAGAAAATTCTTGAAAAGATACCGGGATACTCAACTATAAAAGATATAATCGGTATTTTTAATTCTTCTAAAAAAGGGGAAACACAAGTTTTGGTTGTAGCAATTCGTGGATTTGCCAATGAGGGGTATAATATAGGATTGATGTATTCGCAAAATGAATCGATCATAAAAGACCACTATACCATAACCCTTTCACAAACCCCTATTCCAAACGGCGGATATATGTTTGAAGTACATAAAGACAATATCTTTGTAATTGAAGAAGCTACATTTGACCATAACCTCCAATATCTTTTATCGATGGGTGTAAAAAGTATAAAAGATATTATAGGAGTTGAAGCAAAATCTATTGAAGAGTTTACTTCGTTGGAGAGTTGGTTAGCCGCAAAAACTTCAAGTCTATAATTCACTCAATAGATACAATCCTGCAAGATAGCCTTGCTCTTGGTATTTGTTTAGACTTGGAGGGAATTCAACTGCATTGTTTTTTTCAAATTTACTGATTGCTTGAGGGGAGATAAGTTTTACTTCACAAAGTCCGTTGAGTTGGATTAATCCCTCAAGTTTAAAAGTAACAGCCCCACCTGCAAATGTCCCTTTTTTTGCCCGTTTTTTAATAGCAATATATTCTATATCGTATTTTTTGATAAGATTTTTTATAAAAGCAACATAGTTTTGAAGTTCATCTATATCCTCATCATTTTGAATAGATATTTTTTTCTCTTTAATATCCATATAGTGTACGTTCCCGTGGGTAGTATCTATTAAGCAAAAAATAGTGTTATTTGCTTTGAGTTCAATTGCACATATTCTCATAGTATATCCTTTGTAGTTTATATAAAAAAGTATAGTGAAATTTTTTATATTACAATGATTTTATTGCAAATTGCAATTTTTATTTACCAATATTAATTTAAGTTTTACATAGAATATAGTATATTGTACACTCTGAAACAAAAAGGAAACCGGTGAGAGAATCTATCCAAAATTATATAAAGCAATTAGAAATGCTCTTAAGCTTTCAAGGGATATGCTGGTGGATAATAGATTACGAATACGACCCTGAATATTTTTACTGCAATGAATTAATGGAAGACACTTTTTCTTTGGATAAAAATTTAGAAAAACACTCCGTGGCACTTACCTGTCCGATTGCCGGAGATTATAACAAAAATATAGAACTTGCCGAAGATTCAAAAATAAAAGCGCAACTTGTATTTGATGAGTATAATCAATTGATAAAACAAGAGATAAATGAATATAAAAATCAATTTCCTTACTATAATGAAAAATTAAATAAAACATTTTATTTTTCCAGTCGTGCAAAAGTGATAGAGCTTAATGAAAATAAAGAAGTATCAATCCTTTTTGGGATTATTGTAGATATTACAAAACATCAAGAACAAAAAAAGGAATTTGAGAGACTCTCTCAAACCGATGCCCTTACAGGACTTTATAATAGATTTAAATTAGATGAATCTTTAAACATAGAAATAGATAGATATAAAAGGGAAAATAGACCGTTGAGTCTTATTATGATGGATATAGATCAATTTAAAAATATCAATGATCAGTTTGGACATCTTATAGGAGATGAAGTGCTGAAACAAATTGCCGGTATATTAAAAGAGAATACAAGAAAAATTGATGTTATAGGAAGATGGGGTGGGGAAGAATTTATGATAATTTGTCCAAATACCCCGATAAGAAATGCAAAAGAACTTGCCGAAAAATTGCGGATACGTATGCAAACAATTGCTTTTAAAACAAAAAAAGAGCAAACGGCTAGTTTTGGGATAAGTGAATTTAAAAACGATGATAGTGTGGACTCTTTTATAAATAGAGCCGATAATGCCCTTTATCAAGCAAAAGCAAAAGGTAGAAATAGAGTTGAGGTTTTTAACTAACTATTTCTAAATCTAAAAAAAAGGAAAAAAATGTATAAAATAAAATCAATCTTACGATTGTTGTTATTATCTGTAATGATAATTTCGTTTCAAGCCTGTTCTGTAAAACTACCATTGAAAGATGTTAAAGCATCTGACAATAGTTACAATGCAATTAATAAAAAAAGTGGTGTAAAAGAATTGAGTTTCAAAAATGGTTTAGAAGATAGTGATAAACTATTAATAGGTATATTTGAAAAAAATGTACATCTACTATATGATAAAAAAGATGTAGATAGTTTTAATTTTATTAAAAATGCTATAGTTAATGAGATTCAGGCAAGAAGATTACCTATAAAAATAATGGATAATGTAAAAGATGCTATAAAATTGGATAAGTTTCAAATATATACTCACAGGTCAAGTGCTTTTTCTCCAACGGTAACATTTTCAATGTTAAAAATAGATGTTGAGATAGGAGAACAAAAGAAAAATTTTAGTTCAATTATAAAAAGAGGGAAAGTACCTATTTGGGAATTTGAAGAGGTTACAGATCCTTGTTTTAATGAACCCATTATGCTAATGGTAAAAGAGGTTGTTGCAAAAATCAATAAGCAATATTATAATTATAAACTAAGTGATGAAAAAGTAAATGAAGTTATTGCTAAAATAGAACAAGGAATTGAAAATAAAGATGAATTAAATTATCTTAATATTTATGAATTAGGTTTTTCAAATAATCCAAAAGTACTAGATACTTTAATTGCATATTCTAATAATTCGGATGAATATCTACGATTGGCTTCAATCTCTATGTTAGGGCTAATAGGTGGAGAAAGTCAGTTTGAATATTTGATATCAAAATATAGAAACTCAAAGCTTTGGCAAGATAGAGCGTTAGCTTTAAAAGCCATAGCCGATATAGATACACCAAAAGCGAAAAAGTTTATTCAACAAGAATATAATTTGTGGAAGGTCCAAGATACAAAAGAAGGTAAATGGAATACGATGCTTATGGAAGTTTATATGTAAACTTCTATAAACTAAAGATACAGTTTTAGAAAAATGATTCAACAGCAGAAATAGTTTTTAGAATATTCTAAAATTTTTTTTATAACGTATAGATAATGGAATATAGTGTTATGTAAAGGTATAATAAACTATTAAAATTATATAGTACAAGGTATTTTATGTTTATTTTTGCTGTACAATCTGTAGCTGGTGGCTTTTTAGATGAGGATTTAAGTCATTTTAATAAATATTTTGATGATTGGTGTGCTCAATTTGATAATTATGATGATGCGATGACTATCGTACAAACTCTTGAAAATCCAGAAAATATTGTTGTTGTGGAGATAACACCATTAAGTTATCCAAAATACTTTTTCCCATCCCTACAAGGTACGGTTTATCTCACAAGACAAATTGAAGATAAAATTATCTGTGCAGTTGAGCCATTTATGGGTGCTAGTTTTAAAATAGCTATATGTGACCTTAAAACAAAGCATGTGAAATTTAAAAAAACCAATTATAAAACTATTGCAAATGTTGAGGGTGCTTTTACCCATTTTGGGGATAATTTGAATTTAATTGAAGAGTGAAATAAATAAAACGTATCCAAAACAAATTTGTAATAAACTTTAGATACAAAAAAATAAAAAATAAAAAATAAAATTGCAAAATGCCAAGTTTTTAATTAAACTTTTTAATTTATGATATGATTGATAAAAAGAGGGAGGATAAGCTTATGACAAAAGATATTATTCAAACATTAACATCTGATTTTGAGTCATTTGTAAATAAAACAGAAGATGGTGTGGAGTTTTGGTTAGCTAGGGATTTGCAACACCTTTTAGGATATACAAAATGGGATAATTTTAAAAATGTAATTTTTAAAGCAAAAACTGCTTGTGAAGTTTCAGGATATGAAATAGCAGATCATTTTGCCGATGTCGGGAAAACGATAGAGATGCCTAAAGGAGCTGTAAAAGAGATTGATGATTTAATGCTTACACGATATGCTTGTTATCTTATAGCTCAAAACGGCGATAGTAAAAAAGAGCAAATAGCATTTGCTCAAACGTACTTTGCTATTCAAACAAGAAAAGCTGAATTAATAGAGCAAAGAATACTAGAGTATGAAAGGGTAGAGGCAAGAGAAAAATTACAACAAACCGAAAAAGAGTTGTCAACGGTTATCTATGAACAAACAGGCGGGAATCAAAATTTTGCAATTATTAGAAGTAAAGGAGATCAAGCATTATTTAATCATACTACGGCTCAAATGAAAGCAAAATATAAAATTAAAGAGAATAAACCATTGGCAGATTATATGCCTACGATTCTTCTAAAAGCTAAAGATTTTGCAACAGAAATCACTATCTATAATGCAAGAGAAAATAAAATGGATACAGAAAATAAAATTTCCAATGAACATATTACAAATAATAAAACAGTTAGAGATACGCTCATTTCAAGAGGGATTGTACCTGAAAATTTACCACCGCAAGAAGATGTTAAAAAAGTAGAAAGAAAACTTAATTCTAATGATAAAAAAATGTTAAAAGATATTGGAGCGTTTAATAAAGAAGATTAGTTAAAATCAATTTATTAAACCATGTGATCTATAACCACAAGCACAAAAAACACAATCCCCAAATACCCATTTACAGTAAAAAAAGCCCTATCAATTTTCGTAAAATCTTTTTTTACCAAATAGTGTTCATACCCAAGCATAACAGCACTTATTAAAACTGCAAGATAGCCAAATATTCCTAGATTTGCTATCATTACAAAAAGGAGCCAAAGTACGACTGTTAAAGAGTGGAGTACACGGGAGAAGAAAAATGTTGCTTCTACTCCAAATTTGGATGGAATTGAGTGAAGACCTAGTTCTTTATCCATTTCTATATCTTGTAAACTATAAAGCAGATCAAACCCCGCAACCCAACACATAACGCCAAGGGCTAGTAAAACCGACCAAAAAGTTATACTTTCACTGACTGCAACAACTCCTGCAATAGGAGCTAGTCCAAGGGAAACTCCTAAAATAATATGGGCTAAAAATGAAAATCTTTTAAAATAGGAATAGCTTCCAATTACGATTAAAATAGGAAGTGAAAGATAAAAGGCAAGGTCATTTACAAAGTAAGCTACTACAATAAATCCAAGTGCATTGAATAAAGTAAAAATTGCCATTTGTGTTGGATTGATTCTTCCATCTACACTTGGTCTATTTACGGTTCTTGGATTAAGGGCATCAATGTCTCGGTCTAAAAATCTATTAAAGCCCATTGCAAAGTTTCTTGCCGTAATTGCCGCTAAAGTACCCATCAAAAGTAGGTACCATCCAAACCAACCTTGTGCGGATACAACCATTGCAATAAAAATAAAAGGTAATGAAAAGATTGAGTGTTTGAACATTACAAGTTCGTTAAAATCATTTAAAAGTTTAAGTATTTTTTCCATAAGGGGGATTTTACTATAATTCATCTTATGTATAAAGAAATAGCAATCATAGCACCAACTGCATCGGGGAAAACCGATCTTTCCATCGAACTTGCCCATAAAACAGATTCTATTATCCTCTCTTTGGATTCATTAGCCGTTTACAAAGAGATAGATATCGCTTCGGCAAAACCAACTTTACAAGAGAGAGACGGGATAGTACACTTTGGGATTGATGAGGTGTATCCAAATGAACAGTTTGATGTAATAGAATTTATAGAGTGTTATAAAAGAGCAAAAGAGTTTGCTGTCAAAAATGGTAAAAATCTTATTATAGTGGGTGGAACAGGTTTTTATTTAAAAGCGATGCTTGATGGCATTTCCCCTGCACCTATTATTACAACTGAGATAGAAAAAAAAGTACAAGATACTTTGATGGATTTAAACGGTGCCTATGATTTTTTAGAAAATATCGACCCAATCCATATGAAAAAAATAGAAAAAAATGATAGATATAGGATAGAAAAAGCTTTGGAGATATGTTTTGGCTCAGGTTTAAGCCCAACGGAGTATTTTGGAAAAAATAAACCAAAACCGATAATTAATGATTTAAAAATATTTCAAATTGAAACAGATGTGGAACTTTTAAGGGGGAGAATAGCTAAAAGAACAAAAAAAATGTTACAAAACGGAATCATTGATGAGGTAATTTATTTAGAAAAAAACTATACAAGAGCACCAAAATGTATGAAAAGTATAGGTATTGTTGAAACATTGGATTATCTTGACGGAAAAATTGATAAAAAAAGATTGGAAGAACTCATCTCTACACATACTGCACAACTTGCAAAAAGACAAAGAACCTTTAACAGATCGCAGTTTACAAATGTACTAAAAGGCGATTTGAACACTTTAAAAGATAAAATCCCTCATGAAATGAAGTGTTGCGTATAGTTACAGTGTAGCCCTGTTTTAACACATTTTTCCCCATTATTGTAAGTTAATATTTAAATATAATTAGCTATTATTTGTGAATCACTGCCGACTCTTCTGATGGGAGTCGGCTTATTTTTAAGGGGAAAAAATGGAACATTCTAACTTTGTGCATCCGTACTTCGGTGCTTTTGTTATGTTTGTATTAACATTTGGAGCGTTTATCGCTACAACGGTAGCGGCAAGATTTGTAAGTAGAAAACTTGCAAGAAGAAATACCGAAAAATTAAAAACTACACTGTATGAGTGTGGACCAGAGGTTACAAAACAGCCTAATACTATCTCGGTACAGTTTTATCTTATGGCACTTTTATTTATTTTATTTGATGTGGAGATTATCTTTATGTTTCCATGGGCAGTGGATTTTAAAGTGCTTGGATGGTTCGGTTTTATTGAGATGTTATTATTTATCTTATTATTGGCAATCGGATTTATCTACGCTTGGAAAAAAGGAGCACTAGAATGGCACAGCATAAAGTAAACTACTTTAGAGAAGGTGGAGAAGCGATAAAGCTAACTACTGTTGATAAAATAGTCAATTTTGGTAGAAGTAACTCTTTATGGCCTATGACTTACGGTCTTGCATGTTGTGCAATTGAGATGATGGCAAGTGGTGGTTCAAGGTTTGACTTTGATAGATTCGGTACGATCTTTAGAGCATCTCCAAGACAATCGGACGTTATCGTAGTTGCAGGAACTTTGACAAAAAAACACGCAGAATTTATGAGAAGATTATACGATCAAATGCCTGATCCAAAATGGGTAATCTCTATGGGATCATGTGCAAATACAGGCGGTATGTTTAATACTTATGCAACGGTTCAAGGTGTAGATAGGGTAATCCCAGTGGATATCTATCTTCCAGGTTGTGCCCCTCGACCTGAGACTTTACAGTTTGCATTGATGATGTTACAAAAGAAAATAAGAAGAGAGCCTGCAGGTATGGCTCAAAGAGCAAAAAGGTTGATATAGATGAGAGCATATACATCAAAAGATAACGTACAAAAAAAATCGTACTACAACGATAGATTTTACGTAACACCGACACTTAAAAGAAAAAGTGTTTACGATGATTCTACCTTTAGCAGTGATTACGGTAGTTTAAAAAATATTGTAGAGATAAAAGAAGCTTATATTGAATTAGACCATTTGGTTGTTATTATAAATCCAGAGGAGAATATCAAAGCAATCGAACATTTAAAAAAGATTCGAGCTTACGATATGATGATGGAGCTTACGGCAGTTGATTATGTAGCTTCCAAGGGTGGTTTTGAGATAGTTTACGAACTTCTTTCAACTACAAAAAGAAAAAGAATCCGAGTAAAAGCTTTTATCAACAACGGCGACGCAATCAACTCTGTGGAAAAACTTTTTAGAATGGCAAACTTTAGTGAGCGTGAGATGTATGATATGTATGGAATCTACGTAAACAATCACTCTTACCTTAAAAGAATCCTTATGCCTGATGATTGGCAGGGACATCCTTTGCTTAAAACATATCCACTTCAAGGGGATGAAGCGTCAAATTGGTATGAGGTTGATAAGATTTTTGGTAAAAAAGCAAGAGATATTATCGGACCTGAACTTAGAGATGCAGCATGTGTAGATAGATATGATAGTGAAAGATTTGCAAGACTTGGTCATGAAGTTCCGTTTGGTACGGAGATTAGTGAAGGGAATGAACCTGATACACCTATCAGGTACCAAGAAGAGGGTGGAGTAAAACTCTTTGGTGCGACATTGGTTACACCGTTTGATAAAAAAGAAACAAAACAATTGAAAGAGAGAAAGTAGATGCAAGTTACCAATAGATTAAAACCTTTCTTTGAAAATATTGCGTTTGAACGTGAAGATAACACAATGGTTGTAAACTTCGGTCCGCAACACCCTTCAGCTCACGGTCAGTTACGACTTATGCTTGAACTTCAAGGGGAAGAGGTAGTAAAAGCACATCCTGATATCGGATATCTTCATAGAGGTATTGAAAAAATGGGTGAAAATATGATCTATAACGAATTCTTACCTACAACGGATAGAATGGATTATATTGCGGCAACAGCCAATAACTACGGATATGCACACGCAGTTGAACAACTACTAGGCATTGAGGTTCCAAGACGGGCAGAGATTATTAGAACAATGTTGCTTGAGCTTAATAGAATTATCTCTCATCTTTTTTGGTTGGCAACCCATGCACTTGATGTGGGTGCAATGTCTGTTTTCCTTTATTGTTTCCGTGAGAGAGAATTTGCAATGGATTTGATGGAGGATTATTGTGGAGCTAGACTTACCCATTCGGCAGTTAGAATCGGTGGAGTTCCTTTAGATCTTCCTTTAGGATGGTTGGGAAATCTTAAAAAATTTATCGATACTTTAGATGAGCAGATTAATGTTTACGAAGGGCTTTTAACCGAAAATAGAATTTGGAAAATGAGACTTGAAAATGTAGGTACCTTAACTCCTGAGACGGCAAAAGAGTGGGGATGCAGCGGACCTACCCTTCGAGGAAGCGGAGTAAAATGGGATTTACGAAAAGAGATGCCTTACGGTATCTATCCTGAACTTGATTTTAATATTCCTATTTCAGATAAATGTGATTCGTATGGAAGATATAAGTGTTATATGGCAGAGATGAGAGAATCTATGAAAATCTTAGAGCAGCTTATTCCTATGTACCATGAAAGCGATACACAGCTTATGGCTCATGCACCTCAGTATATCTCTGCAACAAAAGAGGATATGATGACGCAAAACTACTCTTTGATGCAACACTTTGTCCTTGTAACACAAGGGATGAGACCACCTGTTGGAGAAGTGTATGTTGCGACAGAATCTCCAAAAGGGGAACTTGGGTTTTATATTGTAAGTGACGGTTCGCCTTATCCATATAAATTAAAATGTCGGGCACCTAGTTTTTGGCATACTGGATTATTACAAGATTTACTACCGGGGCACCAATTAGCCGATGTTGTTACTATTATCGGTAACCTTAATATTGTATTTGGGGAGATTGACAGGTAATGAAACGATATGATTTAAGAGGGCATAAAGAGAATTTTATCCCTAGAATGGTTGAATTGATGGGTAGTGAAATCAAAGAGGGAGAAAATGCTGTTTTTCTTTTTGAGATTGGAGATTTTAGTTCTGTCCAAGCAGCGGCAGATGTAGTAAAAGAGAATAACTGGAGATTAATGAATTCGTTAAAATTCAATGAAGTTGATTGGACTATTATCGTAAAAAAAGAGCAGCCTCCTATCGATGAGCTTCCTGAAACTACGCAAGAGGAAGAAGCTACAGAGTAACGGCTCTATAGTTAAAGGAATTTGTTTTGAGTAAAGTGTATTATTCTAATTGGCAGGGTGAAGTAATAGATAATAGAGGTGTGTCCGTTGAAGAGTGGGCTGAATCTTCTGTTAAATTACCTGTTAGTTATACAAAAGAATCGGCAACAAAAGCATTTGTCGGATGGGACGGATTTGCTCTTTTTGATGAAACTGTAGATGTTGTAAAACTTGCGATGAATTATGCAAGGCAATATCAAGAGTACAGTGAAGCTTGTGGAAGATGTACACCTGGACGTTGGGGTGGACAAATCTTGTTTGATATGATTGATAAAATTGCCAGAGGCGAAGGGGAGTATAGTGATTTAGCACATATCAAAGAGGTAAGCAGCACTATGCAGCAAACCAGTAAATGTGAAATCGGTAAAACGGTTCCAACTCCGATTTTAGGGATGATTGGATCATTTGAAGAGCAATTTATTTCACTCATTAAAAATAAAACCAAATCGCCGTGGTATGAAAATGACGATTCAAAATATATTGCAAATGTAACTGCTCCTTGTACAGATATGTGCCCGGCTCACGTAGATATCCCGGGATATATTGAAGGGGTTAGGGAGCTTGATTTTGAAAACTCTTTAAAGTCTACAAGACAAACTATGCCTTTGGCTCATACGTGCGGAAGAGTTTGTCCCCACCCTTGTGAAGATGCGTGTAGAAGAGGAAATCTTGACGAACCTATTTCTATTATGGAACTTAAAAGAATCGGAGCAGATTATGAAAGCGATCATGAACTCGAATGGTTCCATCCAATTAAGCCCAAAAAACCAAAAAATGACGGAAAAAAAGTAGCAATTATCGGTGCGGGACCTGCTGGACTTACGGCAGCTTATTATCTTGGAGTTGAAGGTATCGAAGTAAAGATTTTTGAAGAGCTTCCCGTACTTGGCGGAGAGGTTGCCGTGGGAGTACCGGAATATAGAATGCCGGTTGATAAATATAATATAGATATTAAGCTGGTTGAAGATTTACCTACGGTTGAAATTATTAGAAACCATAGAGTAGACAGTGAGAGACTTACAGAGATTTATGAAGAGTTTGATGCAACACTTCTTGCTTTTGGTGCACGTCTTTCTAAAAAAATTAGATGTGAAAATGAAGATCCAAGTTACGAGGGTTACTGGGGAGCAATCGATATGCTCGATAAGGTAAACCTTTGGAATAAGTATGGTATCGGAGAATCTGCAGCAAATGACCTTAAAGATAAAACCGTTGTATGTGTAGGTGGTGGATTTACCTCTATGGACGTTGTAAGATGTTCTATTAGAGAGGGTGCAAAAAGAGTTGTAATGCTTTATAGAAGAGATGAAAAAACAATCATTAGAAATACGACACTTGAAGAGTACACCGAAGCTGTTGAAGAGGGAGTAGAGTTTATTTTCTATTCTGCAATCGATACGATTATTGATGACAATGGAAAGATAACGGCAGTTATCGTGGATAAATACGAGCAGGTTCCAGATCCTGATGGTGGAAGACCGCAACTTGTAAAAATTGAAGGGGCTTCTGAAAAAATCGAGTGTGATTATGTAGTTCCTGCGGTATCTCAAGCACTTGATTTACAAATTTTACCTAAAGAGTGGGATATAGAGATGACATCGTGGTCATCGATCCAAACCAACGGGAAAGATTATATGACAAATAAGCCTGGACTTTTTGCAGCAGGAGACTGTGAATACGGTCCAATGACCATCGTAAATGCAGTAGGTCAAGCAAAACGTGCCGCTTCGGTAATCGGTAGATATATTTATGACGGTAAGATTTCATTATTGGATAATGAGATTATGGAAGACCATATGAATAAAATGAAAGTCTACAATAAAGCCGAAAAAATCACGGGATGGATGCCAGGACTTCCAAGAGAAGAGAGTGAAAAACTTTCAGCAGCAGTAAGACGAGATAATAACAAAGAGGTAAATCTTGGATTCACTGCAGAGGAAGCTAGAGCTGAAGCTGAGCGATGTATGCGGTGTTATTATTTAGGGATGGTGGCAGTATGAGTGAACGGGTACAACATAGAGGAAAACTAATTACTATCACTATTGATGGACGTGAATGTCAAGGTGTTTACGGTCAAACTATTTTAGAGATTGCAAGAAAAAACGATATTTATATCCCTACAATGTGTTACCTTACAAAGGTTTCGCCTATAACATCGTGTAGGATGTGTGTGGTTGATGTTGCAGGTGTTGAAGGTAATGTTCTTTCGTGCCAAGAAAAAGCGGTGGATGGTGCCGTAATCACTACAAATAACGAAGAGCTTTTCAGACATAGACAAAATATTATGAAAATGTATGATGTAAATCATCCGTTGCAGTGTGGAGTTTGTGATAAAAGTGGAGAGTGTGATCTTCAAAATAAAACTTTGGAATTTGGTGTCGATTCACAAGAATTTGCATTAAAAGAACCTGCAAGAAAAAAGAAAAAATGGGGTATCTTAGGATATGATCCGTCACTTTGTATCATGTGTGAAAAATGTGTTCATACGTGTAACGAAGTAATTGGAAGTGCAGCTCTTTATGTAAAACCGGGTGGTTATAAATCTATTATCGATATTAAGATGAGTAGGTGTGAACAGTGTGGAGATTGTATCTCCGTATGCCCTGTCGGAGCACTTGTTTCAAATGAATACAAATACACTTCAAATGCTTGGGAATCGAAAAAAATCCCTGCTACATGTGCACATTGTAGTAGTGGATGTTCTCTTTATTATGATGTAAAACATGCCGGTGTTTCTAATCCTTATGAGAAAAAAATCACGAGAGTAACAAACGACTCTGAATTTAGCGAACTTTGTGGAGCCGGTAGATTTGGATTTGAGTTTGAAAATAAAGGAGATGTAAAAGATCCTGAGAAGTTAGCTCGTGCGGTGGAAGCTATCAAATCAAGTGATGTAATCTCTTTTAATTCTTATATTACAAACGAAGAAGCTTTTATATTGCAAAAAATTAAAGAGCAAACGGGGATTAGACTTTGGAATGACGATGCAAATTTTTATAAAAAATTTATGGATGAGTATTCAAAAGTAAGCGGTCGAACTTTATATAGTGCAACAAACGAAACTATAAGAGATAGTGATGCAGTTATTATGATAGGAACAAGAATTTCAAGAGATAATCCAGTGGTAAAATATGCTGCAAATATTGCCGTCAAAACAAAAAGGGCAAACTTTATCTATATGCACCCGATTGATGATATAAATCTGCAAAACAAATACAACCAATTTGTAAAATATGAAGCGGGAAGCGAAGAGGGTGTAATTGCTCTTCTTGCTTCATATTTGGTTGAAAATGTTCCAAGTAAATATGAGAGTTTTTTTGATGAACTTGATATCGGTAATTTAAGCGGAGATTGTAATGTGGGCGAAGAGGAAATGGAGGCTGTTGTTAAAAAACTTACAAGAAGTAAGAATAAAACTTTAGTAATCGGCGAAGACCTTTATGCCCATAAAAGAGCGAAAAACATTGCCAAAATTGTAGGGCTTATTGAAAAGTACACTGACTTTAACGTGATGATTATCCCATCTCAAACAAATACTTTAGGGGTAAGTTTGATTTGTGATTTGGATGAAAAGGGCGGCGATAAAGTTGTGGGGTATAATGAAGTTGGAGATTTTATCATTTCAAGCGAGGGTCTTGGAGATATAGAGGTACCTGCACTGAACCAACAAGAGGGGACTTTTACTTCGATTGATAAAAAAGTTCTGAATACAAATGTTGCTTTGGCTTTTGAGGGGTATTGTTTAAATGATATTGCCAATGCCCTTTTAGGTACAACAGTTGCACATACGATTGATTATACTAAAAATTTACCATCCTCAAAAGGGTTTCAAGCAGTGGAATTCGATTCTTTAGGAAATGGATACGATAGATATGGAAACGACCAAAGAGGATATAAATTAGAAGAGGGTGTTAATGAATCTGAGATTGTAGAGATTGAAGAGATAGCTGAAATTGGAACTTATAACGGTACGGTTATTTATAGATGTGAACCGTTACATCAATTTAATCCAAATACCGCAAAGTCGTTAAAACTTCAAACAGACAAAAGTCTTAGAGGGAGTGCAGCCTTTGCAACTGCTGCAAAGATAAAAGACGGCGATACAGTTACGATAAGCTATAATAACAAGTTTGTAACAAGAAAATTTAAAATAGAGAAGGCGATCAAAGGTACGATTGCATTATGTCCAACATTTGATGATCCATTGGAAGATGGAGCAGTAACTTTTGGATATAGATTTAAGCAAGTACAAATTAATAAGGTTGAAGCATAATGGACAATATGATTAATATAACTATTAACGGCAAAGAGTGTCAAGCAAAAGAGGGAGAGTTTATCCTGAACGTTGCACGGGCGAACGGTATCTTTATACCTGCTGTTTGTTACCAAACAAAATGTACACCAACTCTAGCGTGTAGATTGTGTTTGGTTGAAGCAGATGGGAAGCAAGTATACGCTTGTAATGCAAAAAGTAAAGATGGGATGGTTATCGAAGTTAATACACCAAACATCGAACAAGAAAGACGTGCAATTATGGAGGTTTACGATGTAAACCATCCTCTGCAGTGTGGAGTATGTGACCAAAGCGGAGAGTGTGAACTTCAAAACTATTCGCTTTATATGGGCGTAGATTCACAAAACTATGCGGTTAAAGACGTGCATAGACCAGCATCAAATTGGGGAGTAATGAAATATGACCCGGGTCTTTGTATCGTGTGTGAAAAGTGTGTGACTATCTGTAAAGACATGATAGGATCAAATGCCCTTGGAACCGTAAAAAGAGGTGCGGATGCCCTTGATAAAGCATATAAAGAAGCTATGCCAAAAGATGCGTATGCGATGTGGAATAAACTGAATAAAAACCTTATTGGATTTGAGGAAGAAAAATGTATCGATTGTGGAGAGTGTATCTCTGTTTGTCCTGTCGGTGCACTTGTAAGTTCGGATTTCCAATATAAATCAAATGCTTGGGAGCTTACAAAAATTCCTGCATCAAATCCATACAGCTCAGATTGTTCATTAATGTACTACGAAGTAAAACACGACTCAATTGAAAACAATAAAGAGAAAAAAATATATAGAGTAACAAATGATGCACACTATGTATCTTTAAACGGAGCGGCTCGATTTGGATTTGACTATGTAAATAAAGCGGATAAAGATGAAGCGGCATTTACAAAAGCGGTAGAAGCATTACAAGGTGCAGATTCAATTTTATTTAATTCATTTATTACAAATGAAGAGGCAAAAATTCTTCAATCTATCAAAGAAAAAACGGGTGCAAAACTTATAAATATGGATGCATTCAAATTCAAAGAGTTTTTAAATAATTACTCTAAAATAACTGGAGAAAGTTTTTATAAAGGAACTTTAGAAGATATTCACAACAGTGATTTTTTAATCTCTCTTGGATCATTTTTAAAATCAGATGCTCCGAGTGTAAAATATGCGTTCAACAATGCAATAGGGATGAATAAAGGTGCAGGACTTTATTTTCATCCAATGGGAGATAAGCATATCGAAGGACTTGGGAAAAAAGGCAAAACAATTGAGACAATTGCTACAAATCCTTTATCCGAAGAAGCCGTATTATATTTTATCCTTGATCAATTTGGAGAAAATCTCCCTGAAGATATTGCAAAATATGTTGCAGGTTTTCAAGAACAAAGAACAAAAACTGTAACGGAAACAATCAAAGAAACAGTAGAAGAAACGGTTGTCGATCCGGAAACGGGAGAGGAATCTGTTCAAAAGAAAGTTGTCCCTAAAAAAGTTGAAAGTGAAATTACTTACAAATACACAAAACTGCTTGAGCTGATGGGGGCTGATGAATCATTGCTTGAAACAATCGAAGCGATGCTTGCAAAAAAAGAAAAATTCAGCTTAATTATCGGAGAAGATTGTATCAATCATCCAAATAGTGAAAATATAGCAAAACTTGTCGGAATGGTTGAAAAATATACGAAATTTACGGTCCTTATTATACCGTCGCAAACAAATACTTTAGGGGTAAGCTTACTTTGCGATCTTGATGTGATAGCAAACGGTACAACGGTTGGATACAATATGGCAGCAGATTATCAAATGAGTGCGTTAGGCGACGGAGATATCGATATGCCTGTACTTTCACAACAAGAGGGGACTTTTGTAAATATCGATAAAAGAGTTGTCCCTACAAATGCGGCAGTTGCTTATAACGGATATTCTCTCAACGATATTGCAAATGAAATTTTAGATAATAAAAAAGAAAATACCATTGAATATACAACTGAAATATTTAAAGGGATTGCATTTGATGATTTGGAAAATCGGTATACAAATGATAGAGTCGAACATAGAGGATATATTTTAGAAGCGTTACAAACCGAAACAAACGAGAGTGTGAATACCGAGATAAAATCACTTGAAAAATCCCAAAGTGAGTATATAATTTACAATGCAAATCCAATAAATCAATTTAATGAGTTTAGTGCGCTCTCCCATCAACTAAAAGATGATATAGTTGCTTTACATATTTCAGATGAGTTGGCTGCAAAACTTGAAGTTGAGGCAAACGGAAGCGTAGAAGTAACGGCAAATAAAACAACTATTGCATTACCTGTAGTAGTTGATAACAACCTTATCGGGGAGATTGCCTATGTTCCGACATTTGAAAAAAATTCTCAAACTAAAAACTTATTTGACAACTGTAGATTTGCTACAGCAAATATAAAAAAGGTGTAAAAGATGGATAATGATATTATAATGACGCTTGTTAAAGTATTAGTTATTTTACTTGTATTTTCTGCTTTAGCAGGGTTTACGACTTATATTGAAAGAAAAGTCTTGGCATTTATGCAAAGACGACCCGGACCTATGCATGTGGGACCGTTTGGACTTTTACAAATTTTAGCAGACGGTGCAAAACTCTTTACAAAAGAAGATTTTATCCCGCAACATGCGAATAGACTTATTTTTATGATTGCACCTGTTATCACTGCTGCGACTGCATTTATTGCAATGACGGCAGTTCCTTTTGTACCGGGTGTAATCGTATCGGATGTAAATGTCGGGGTACTTTTTGTCCTTGGTGTGATGGCAACCGGACTTTACGGACCACTTCTTGGAGGGATGTCTCAAGCAAATAAATGGGGACTTCTTGGAGGAGCTAGAACTGCGATTCAGCTTCTTTCTTACGAGGTTGTAACGGGACTTTCACTTTTAGCTCCTCTTATGTTGGTTGGTTCATTATCTTTAATCGATATCAATAACTACCAAGCAGGTGGAGTCGGCAATTGGATTCTTTGGACGCAACCTGTCGCATTTTTTTTATTTTTAATTGCAGGTTATGCAGAGACAAATAGAACACCGTTTGATCTTTTAGAGCATGAAGCGGAAGTTATCGCAGGATATGCAACTGAGTATTCTGGAATGAGATGGGGTATGTTTTTTATCGGGGAGTATGCAAATCTATTTACAATTTCATTTTTAACTTCACTTATCTTTTTAGGTGGATTTAACGATTTATGGTTTATCCCAGGAGCAATTGCAATTATACTTAAAGTTATGTTTTTAATTTTCTTATTCCTTTGGACAAGAGCTTCTTGGCCGCACGTAAGACCTGATCAACTTATGTGGTTATGTTGGAAAATATTAATGCCTTTAGCCCTATTAAATATTTTAGTTACGGCTATCGTGGTAATTTAGGGGTTGAATGATGAGTTTTAAAGAATTAAAAGAGAGAAACGTAGGATCTCAAGAATATATGATGATGGATATTAAAGAGTATCCAAAATCGGGATGGCAGGAATTTAAACAGATCGTTGGTCGAGGTTTAAAAAACGAGCTTTTTAAAGGTCTTGGGATTACTTTTAAGATAATGAAAGAGGTGGTATTTCAAGGGAAAACCCATAATACACTTTATCCAATTGAAAAACTTCCAATAAGCCCAAGATATAGAGCAGTACATAAACTATTAGCATTACTTGAAAGCGGTCATAATAGATGTATCGGATGTGGACTTTGTGAAAAAATCTGTATCGCTAAATGTATTAGAATGGATACAAAAATCGATGAAAATTCAAGAAAAGAGGTTAGCGAGTATACAATTAATCTCGGACGTTGTATTTTTTGTGGATATTGTGCAGAAGTTTGTCCAGAACTTGCGATTGTTCACGGAGGAAGATATGAAAATTCCAGTGAACAAAGGGAGCATTTTGTCTTAAAAGAGGATCTTTTAACACCGTTTGACAAATTGGCAGCCCAAGTTGAATACGACGGTTTTGGATCGGTTTCACAAGATGCAGATAAAAAAATCAAAAAAACGCCATTGGCATATTAAGGATTGATAATGTTTGAAGTAGTAGCTTTTTACCTTTTTGCTTTTTTAACAATAGCAATGTTTTTAGTCACGGTTAGGACTAAAAATGCACTTTATGCACTAAGTTCACTTGCAGCAGGTATGATCTTTATCTCTGCATTTTTCTTCCTTTTGGGAGCGGAATTCTTAGGTGCCGTACAAATTGTAGTATACACAGGAGCAGTTATGGCTCTATATGCTTTTGGTATGATGTTCTTTGATTCGATTAATGATGTAAAAGAATCGGTAGCAAATCCGAGATTGACATTTATGCTGACAGGGATTGTTGCACTGTTGGTAGTGTCTATTTTTATTGCACCTATTATAGGAGCAAACGTAACTGCACACTATCCAGTGCATGAAGCATACGGTAATACACAAGATATCGGTTTAGTATTATTTACAAAATATTTAGTTCCGTTTGAAGTTGCGGCAGTTATGCTTTTGGTTGCAATGATCGGTGGAATTATTTTAGCAGGAAAACAAATGGATGTATCAATTACCGAGATGAGTGAGACTGAAATTGACCACCATAGAACAGATACAGAGATTGCAAAGGATATCAAATGAGTATTACGTTAAATGATTATTTAATACTTAGTACTATTATCTTTATGATAGGGATGTACGGAGCATTAAGAAGAAAAAATTTATTAATGTTGTTTTTCTCAACGGAGATAATGTTAAATGCAGTCAATATCGGAATGGCTGCAATTTCTAAATTTCACGGCGATCTTACGGGGCAGATGTTTGCATTTTTTGTAATTGCAATTGCTGCAAGTGAAGTTGCTATTGGATTGGGATTATTGATTTTATGGTTTAAAAGACACAATACTATCAATCTTGATTCACTACAAAGTATGAAGGGGTAAGGATGGAAAGTTATTTATATATTGCACTGTTTGCTCCACTTGTCGGATCACTCTTTGCAACATTATTTGGAAACACTCCAAAAAAATTATTTGTAGGGGTAATAACTTCTGCATTATTAGCGGTATCTTTAGGGGCATCATTTAGTCTTTTAATGCATGTTTACCTTACAGATACGGTAATTCATGTAAGGATGCTTGATTGGATTGTGATCGGTAATGTGGATATCCCTTTTGGATTTATTGTTGATCCGGTGAGTGTTGTGATGATGGTTGTCGTAACAACGGTTTCCACTATGGTACATATACATTCAATCGGATATATGGACCACGATAGAAGCTTTAATAGATTTTTTGCTTGGTTATCGGCGTTTGTTTTTTCTATGATGATTCTGGTCATGAGTGACAACTTTGCAGGACTATTTATCGGATGGGAAGGTGTTGGACTTTGCTCTTGGGGACTTATTGGTTTTTGGTATCATAAAAAAGATGTTGCAAGAAGCAAAGATATTATGGAGTCTCCTTTTTCAACATTGTCTCCATATTCATCCCCATCTCCGTCATGGGCGGCAAATGAAGCATTTATTATGAATAGAGTTGCCGACCTTGCGATGTTGATTGGATTATTCTTAATCTTTTGGAATATTGGAAGTTTACAATATGATGAAGTATTTGCAAAAATCGGATCGCTTGATCATGGTTTGATTATCGCAATCGGTGGTTTCCTTTTTGTGGGTGCAATGGGTAAATCTGCACAATTTCCTTTTAATACATGGCTTGCAAATGCAATGGAAGGTCCTACCCCGGTATCGGCGCTTATCCATGCAGCGACAATGGTAACGGCAGGTGTTTATTTGGTGGTTCGAGCAAATGAAATTTTTACCGTTATCCCTGAAGTTGGATATGTGATTGCAACTGTCGGTTCTATTGTAGCAATGGGAGCTGCTGCTATGGCATTAGTTGCTACCAATATGAAAAAAATCATTGCATTTTCAACACTTTCACAACTTGGATATATGTTTGTTGCAGCAGGACTTGGAGCGTATTGGGTAGCCTTATTCCATCTGGCAACACACGCATTTTTCAAATCGGTATTATTCTTAGGTGCAGGAAATGTAATGCATGCGATGAATGATGAGATTAGTATCAAAAAAATGGGTGGATTATATAAATATATGCCTCGTACCGGATTTATTATGATAGTGGCTTCAATTGCCCTTGCCGGGATTTTCCCGTTTGCAGGATTCTTTTCAAAAGATTTAATCCTTGAGGTTGCTTTTGGAACACACCATCTTGTTATTTGGGGAGTATTATGGATAACAGCAGGACTTACTGCATTTTATTCTTTTAGAATGGTTATGTATATTTTCTTTGGAGAAGAAAAATGGAGCCATAATAAAGAGGATGAAAATTATCAACATCCACATGAAGCATATTGGTATGTTATTGCTGCGATGACCCCTCTTGCGATAGTGGCATTTATCGGAGGATGGTTTAAAGAGTTCTACGTAAGCATGATAACAAAAACATTACCGGAACTTGAAATTCACGTGCATCACGATACACTGAATATTTTAATAGCAATTACATTGGCAATAGCCCTTGGAGGTATTGCATTAGCCGTGTTTAAATTTAAAAAAGACGGTACCTATTTTAGCGGAACATTTAAAAATAGACCATGTTACAAACTTTTGGCAAACCAATATTTTTTGAACCATTTTTGGGAAAATGCAGTTTCAAAACCTTACGGTAAACTTGCAGAATTTAGTTGGAAAGAACTTGATTTAAAAATTATTGATACTATTGTCGATGGAATCGCAAAAGGTATCTATAGTGGAGGGGAAGCAGGAACCGCAATCCAATCTGGTAACCTCTCAAAAGCATTAAAATGGATGGGAATCGGTATTCTTATCTTAATAATTTTAGCCGTTGCATTTGGCAACTTAAAATAAGGAAGGGGAAGTATGGAATATATTTTATCAATATTAGTATTTTTTCCGGCGTTTGCAGCTGTTATCGGTTTTTTAGTCGATAAAGATGCAATAAGGACGTATGGAATTACCGTAACGGCAATTGAGTTTCTACTTTCTTGCTATTTGTGGATGAGCTTTGACTCTAATTTTGCAGGGATGCAGTTTAGCGAGTATATCCCCGTAATTTCCCAATATGGAATTGCATACAATTTAGGACTTGACGGAATATCTTTATTTTTAGTACTTATGACAACCTTTATGACAATGATCTCTATTATCGGACTGACCGAAAAAAGAGATCTTAAAAACCTCATTATCTCGGTATTATTCTTAGAGATGACAATGGTTGGGGTATTTGTTGCTCTTGATGCGATAATTTTTTACGTATTTTGGGAACTCTCTTTGGTACCTATGTTATATATCATTGGAGCTTGGGGTGGAAAACTTAGAATTTATGCGGCGATTAAATTCTTTTTATATACGTTCTCAGGTTCACTTATAATGCTTCTAGGTATGTTATATCTTGGATATGTATATGCACAAACTACTGGAACATGGAGCTTTAGTTTACTTGATTGGAACATGATGATGCTTCCGATTGATATGCAGCTTTGGTTATTTGTTGCATTTTTCTTAGGGTTTGCTATCAAAGTTCCAATGGTACCGTTTCATACGTGGCTCCCTTATGCCCATGGACAAGCACCGACTATCGGTTCTGTTATCCTTGCAGCAGTACTTCTTAAAATGGGTACATACGGGTTTGTAAGATTTTCACTTCCATTATTCCCAGATGCAAGTGTAACGATGATGATTCCTATGGCAATACTTGGTATTACCGCCATTATCTATACGGCACTTGTGGCATATGCACAAGAGGATATCAAGCAAGTTGTAGCGTATTCGTCCGTTTCACACATGGGGGTAATTATCCTTGGTATCTTTGCGCTGAATGTTGAAGGTATCGGAGGATCAATCTTCCTTATGATCTCTCACGGTATCGTATCGGGTGCTCTGTTTATGTTGGTAGGTGTGATATACGATAGAAGACATACAAAAATGATGAGTGAATTTGGTGGACTTGCAAAGTCTATGCCGATTTATGCAACTATTTTTGGTGTGATGTTGATGGCTTCGGTTGGACTTCCTTTAACAATTGGATTTGTGGGTGAATTTTTAAGTTTACTTGGGTTCTTTGCAGTGAGTCCTGTTATGACGGCTCTTGCAGGTACTACTATTATCCTTGGAGCGGTTTATATGCTGGTTCTTTATAAAAAGACATTTTTTGGGCCGATTACAAACCCTATCAATGAAAAATTAACAGATGCAAAGGGGAGAGAGATCGCAGCATTGATTCCACTTGTAATGATTGTTGTTTGGTTAGGTGTTTATCCAAAACCTGTACTTGATCCAGTTGATAAATCTGTAAAACAGTTAGTACAAGTGATGTACCTAAAATCAGTTACGCCTGAAGCAAAAGAGAAAATTGCTGCAGTGAATACTATAGGGGAGACAAAGTAATGATTGAACCGATTTCAATAGATATAACATCTTTAAATCTACCAAGCTTAGCACCGATGTTGGTGGCTATAATCGGAGGTTTGTTGATTTTATGTATAGATCTTTTTAATAAAAACCTACATAAATCACTCTATATAATGCTGACAATCCTTGTATTGTTGATCGATTTGGGCGTAGTGGTAGGATACAACGGAGGAACAAGAGGTTTCTTTGATATGATGTTAATGGATGGTATCTCAATACTCTCTCAAGTAATTATCTTGGTTGCATCGGGATTGTTTATCTCTTTGGCACTTTCACAAAAAAGATTTCACGAGTACAGATATCCTGAATATTTTGCACTGTTTTTATTTATGACTGCAGGATTTCAGTTTATGGTAGCAAGTGACAGTTTGATTTTGATCTTTGTAGGGCTTGAAACGGCTTCAATGTCACTTTATCCGTTAATTGCAATGCACAATAGGGACAAATCAACGGAAGCAGCAATTAAGTACTTTACTATGGGAGCTTTAGCGGCAGGTTTCTTTGCTTTTGGTTCTATGATTTTTTATGCACTTACAGGGAGTGTTGAACTTGGACAAATCTCAGCAGCACTTGTAGCATCTGATTTTGCAAACTATCCGTTTGTATTATTAGGGGTTGTATTTTTACTTGGAGCGTTGGCATTTAAACTTACTTTGGTGCCATTTCATACGTGGGCGCCTGATGTTTATGAGGGTGCAAGTTCTGCTATGGCAGGATATATGGCAATCGTTCCAAAAATAGCTACTTTTATCGTAGCACTTAGATTTTTTGAAATTTTTGTAAGTGTGGATAATAGATGGGTAGAGATGGTTCTTTATATTGTAGTAGTGGTAACCATGACTATTCCAAATATGATTGCTTTGGTTCAAACCGACGTGAAAAGGATGTTGGCATATTCATCTGTATCTCATGCAGGTTTTGTAATGGCAGCCATTTTAGTAGGAACAACCCAAGCAACACAAGGATTATTTTTATATTGGATTTTATTTGCATTTGCAAATCTTGGTGCATTTGCAATGTTATGGGTAAATAGAACAAAACATGATCATGGATTTACATCGGACCACCCACATGAGAAGTTTGCAGGTATGATTAAAAGGTCACCGGTTGCTGCATCTATTATGGGACTGTTTATGTTGAGTCTTGCCGGAGTTCCTCCATTTAGTTTGTTTTGGGGGAAAATGTATCTTTTAGGATCTGTTATTAACAGTGGAGAGATTAGTTTGGCAGTGATTATGGTACTTAATTCTGCAATAGCAGTGTACTATTACTTAAAATTGGTTGTATATATGTTCTTAAAATATCCGGAAGCCGATGATAGAATGGTATTTATGGGAAATGCGAACAACTCTCTTAAAACAGTTATCGGTATCTCTGCAGTAGTTACGATCACTTCCATTATCTATGTTGATCCTCTACTTGATATGATCTCTACTTATGTTCAAATGAGTGGATTCTAAATTAGTCAAAAACAAGGCTTTTGCCTTGTTTTATCTCCTTTTAAACAAAACTTCATTAGAATTTCAATCCTCTTTAAGATAAGCATTGAAAATATATTTGTATTTTGAATGCTTCTCTTAGACCTTTACAATTGAACTTACAAGCAACTCCCCAGGGTAGGAATACAGCAAGGAACTTGTACTTTTGGTGTGTTTGGGTATCTGGGAGGGGCACTTATATGTTAAAAACCCTTTTATTGACAATCCATTAATAGCTAATTCAATGTTCTAAGGCTTATTTTATATAGAAACTTTATAATTTAGATTGCTTTAAAAAGAGTCTTAAGGATGGATATGAATATTTTAATACCCGTAGATGACAGTGATATTGAAGAGGCAAAACTTGTATCGCTTGATGCGGCAAATTTTTGGCTTTTGATAGATATTAATGAAGGGAAAGTGATAAGTAATCAATTTTACCAATCACGCGAAGAGATAAGCGATTGGATTGATGTAGCTATCGTATTAAATCAAATGGAAAATGTCTGGACTTTGATGGATGAGGGGATTGCAATTCTTGTAGCACCTACTCAACGATATATAGATGATATAGTTGAAGCATATCTTTTTAAAGAGCTTCATGATATGAATGTTTAAATAAAAAAATAGGATAAAAAATGTTTGGATTTGGGAAAAAAGAACTTAAAAAATATGATTTAAGTGAAGAACAGTTAAAAAAACTGCAATATGCAAAATTTACTACGAGCAAAGGGGTAATATGGACAAAACTAACTCCGGAGTTTACACCAAATACTGTTGCTAATTTTGCCCATTTAGCCAATGATGGTTTTTATAACGGGCTTAATTTTCATAGAGTAATTGAAGGATTTATGGCTCAAGGCGGATGTCCTACAGGGACCGGAACAGGTGGACCTGATTGGGCAATAGAGTGTGAAACCGATGCCGAGGGGCAAGTTCATAAACGAGGAAGTTTATCAATGGCACATGCAGGTCCCAATACAGGAGGAAGTCAGTTTTTTATCTGTTTTGTACCTTGTCCACACTTAGATAGAGGACACACTGTATTTGGTGGTATTGAGGAGGATGATAAAGAGAGTTTTGAGGTACTTGATCACATACAACAGGGCGATATCATTGAAAAAATAGAGATTTTAGAATCCAAAGGGAAAGAGTAAAATAATTTACTCAATCTCTTTTTGGGGTACTCCAAAATAGTATCCTTGAAATTTATCTATTCCAAGTTCATATAACGTATCAAAAATCTCTTTTGATTGTACATGTTCCGCAATTGTTTTTATCCCCAGTTCTCTTGAAAATTTTACAATAGCTTTTACAAGTTCCAATGATTTTTCATTTTCTAAAATAGAGGTAATCAAAGAACCATCAATCTTGATAAAATCTGGAGCCAAAGTATTGATATGGGAAAAGTTGGAAAAGCCCGTCCCAAAATCATCCAATGCGATTTTTATCCCCATTTTTTTAAACTCGTTAATAAATTCCACAAAAGAGTTATAACAATCAACACCTTCATGCTCAATAATTTCAAAGATAACGTTATTGCTAATGTCAAATTCAGTTTTATCTTCTAAATGATATTTTTTGATAGTTTCTTTTAAACTACTGTAAATATCACCATTTTTAATATCTTGATAAGTAAGATTAATTGCGATAGCAACATTTTTTTCTACCATTTTTTGCAATGTTGATTCGATCATAAACCGTGTAAGTTGAATATATTGTTTGGTTAAAATGGCAAGATCCAAAAACTCGTCAGGTGCTAAAAATTCAACTTCATCATTTTCATTTATCTGCTTAATTCTAATAAAAGATTCATATTGCACCACTTCACAGTTTCGATTTACAATAGGTTGATAAAAAGGGACAACTCTATTTTGCGCTAAAGCACTTTTTATCTCTTTTCTCCAAAAAAGATTACTTTGAAGGGTGTTGGTATAATCAATATCGTAAGTAAATCCAATAAAATTTCTTCCCCTTTTTCGTGCCTCGTATAAAGCCATATTCGCTTTTTTGAGAGCTTGGGAAGAACTAAAAGAGATACCGATGGTAATTTCCAGTTCTACAGGTTCATCAACACCATTAAGATAAAATGAATTTTGCTCAATAAATTCAAAAAGTTCGTTTAAATCTTTTTCGTATTTTTCAACTTCAAGATATTCGACAATATCCAAAAATACAAATTCATCTGCATTGATTCTGTAAACTTTGTACGATTTGTCTTTTGTAAAATCTGTAAGCATAGAGGTAAATTTAATTAAAATCTCATTTCCTGCACTTAAACCGTAAAGTTGATTATAGATACTAAACTTGTCTATATTGATAAGCATTACAACAGGAGAATGAAAAGTATCTACAGAGTCCAGTTCATTCATCAATACAGGAAGTGTGGCAAGTTTTGTAAGAGGATCGATAGCAAATGTATTGATATTTGAAAGATTAATCTCTTTTAATGTTTGATCGTATGTTGAGATTTTCGTGTTAATGTTTTCTTTATTAATTATCTCTTCCATAATGGTAAGAAATTGTTCAAATTTTAAAGGTTTGAAAAGATATCCGTCAATTCCTATTTTTGTTACATCAAGGATAGTTTCCTTGTCTGTTACGGCAGAGAGTATCACGACAAAAAGATCAGAATTTATCTTTTTCATTGATTTTAACATCTCTATACCGTCAAGTATCGGCATCCTGATATCGGTAATTACAAGTTGATAATCTTTTTGATTAAATTTTTCCAATCCTTCTTGACCGTTTGTAGCAGTATCTAAGTTTGGGAAAAAAACTCGTAAAAGGTTTGCCGTAATTTCAAGTATTTGTTCTTCATCTTCAACCAAAAGGACATTGAGCCTTTGTGAAATTTCGGTAATCTCTCGTAGTGTCATTTTAAATTTCCAAATTGTTATAAAATAGTTTATGATACCATATTATTTCTTTAAAATAAAGTGTATAAATTTTGTTATCATAGACTTAGTTTTCATACCTTACTACATATACTTTTGTAAAACAGAAGGTATATTAATAGTTCCATCTTCATTTTGATAATTTTCCATGATAGCAACCAAGGTTCTACCAACTGCTAAAGAACTACCGTTTAATGTATGGGCTAAAATATTTTTCTTTTCATCTTTATATCTTATTTTTGCCCGTCTTGCTTGAAATTCCCTTGTATTTGAGATGGAGCTGATCTCCCTAAATTTCCCTTGACCCGGAAGCCATACTTCAAGGTCGATTGTTGTAGCTGCACTAAATCCGAGATCACCGGTACAAAGTTGCACTTTTTGATGTGCAAGACCAAGTGAAGTTAAAAGGTCACTCGCAGTTTCTACCATCTTTTGAAATATTTGTTCTGATTGTTCCTGTGTAGTTATTGCTACCATCTCCACTTTGTCAAATTGGTGTTGCCTGATAATCCCTCTTGTATCACGTCCTGCACTTCCCGCTTCTTTTCTAAAACAAGGAGTATACGATGTTAAAAGTAAAGGAAGTTCCTCTTTATCTAATATCTCATCATTATAAAGATTTGTAAGGCTTACCTCTGCCGTTGGAATCATATAAAGATCTTCCCCCTCTATTTTAAAAAGATCATCTCCAAATTTTGGTAATTGCCCGGTACCTTCCAAAGTATTTGTATTTGCCATAAATGGGACATACCACTCTTCAAATCCACGTTCACGGTTAAAATCTAAAAAGTAGTTAATTAAAGCTCTTTCTAGTCTTGCACCAATCCCTTTTAATGCAGCAAATCTACTTTTTGCAAGTTTCACTCCCCGTTCAAAATCTATCATGCCGTTTTGTTCGCCTAATTCCCAGTGCTCTTTAGGTTCAAACGAAAATGATGGTTTTTCTCCAATTACCTCAAGAACAACATTTTCATCCTCATCAGCCCCAATCGGAACATCTTCATCAGGAAGATTTGGAATACCCATAGCAAAGCTTTCCATCTTTGTTTCAAGATCTCTTACCTCCTCTTCAAGTTGTTGTTTTTTCTCTTTTAATTCCCCTATTTGGGCTTGAAGCGGAGCTATATCTCGCCCCTCTTTTTTGTACATTCCAAATTGGTTAGAGAGTTGTTTTTGTTCTGCTTGGGTTGTTTCCATTTCCCGTCTTTTGCTTTTTGCTTGTTCAACATCGGCTTTTAATTTTTCTAACAGTTCTTTCTCTACACCCTTTTTTTGTAGGGCTTTACTTACGCTATCAAAATCTTTTTGCAATAATTTTATATCAATCATCTATTAATTTTCCTTTTTTTATATCTATATCGTTTTGTATAATTTGGGAAATCTCCTCTTTTTTTACAAAATCAGCTCCCATGCTTACAATAAATTGACTCGCTTGTGCTACACTGAGCGAGGTTGATTTTAGTTTATCACGATGGACAATAACTGTATATCCACTTGTAGGATTTGGGCTTGTTGGGACAAATAGTACATAAATATCTTCATGTTTACTTAATACATATGCAGGAACCCAAAGGTCCTTTTTGGGATATTCAACTAATACCACCTCTTTTTTCATATCTTTATTATTTGGTTTAAATAGCTCGGTTATCTTTTTTAAAATTCCGTAAATAGTGTTAATTGCAGGGACTCTATTTAGAATATTATCTATTATGGATACCACATAAGATTTACCCGCTTTTTCAATGGATGAACCTATTAAAGCAAGAACAATGATAGTAGCGATTATAAGACCGGCAGTAACTATTTCATTATTTGTATAAGAAAATACATATTCAAACAAATTAAGAGATACGGAATGTAACCAAAAAAGAAGTTGAATAACAACCACAAAAGGGATGAGGGCAAGTGAACCTACAAAAACATACCTAAAAAACTGTTTCATCTAAACCTCTAAAATTTTTTGCTATTATACCCTAAAATATTTTAAGGAAAATGATTTGAGAATTTTAAGTGGAATTCAACCAAGCGGTACGATTCATATAGGGAATTATTTCGGTATGATTAAAAAGATGATCGAGTCGCAAGATGACGGGGAGCTTTTTGCATTTATCGCTTCGTATCATGCTTTGACTTCGGTAAGCGATAAAGAGGTTTTACAAAAAAATATTTTTGAGGCAGCAGTGAATTTTTTAGCACTTGGAATGGATCCCGAGAAATCAACTTTTTGGGTGCAAAGCGATGTACCTGAAGTATTGGAACTTTATTGGATACTCTCAAATCATACGCCGATGGGGTTACTTGAGAGGGCACACAGCTATAAAGATAAAACGGCACGTGGTCTTGCAACCAACCATGGACTTTTTTCCTATCCTGTTTTAATGGCGGCAGATATTTTATTGTTTGATTCAAATATTGTGCCTGTGGGAAAAGATCAAATACAACATGTTGAGATGACAAGAGATATTGCAAATACTTTTAATAATGCTTATGGAGAAATTTTAGTTATGCCTGAAGCAAAGGTTGATGAGGTAGTAGCAACGGTTCCGGGGACCGATGGAGCCAAAATGTCAAAAAGTTATGGAAATACGATTGATATGTTTGGGACAAGCAAAGGGCTTAAAAAACAAGTAATGAAAATAGTAACCGACTCAAAAGAACTCGATGAACCTAAAGAGTTTGAAACTTGTAACGTTTATAAACTGTGTGAACTTTTTATGGATGAAGATGATCTGATTGCTCTTCAAAAAAGATATGCAACACCCGGAGAGGGATATGGACATTTTAAACTGACATTAATGGATAAAATCAATGAACATTTTGCTCCATATACACAAAGAAGAGAATATCTTATGAATAATCCCGATGAAGTCAAAGAGATTTTAGCCCAAGGTGCAAAAAAAGCACAAAAAGTTGCCAAAGAGAAATTGAGATTGATAAAAGATGCAGTGGGTCTAAACTACTAAAAATATATAAAAAAGGGCATTGATGGATAAAGCATACCAAGGGATATTAATAGCTTTCGTTTTATCGGTAATAGGATATCTTACGGCTAATATCTATTTTGAACCTACACATGCACGTCTTATAGCTGTTGTGGTTTTTTTGGTTACCCTTTGGACAAATGAAGCACTCCCTTTAGGAGTAGTTTCTCTTTTACCGATTATCCTTTTCCCCTCACTTGATATTTTAACAACATCGGCAACAACTGTTAATTATTCCAAATCGATTATCTTTTTATTTTTAGGTGGATTTTTACTGGCAATTGCCGTTGAAAAGATAGGATTGCATAAAGTGATTGCCAATAAGCTTTTAAATATCTTTCCTCCAAGTAGTAGAGGGATTATATTTGCCCTTGCTATCACTTCTGCATTTTTAAGCTCACTTCTATCCAATACAACCACGGCACTTTTACTTATGCCGATAGCTCTTTTTTTAACAGATATAAAAGAGCTAAAAATCCGTTTTGTACTCGCTATTGCCTATGGAGCAAGTATAGGAGGGATAGTAACTCCTATAGGAACTCCGCCAAATCTTATTTTAATGGGATTTTTACAAGATAATCATTTAGAAACTCTCACTTTTATCACTTGGATGTTTAAAACTCTCCCTTTAGCGGCAATTATGCTTACAATCGTCCCTTATATACTCTCTTTAGGAACATCGAAATTTAATATAGAAAACACTATTGAAAGTAAACAACTCTCAAAAGAGCAAAAAAGACTTCTGATGATTTTAGGCACATTGGTAATTGTCCTTTTTGTAAATTCATTTTTTAAAATAAGTGAAGCGGGAATATTGCTCGGGTATGGTTTATTGATGATGGTTCCAAAAATTGGGTTTATTGAGTGGGAAGATAGTAAAAAAATTCCTTTTGAGATTATATTTTTATTTGGTGCAGGATTTTCTATCGCTGCAGCATTTGGATCAACGGGACTGGCTGAAGCTATATCGCAGCTTTTATTGGCTCTAACTGAACTGCCTGTATTGGTGCTTATTATTATCGTGGCATCACTTATTACCTTTACAACGGAAGTTACGAGTAATACAGCTTTAATCTCAATTGCACTGCCTATTATTTATGCTCTAGGAACTGCTGCAAATTTAGATACGGGATTAATTTTAATGGTAGCAACCATTTGTGCAAGTTATGCTTTTATGCTCCCTATTGCAACCCCGCCAAATGCTATTGCGATGAGTAGTAAAGTTTTACGTATAAAAGATATGGCAAAGTATGGAATAGTATTTAATATTTTGGCGATTCTTTCAACAACGTTGATTGCATCTCTTTGGTGGTAAAAGAAAAGAATTTAAGAAAGAAACTGCTTGATTTTTTTGTAGTCGTCCAACTCTTTTTTCATATTTTGTCTATGCGTTTTTAAAAAAGAGATATTTTTGAAAAGAAGTTCTCTTAGACGTTCAAGTTGATCTATTTCTAGTTGAAAATCTTCAATTGAAGAGTGACCGCTTAAATATTCCGTAACCCAAGAACTAAGGCTGGAAGCCCGTAAATTATCATCATCAATGGCATCAATATATTGAAGCCGTTGTAATGCTTTTATAGACCGGTCTCTTCTTTCCATGCTTCAATAAGTCCAGTTACTACTTTTTTTACCTGAGCGATTGCACCAATATTATTATCAACACCGGCACTAAAAAGAGTTTCAATCTGATAAAGATAAAGACCGTCAAGATAATAAGCGACATCCCCACCGTCAAAATCCAATATATTTCTAAGCTCATCAAATATAGCAATAGACCTATTGATATATTCAAACTTTTTTTCTACGTTATTTTGATTTATCGCATCTTCTACAAATGTCAAATATTTTAAAAGCCCCTCATAAAGCTTTAAAATAAGCATATACGGGTCTTCCGTCGTTGCTGCTTGCTGGTTATAAACTTCTAAACTCATTATAATCTCCACATTTGATATATGGAGATTATAATATATAAATACTTAAATTTTAACTACTTGGCAGTAGACTGTTGTATCATTAATTGTAATCCGCTGAATGATGCTTCCATTTGTGCAATGATAGATGCATACTCGACAAATTGACTTGCCATTGTACCGTATTTTGTTTCCATATCTTCAATTGTCTGTTCTTTTTCATCTTCTAAATCTGTTTTTCTATCAAGCATATTTTCTGCATACTTTGTTAGTACACCGTCATAAGAGTTGATATCATCCATGTACTCTTTCATTAAAGTACCAAAACCTTTATCTTCAGCAGTACCTAAAAAGAAATTTTTTACACTATCATAATCTGTTGTTAAAGCTTCTCCTAATGCTGTTGTATCAATTATAAGTAATCCGTCTTTATCAAATTCAAAACCAAAATTTACTGCATTGGTATTATCCGGTCCATACTCTTGAAAAAACATATTTTTTATGTTACTCAGCATATTTCTCAGTGTTGATTTATCTTCAATTGGACTTTCCGTATCGTATATTTCTGCTGTAATAAAAGCTGCGATTTCATTATATGCATCAGCTAGATCTTGAACAGCAGGCATAATCGCACTGTCATCCTTTTGAATACTTAAAGTAGAACCCCCAATTTCTGTAGCAGTTACTTTTAAATTTCCTTCAACGGTAATACTATTTGACGAAACATCATAAGCTACTCCATCAATTGTCGCTTGTAAGTTTTGTGCGGTTAATGTATGATTTCCGGCATCGTTAAAACCAAAAGTAACACCTGATTCAACAATTGTAAGGGCATTGGCAGTTCCTGGATCACTACTTTTAAGAACAAGCTTATACTCATCAACCCCAGTTTGTTCAACAGAAGCGGTAGCTGCACCGTTTAGATTGATACTGTCGGCTAACTCCTGCAAAGTTAAACCGTCAGTGGTAAAATCTGTTCCATTAATTGTAAGTGTACCTACGCCTAATGCAGTTTCTGCTCCAGCTAAAGTATAACCATTTGATTGCCATACATCTTTTTGAGCCAATTGGGTTACATCAATATGATACGTCCCTTCTTGTAAAGATCCCACATCTGTTGCATCAAAGATTGCCGATGTTCCAGTTGAAGAGGCTGAAATTTGATCAAAAACATTATTTGTTGAACTAAAAAGATCAAACTGTTTTACTTGTGCGAGAAAGTCATCAACTTTAGCTTGTAACCCTGTTATCTTTTCAGATTCAAGTTCCCAACTTTCTAAATCTTGCTCAATAGGTAATAAACGAGCTTTCTCTTCTGCGGCTCTTAATTTATTGATAGTATCTCCACTCAGTGATTGGGTAGCTTCGCTCCCAAAACTTCCTATCATACTATAATCATAATCTGTAGTTAATTCAGCCATAATATCCTCCTTATGTTAAATTAAATTAACGTTTTAATCCTAATAATACTTGCAGCATCTCATCAATTGTCGTAATGATTTTTGCATTTGCTTCATAGGCAGCTTGAAATTTAATCAATGAGACCATCTCTTCATCACTATCAACTTTTGTCAATTTGTCATAGGTTGTTTGAAGTGATTCTTTTACTGCTTCTTGTGCCTCTTGATTAAAAATTATAGTTTCTCTATCATCGGCAACTTTTACCCGTAATGTTTGAAAATATTCTGAAAAGGACTGGTTGTTCTCACCTGTACCGTCAAAATCAATATCTGTTTTCCATTGAATTTCAGCTAAATAATCAAGATCTTCTTGCGATAGATCATGAATATTATTGGCATGAAATTGAAGTGTTTTTACACTTGCTCCTGAAAAAAGGTTAAGAAATATTGCTTTATCTGCATCATAGTCAATATTAACGGCATCTGTTCCAAAGATATACGTTTCACTGCCGGTTTCTATAAATGAATCAGTATAATCCGAAAGCTTTTGTGCAAAAAGATTCAACTTTTCTTTATATTCTTTAAATAAATTGCTTCCTGAATCGGTTTTAATATTATTTAAAATGGAACTTAAAGAACCACTATTGACTTCAACCTCTTTGTCATAGATCTCTAAATGGATATCATCAATTCCCTCTTTACTAAAGGTTTCATTTATATCTATATATTGTCTTGAGTTATTATCATTAACAAGTAGTTCTCCGACAAAAGATCCGGCTTCTCCATCAACAACTGCTTCAATAAATAGATATCTGTCATCATGTCCTGGAGCATTGACACCAAGTGCAGGATTTTGGTATTTTGAGTGTCGTATATCAGAAGTAAGTATTTTATGACCATTTTGATCTAATTCATATTTACCGTTATAAGCAGTAACTGTACCACCAATATCTTTATCTTGATTGATGCGATATACTAACGCTTGAATAATATTGTTTTGGGTAACAACACCACCTCCGCCCGAAGCATCAAAATCAACAGGAACACCTAGAGAATCAACTATCGTTTCTCCAATGGTAACTGTCATTTGATGACTATTATCAAGGATATAGGTAAGACTTTCCGTATCTCCTTTTGTTGTTTCAATACTTCCGGTAAAATCAATCCCGGTACTTGAACTATTTCCAATGGCAGGGACATCTCCTTCAAATTGAGCATATGTAATTGTTACTTGATTCCCTGCTACAGTTAAAGAAGCTATCTCTTGATCAGGATGATAGAGATTCCAATTTGTAATGATGTTTGCACTTTGTGCATTTATATCTGTTGCTACGGCAATGCCGTCATCTCCCATTTGAGTAGGTACCGTATATCCTAAAAATTGAATAGTTTTTGCAGTACCGACAGCATCGCCACTACCATCATCTACCAAACCGTTAATATCAATAGTTTGAACTTCGGCAATAGCAGCAGCTCCTGTGAATGATGGAAAAGAGCTGATAAAATCTCCATTAATACCCGTAGTTAATGTAGCACCTGTTACAGGATCGGTTGCAGCATAAATATCTTGTTGAGGGGTATAGTTTTCTATTAATTTAATTTCATGGATATTAGTGTTAAATTTTACTGCTGTAATTCCTGCAACAATAAGCTCATAATTATCAGGATTTGAATCATCTGAAATCTCTACATCAATATATTGTGCTAACTCAAGTTCTAGTGTATCTCTTTTATCAAGAAGATCATTTCTATCTGTGGTTGAATGAAAAATTTTGTCACTGATATTTCCTATCTCTTTTAAAATAGTATTAACTCTATCAACTAAATCGTTGGCTTCACTAAGGAGACTCTCTTCTTTTGCTTCAATATCTCCATACAATTTCTTGAGACTTTGCACCACGCTTGTAGCACTATTGAGAAGATCATTTTTATAAATCTCATCTTGGGGTGTGGTACGGAGATTTTCAATTGATTCAAAATATCTATTAAGTTCGGCAGAAAGACCTGCATCATCAGTTTCATCAAAAATGGACTCCATATCTCCAAGCATAGAGTTTAACTCTTTGATACTATTAAGTCTTCCCTCTTGAGTCACAATATTTTTGTATAAATATATATCGGTTGTTCGAGCGACATTATCAATCCATACACCACGACCTGTGCGTCTTGCATCATCATGTCCAAGTTCCGAAATATTTACAACTCTTTTTTTATAGCCATCAACATTTTCATTGGCAATATTATTAGAAACATTCTCAACTTGAGTTTGCGATACTTTTAATCCAGTTTGTGCAACATTTAATGTGTGTAACATTTTATACCCCTATTATTGATACAATTGTAAAATAACAATTCTTAAATTTAGATTAAAAAGGAGATATAGTTTCTAAGATTCTAGTTCCCCAAGGTTTCTCCATATAATCCTGTTCATCTCCATCTTTAAAATAGACAACTTTTAAATTTGCTAGTTTGCTTGAGTCTATGGTGTTTCCTTCTAACTCTTGTGGATTCATTACTCCACTTATTTTAAGTGTATGTTTTTGACCACTAATCACAACATACTTTAATCCCTCTAAAAGATAGTTGCCGTTTTGGTACTGTTCAGTTACTACAGCTGATACATCGTATTCAAGTACATCTTCGATGGTAGTTTCGGCAGTTGCACTAAATGAACCGCTTCTGCTTGGTAAGCTAAATCCCATTCCTAAAAGTTTATTTAAAACATGTGCAGATCTTTTAAGAACACTTCCTAAAATCGGTGCATCTGTTTGAGGTACATTATTTAACGATCCTCCTGTTTGTGTTGTGCCGTCATCATTTAAAGAAGTTTTTCTTTCACTCTTTGTTTCAACTTTAGAAGGACCTTCTTTTACTGTAATATAGATAATATCTCCAAGTTGAAGCGCTTTTCTATCTGAAAAAAGTGAGCTGGTTTGTCCTGTAAACAAGGAACCTTTTGCTTTTGGTTTTGGAGGTTCGATTTTTGCAGGTATCTGATATTTTGGTTTTTCATTTATTTTTACAGACTCATTCATAGCCTGTCTACTTTTACTACAAGCTGTAAGTGAAAAAATAATTACAAAGAGTACAAACAACAACCTAAGCTTCATATTTATTCTCCACAATAGTTTTAAGATCAAGTGCTAATTTAATATTTGTTTTTGTATGCTTAATCATAGCATTTGCTCCGTATCTAATAAGTATAGGTTCAATATTTGTTGTAAAATCACATACAATCAGCAGCCTATCTTTTACAATTTCAATAGATTGGATATGCTTTTGATCCAAGAGTTTGACAATAGTAACAGCTTCTTTATAAATAGTATTTTCCAGCTTTACCGTTTTATCATTGAGTTTTCGCTCAATTTCCTCTTTTATTTCAAGTTTTGTAGCAAGTATTTGGTTTTGTTCTTGAAACTTGGTACTCATATGATTATAATAAAGATAAAAAATAATAAATAAAGAAAAAGCTGCTGCAAATTTGACAGCCGTTCTTTTGGTATTTCTATTTTTTACTAGAACAATCATATTAAGACAACCTTATTTTATTTAATCACAAACGATGTAAAGAAGATATCGAGAACAGGGTTTCTTACTCTCTCTTCATCGCCTTCTGGAATAGAGTCGTTTAAAATATTATTGATCTCATCAAGCATCTCTTCTTTAAGCATCGCTTTTCCACCGACGGTTAAAAGTTCTTCAGAACTTCTAGCACTTACTTGTCGTATAACCGAATCGATAATTTCTGCTTTCGTTTGTTCTAATATCGCTTCAATTTGCGGCTCTTTTGTTCTTAGTGTAAAAGAGAGTTTCATAAGTTTTACCCTCCCTTTTGCATCGGTAATATTAAGTACTAGGCTATCAACAGTTCCCCTAAAAGTTTCTCCAATATTCTCTTTTGGATCAGTAGTTTGAGCTTGTTGTTGCTCAACGGCAGTAGGAGCAATTTGTTGTGGTTTATCGTCAAAAATACCCTTTGACATTAGAAAATAAGCAAGTCCTCCAACTGCCAATAAAAGAACTACAATCAAGACAACCAAAATGATCATCATTGATTTTCCACCACCTTTTTTCTCTTCTGTTTGAACCGTTTCTTCTGCCATATTTCCCTCCAAATAAAATTTATTTTTGTTTGTTGTCTTCTTTTAAAATTCTCATTTTTTTCATAATAAGAGTTGCTGTATCGGTATCAAGTTTTTTTAATATCTTCATAACTCTTTTCTCTTTCATTCTAAGCATTATATCAAATACTTCATCAATTTCCCCATTGTCAATCATTGTATTAAAAACATTTACCACAACACCCAGTTTCATTTTATCATACATTCTCATTGATTTAGAGGTAATTTCTCTTTTAATCTCTTGAAGTATTTTTTGATTTTCATCTTTGGTTTTTTTTATATTTTCTTCTGCTTTTAAGATCTCTTTTTGTATTTTTTCCAAGGCTGCTTTATTTTTTTGATATTGAAGCTCTTTGGTTTCGTAAAATTCATTTAGCTCGTCTTTTACCGTCAAAAGCTCCTCTTTTTCTTTGTAATAAGCACTTTTGGTTTCACTTGCTCCAAGCAAAGCATTTGAAAAGAGAATACAAAGTAATAATAGTTTCAAATACATCTTACGATACCTTTAATTTATCAAAAAACTTCACTTGCATATATTCAGATGCGGTAAGCTCTTCTTGTTTGTTGATACTTTTAATTTTTTGTTTTTTTTGTTCTTGTAAAATATAGTTAAATTGTTCACTTTCACGGTTAAGTGCAATAATCTTTTGATCATATTGTTCTATTTGTTGGAGATAAAGTAATTTTTGCTGTCCCAGTTTTACAATTTTATCTTTCATAGTAGCTTTATGAATCTCCAACATTTTAAAATCGGAAATTGCTCCCATAATATTTACTGAAGCACTCTGGAGATCTCTAATTGTTTTAGAAAGTTCTTTATTTAAGTCCTCAACTTTACTTACAATTTGTTGCTTTTGCAGCACTTCTTGGTTGATTTGCTGTTCTTTAAGTTTATATAGTTTATTAATCATGCTTTTCCAAACGTAATAATAAGGTCCCATAGATCATGGGTATATTGTAATATATGATCACCGATCCAAGGTAAAGAAAATACAATAAAAACAGATACGATAATCATTTTAGGAACAAACGCCAAAGAAGCATCACTGATTTGAGTTACTGCTTGAAAAACACTAATTAATAAACCGATAACCATACTTACAATTAATGACGGCAAACCTAAGAGTAAAATGATTTTTACAGTTTGTTGTGAGATTGCCATAAAATCCATAGTCTAATCTTTTACCTTTATCGTAATTTCAATTGTTTTATTATTGAGTAGTTCTGAAAGCAACGTAGCAAGATCGGTTGTATTTACTTGAGATACATTTGAAACAGTCGTTTGCTCTGTCTCTTCTATAGCTTCATCTTCTTGAACAATAGGATCATCTTCTTGAGTATTTTCTTCTACGATCACCTCTGCTTCTTCTTGTGCAGAGTCATCTTGAATATTTTCTTCTTCTGTTATATCTTCTTTTATTTCCTCTTCTAGATTTTCTTCTTGAGGTGTATCGTTTAAGGCTGAAGGTTCATCCAAGTCTTCAATGGTAATACCGTCAATTTCAATAGAAGAATCTTCAGAAGAATTCTCTTCTGGAATTTTTTCTCCCAATGCTTCAAGTACGTCAGATTCTATAAGTTCATCCAGTTCAGATAATTGTTCAGCCATAATCATTCTCCTTACGGGTTATTTTTCAAAGCATCTAAAGTATCATCTTCAAGCATCTCGTCAATAGATGTGATCTCATCTGCTTTTGGTTTAGAATTTTCAATCGACTCAAGTCTTTTTTCAATATAAATTACAATATCTTCATAAGTCCGAACGCTAATATCTCCAATACCGTGATGATCTAAAAATTTTTTTTGTATGCCGTCTTTAGGAATCAAAAATTTAAAGATTTTAGAAAAAAGATCGTTTTCAATCACTTTATTTTGGTCTATAATAAATATTTGATTGGGATTTTCTTCAATCAGCTCTTCAAGCCTGTAGAGGTATTCAACGTCGATTATCTCGCCGTCAGTTATTTTAAACTTAATATTGCCGTGTTCAAGAATCTTATGGATATGCATCTTAAAAGAGAGATCACCGTAAATATATATATTCAAAATCTGCCTTATTGTTTAACTATTAAATTATCAAAACTCATTATATATAATTTTTATTAAACTTTAGATAAAATAACCAAGAATATAAAATCTCATGAATAGGGATCGTCGAATTGGTTAAATTTTTAGTTTTATTTTTTATTGGTATCTCCCTATATGGACAAACTTTAAAAGAGATATCAAATATAGTGGGAATCCGTGGAAACCAACTTATCGGATACGGTATGGTTGTAGGTGCAAGAGCAGGTGGAGACTCCTCTATCTCTACGCAAACTTTACAAAATCTTTTACGAAATTCAAATATTAAAATTAATCCCTCGGATGCGGGAGATACTGCTGCGGTTATTGTAACATCAACTTTACCTGCATTTGCGAGACAAGGGGATAAATTAAAGGTTGAAGTTTCCTCTTTGGACGGTGCAGATTTGGACGGTGCAAAACTTTTAGTAACCCAGTTAAAAGGTATCGATGGAAAAGTATATGCAATAGCCCAAGGGACTATTGTAGGGGTTTCCGAAGAGGAAAAAAAGAGTAGAGGAAGAAGGGACAAAGGTTCAAAAACAGGTTACATTTACGGTGGAGCAATTGTAGAAAATGAACTTGATTACTCTTTACAAGATGAAAAATCGATAACATTGAGTTTAATAGAACAAAATGCAAAAATAGCGGCGCAAGTTGAAGAAAAAGTTAATGATAAATTTGGACAAAACATTGCCTATGCAGTCGATACGAGAACAATTAAAGTCAAAAAACCTCAAAACATCTCTATTGTTAGATTTATTGCAGAGATTGAGAGTATTGAACTTGATTCGATGATGAAGAAAAAAGTGATTATCGATCCTATTAAAGAGATTATCGTAGCAGGATCCGATATCACAATCAATCCCGTGACAATCTCAAGGGAAAATTTTACCCTGCGGATTAAAAAATCGGATTTATCGGATAAAGCTTGGGCAGATCCCGCTGCAAATATAGGTATTGATGTGGGAGATGATGCAAAAGTGCAAAAAGTTCCCGGAGCCGTAGAGGTAGATGTGGATAATGGATTGCTTAACACAAGAAGACAACCGACTGTTTCAGATCTTATGAGAGCTATGAAAACAATGAAAATTGATATAACAGAGATAATTGAAACAATGAGAATGCTTGATAGACTCGGTGCTATCAATGCAGATGTGGAGATGGTGAGATAATATGGCAGAATTTTTAAGTCAAGATGAGATTGATGCACTTTTAGATATAGCAGATGAAGACGGTTCGTTAGAAGATATTCCTGAGGAATCGGGAGCAGCGGCAAAAGACAGAAGTTATGCTATTTATGACTTTAAAAAACCAAATAGAATCTCTGCAGATCAAATGAAAGCGTTCAATGCGCTTCATGATAAGATGTTAAGAACTACCATATCCGATCTCTCTGCTATGCTTAGAAAAATTGTTGATATAAAGCTATATAGTATCGAGCAGATGACTTACGGAGAATTTATCCTCTCCATTCCCCAAATTACAAGTTTAACAACTTTATCTATTAAGCCTCTTGATGGAAGAATTGTTATGGAGTGTAACCCTGCAATCAGTCATAAAATCATTGCACACCTTTTAGGAAACGGCGAGAGTACGCTGAGCGAATCAACGGAAAAAGAATTGACCGATATTGAGATGGAAGTGTTTAATCATTTCTACCAACTTATCATCAAACATCTAAAAATTGCATGGGATGATGTTTCAACAGTTAATTTTAAAACCGAAAGTATGGATACAAATGCAAATGCGATTCAAATTATTTCCGATCATGAGATTGTCCTTTTGGTTGTATTTGAGATAACAATTGACGATGAGTCTGGATTTCTTTCTATTTGTTATCCTATATCATATATTGAATCATTGTTAAATGTAATAGTCGAGAAAGTTTTTGCCGAAGCGAAAAATAGAAAAGTAAGTAAAAAAAGAGATATTAATACCTTGATATCCGGTGCTAAAATGAATATTGAAGCGATTTTAGCCGAAACGGAACTTCCTATAAAAGAGCTGCTTAATTTAAAAGAGGAGGATGTGATTGTATTTAGTAAAAATTCAACAAGTACCTCTACAAAAATTTATATTAATAAAAAAGAGAAATGGTCCGGACTTGCAGGTTCAAGCAGCAATCGAAAAGCAGTTCAAATACAATCAAATATAGACCATGAAAAAATGGAGACTTTGGAGTCTTTAAAAGCACTCGATCAAGAAAGATCCGATAAACAACAAAAAGCGAATGAGGCTATCGCAAAATTGATCTCTATTAAAGATGAATTTTAAAACAAATTGATTTATTAGTTTTTTAGCTACTTTTCAATATAATCGTCTGTTAAAATTTATTGATATTTAAAGGATGATTATGCTTTTAACCCCAGGTCCTACTGCTGTTCCGGAGTTTGTAAGAATTGCAATGGCAGCTGAGACACTTCACCATAGAACACCTGAATTTGAAGCGATATTTAAAAACACAAGAGAGCTTCTTTTAGAGTTACTCGGCATGGATGAAGCAGTAATGTTAGCCTCAAGCGGTACGGGAGCTATGGAAGCTTGTGTTATAAATCTTACAAAAACAAAAGCATTAACGGTAAACTCAGGGAAATTTGGAGAGAGATTTGGGAAAATTTGTGATGCACACAATATTCCTAAATGTGAAATAAAGCATGAATGGAACACTCCTGTAGGTGTAGAGGAGATAGTTGAAGCGGTTAAAAATGATGCAGATATAGATTCGGTTTGTATCCAAATATGTGAAAGTGCAGGGGGGCTTAGACATCCTGTTGAAGAGATAGCTAAAGCACTTAAAGAGATCAATTCAAATATTATGGTTATAGCAGACGGTATTACTGCCGTGGGTGTTGAAAAGATCGATACTACAAATATAGATGCACTTATAACAGGGAGTCAAAAAGCATTGATGCTGCCTCCGGGACTTGCGATTATTGGATTGAGTGATAAAGCGGTTGAATTTATCAATGAAAATTCAAAAGGGTACTATTTTAATTTAGCATCAGAGATTAAAAAACAAAAAACCAATACAACAGCATACACCGCTGCAACAACTTTAATTATCGGGTTGGGTGCTATTTTGGAACAACTTAAAGGAATAGGTTTTGAAACAGTTTATAAACAAACTGCAAAGAGAGCCGAAGCTACAAGAGAAGCTTTGAACGCTATTGGATTGGAAGTGTATCCATCAACTCCTGCTGATTCTATGACAACTATAAGTTGTGATAAATCAAATGAGGTGCGAAAAATATTAAAAGAGAAATATGATTTAAATATTGCAGGTGGACAAGATCATCTAAAAGGGAAAATTTTTAGAATCAATCATATGGGATTGGTTGAAGATTATGAAGCAGCATGGGCTGTTAATGCAATAGAAAAAGCATTATCCGATCTTGGTATCAGAGAGTTTGACGGTACCGCAAATAAAGTATTTATCCAAAGGTTTTTTGCATAATGATTTTTGAACACGAAATTCCAACCGGAAGCAAACTCTATTTTGGAAAAAGTGCCAAAGCAAAGCGGGAGTTGGAAAATAAAGCAAGTGAGTTTTTAGAAAACAACGGTTTTGAAGAAATTGTAACTCCTATTTTTTCTTACTCGGGTCACCAAAGCATTGATGATGAAAAAAAGTTAATAACTTTGAGTGACGAATCAAATAATCAGTTAGCACTTCGTGCCGACAGTACTCTTGATGTGGTAAGAATTATCACAAAAAGACTTGGACGGGCAACCGAACATAAAAAATGGTACTATATCCAGCCGGTTTTTAGCTATCCAGCCAATGAGGTGTATCAAATAGGAGCTGAGTGGATTGATTATGATAATATTGCCGAGTTGATTAACCTGAATTGTGATTTATTACAAAAATTAGATACAAAACCGTTGGTACAAATTGCAAATATCAATATTCCTCTTATTATTTCACGTGAATGGAGTATTGATATAGATTTTTTTAAAAATGGCGAAATCGGTACGTTGTTGGAGCTAGATATTCCATGGTTGAGCAAATTGGCAAAAGTTGAAAAAATGGAAGATTTAGAAAGTTTATTGGATATGTTGCCGGAGTCTTTACAAAAAGAGGCACAAAAATTAGTTTCGATAGTCAAAGATATAAGTTACGACAATGTAGTGATATCTCCCGTGTATTACAGTGCAATGAAATATTACGACGATATTTATTATAGGGTAATAGAAGGAAACAAAACACTTGCCAAAGGGGGCGGGTATAAAAGCAACGGAGTAAACTCTTTGGGATTTGCTCTTTTTAGCGATGATATATTAAAAATTGAAGAAGGGAATAAAAGTGAGTAAAGCAGATGTGATAGTCGGTATCCAGTGGGGAGATGAAGGGAAAGGAAAAATTGTAGATAAACTGGCAATGGACTACGATATGGTATGTAGATCGCAAGGTGGACATAATGCAGGACATACTATATGGGTGGATGGTGTTAGATATGCCTTACATTTGATACCTTCAGGTATACTCAATCCAGAAGCTATTAACGTTATCGGTAACGGAGTTGTTTTAAATCCCGAATCAATTATTAAAGAGATGGAGCAATTTAAAAACCTAGAAGGGAGACTTTTTATCTCAGATAAGGCGCATCTTAATCTTCCATACCATAGTTTAATCGATCAAGCCAAAGAGAAGCTTAAAGGGGATAATGCAATTGGAACTACAGGAAAAGGGATAGGACCTGCATATGCCGATAAAATCAATAGAGTAGGACTTCATGCGGGAGAGCTTAAAAATCCTGAAAATTTATGTAAAAAAATTTTAGATTATTTTGATGAAAACAAAGTTATCTTTGAAGTATTAGGGGTAGAGGTACCGCAAAAAGATGCACTACAAAAAGAGATTCAAGGGTATGCCCAAAAATTAAACGACTTTATAGTAAATACTACAAATATGGTTTGGAAAGCACTTGATGATGATAAAAAAGTGCTTCTTGAAGGTGCACAAGGAACGATGCTTGATATCGATCACGGGACATATCCGTTTGTAACCTCTTCAAATACCGTAAGTGCAGGAGCTTGTACAGGGCTTGGATTGAACCCGAAAGATATAGGGGTAGTTACAGGAATAGTAAAAGCGTATTGTACAAGAGTAGGAAACGGACCGTTCCCAAGTGAAGATTTTGGAGATGACGGGGAGAGAATGGCTGATGTTGGAAAAGAGTTTGGGACAACAACAGGTAGAAAAAGAAGATGTGGTTGGTTTGACGCCGTTGCGGTAAAATATGCAAGTAGATTGAATGGTTGTGACCAACTCTCGTTGATGAAACTTGATGTGCTTGACGGATTTGAGACAATTAAAATTTGTGTAGCGTATGAAGTGGATGGAGAGATTATAGATTATTTCCCTTCCAATATGGATAATCTCAAACCTATTTATGAAGAGATTGAAGGTTGGGACAGTGTTGTCGGATGTAGAGAGTTTGATCAGCTGCCGACAAGTGCAAAAAAATATATTGAGAGAATTGAAGAGCTGACAAAGACAAAAGTAGGAATTATATCAACCAGCCCAGAGCGTGAAGATACAATTATACGATAAATTTAAAATGAAGAGGTATTAGCATGAAACTAAAAAAACAACACAGCGCATATATAGCAAGAAAGATTACAAAAGATATTATAAATGCCCCTTTTATAGAGATAAGAAAAGATAAATCTTTGATAACGGAACAGTGTGAAAGATTTTTAAATGAAGATATTGAAAAAGAGATTGAACTTGACGAGGCTGTAACGGAACTGTTGGAAAATCAAGAAGACGATATAGAGTTTTACAAAGCAGACTATAGACAACTGTTTTGGATGACAAAAAAAAGATTGGCAAACGAATACGGTGTGAATCTAAATTTTGAAGATAGATTTTCAAATATCGCACACAATATTATGGATTATTTGTATGAAGAGGATTTTATACATTTTACGGTAAACGACAATCAAGTAAAAAATGTAATAGCCAATGCAATCAGTAACTTTATGAAAGGGTATGATGAGGCTGACAGTGCTGCGTATGAAAAGATCAAAAATTATAAAAGAAAACTGATCCCCGGGACTGAGGATTATGATATAGTATTTAACAGACTTTATGAAGAAGAGCTGGTAAGAAAGGGACTTATCTAATGGAAAAAGTATATATCTACTTAGAAAACGGTATTTTCTTAACGGCAAACTCTTTTGGTGCAAAAGGGACAGCCGTAGGAGAGATAGTATTTAATACTTCTCTTACTGGATATCAAGAGATTATAACCGATCCAAGTTATGCGGGTCAATTTATCACTTTTACCATGCCTGAGATTGGAAATGTAGGTGTCAATGAAAATGATAGTGAAAGTAAAAAAGCACACTGTAAAGGTGTACTTGTTAGAAACTATAATGAAAATTATTCAAATTTTAGAGGGGAGAAAAGTTTAAGTACCCTTTTAAAAGAAAACGACACAATAGGGATTTGTGATATAGATACAAGATATCTTACAAAAACAATAAGGGATGAAGGGGCTATGATGATGATAGCTTCTACAGAAATAAGTGATAAAGAAGAGTTGAAAAAACAACTTGAATCGAGTCCAAGAATTGAAGATATCAATTATATTGAACAAGTGACTACCAAAGAGTCTTACGTACATAAATTCGGTGCTTGGAATATGGCTACAATGTCATATGATAAAGCTATGATGAGTGATAAAAAAATTGTAGTGGTTGATTTTGGAGTAAAAAGGAATATTTTAAATGAATTGGTTGCTTCTGGACTTGAAGTGGAAGTGGTACCGAGTGATTTTCAAGCAGAAGATTTAATAGCTAGATTTGAAGCAAACGAAATAGGTGGAGTATTTTTAAGTAACGGTCCGGGGGATCCTTTGACTCTTATCAACGAAAAAGCACAAGTTCAAAAACTAATTGATAAAAATATCCCTATGTTTGCAATCTGTTTAGGACACCAGATGTTAAGTATTGCCCATGGTCACGATACGTTTAAATTACCGTTTGGACAACATGGTGGAAACCATCCTGTTGCAAATAATGGAGTGGTGGAGATTACAGCTCAAAATCATAACTATAACGTACCTGACAGTATTAAGGATATTGCAGAAGTTACACATATTAATCTTTTTGATAATACAATTGAGGGTGTAAAATATAAAAATAAACCGATATTTTCAGTACAACACCACCCCGAAGCAAGTCCAGGTCCACATGAGAGTAAGTATGTTTTTAAAGAGTTTGCTAATTTAGTAAAATAATTTTTCATTCTAGCTTCATAGAAGCACAAGTATTGTTCAGTCATTTACTTTTTGTAAACTTCTTCCCAATACTTGCACTTCTATTTTGCCATAATAAAAAAATTTTAAAGATGTAAAAGTTGGTGATTTAGTTAAAATCATAAGTAAAAGAAGTATATAAATATTTCCCTCGTTTCCAATCTCCAGATTTGGAATGCATACTGTAACTACAAATACCCAAGTAATCTAAAATAAACAAATACAATTAATTCCCAGAAAAAGCAAACACAGATACAATCCGATGCAGCTACATTCTCAACGGGACGTTGGGAACGAGAAAACACACAGAAAAAGTGAACAAGGATACAATCCGATAGAGCTACACTCCCAAGCTAGAGCTTGGGAGCGAGAGAAAAAATTGACTTTTGAAACTCTTTTTTATATAATCATATATGTTTTATAGAGTTTGGGAGATAAAAAATGCAATATGATTCAATAACAGTTGATTCAACAAAAAGATCAGGGAAACCTTGTATAAGAGGTATGAGGATAACAGTTTATGATATATTGAGTATGTTGGCTTCGGGAATGAGTCATGCAGAAATATTAGAAGATTTTCCAAAGCTTACAGATGAAGATATTTTGAATGCATTACAATATGCAGCGGATAGAGAGCATAAAACACTTACGGTGAGGCTTAGTGCATAAACTTCTATTTGACAATAATATTTCACATCGAGTTATTAATAAACTAAATAAAACTTATCCTAATTCCACCCATGTAATGTTGGAAAATCTTGATCTATCAACTGATATTGAGATATGGCAGTATGCAAAAAATAATGGATATACAATTGTTACAAAAGATTCAGATTTTAATGATATTTCAATTTATAGAGGTACCCCACCAAAAGTTATTTGGTTGAAAATTGGAAATTGTAGAGTTGATGATATTGTAAATATTATGATAAAATTTAAAGAAGAGATTAGTGCATTTTTAGATGATACTGATAGCAGTATCCTAGAATTATAAATCAATTAATGAGAGAAGAGATATGGAAAATACAATAACATTTATAGGCAATGGAAATATGGCATTATCTATTGCACAAGGGTTAAAAGATCAATTTGATATTGAAGTTGTAGGGAGATCTTTAGAGTCTATTGAAAACTTTGAGAAAAAACTTGGTGTAGATGTTGCAAAACATCTAATTGACGGATTTGACGTGAGTGATAAAAATATTATCCTTTGTGTAAAACCTGCAAATATAGCCGAAGTAGGGGTAAAGTTAAAAGGGAAAGCTAAAAATCTTTATTCTGTATTGGCAGGAACCTCTTTGAAGGTTATCAAAGAAAATATAGCTTCGCTTCATACAGTAAGGGCGATGCCTAATCTTGCAGCAAGTGTGGCAGAGTCTCTGACAACACTTACAGGAGATGAAAATGTAAAACAAAATGCTGTGGAGCTTTTTGATGTGATAGGAGAGACTGTTTGGCTGGGAAGTGAAAAAGAGCTTGATATCGCAACGGCAGTTGCAGGAAGCGGACCTGCGTATTTGGCATTGGTTCACGAAGCTTTATGTGACGGTGCGGTAAGACAAGGGATGAAAAGAGAAGATGCCGTTGCCGTGACAAATGGGCTTTTTAAAGGTTTTGGAAAGCTTATAACAACTGCACAAGCGACAGAGATAAAAGATGGAGTGATGAGTCCTGGAGGTACTACGGCAGCTGGATACAGCACCTTAGAAAAACATGCCGTTAGAGGTGGATTTATAGAAGCTATTGCACAAGCATATCAAGTAACACAAAAAAAATAAAATGGATAAATCATATGGAAAAATTTTTAACTGAATCAAAAAATGCAGCCAAAACAATAGCAACCCTTGGTGGAGATATCAAAAGAAAAGTACTCTTAGAGATGGCAGAGGCGTTGCGGGAGAACAACAAATTTATAATAGCTCAAAACGATATAGATATGAAAAATGGAGAGCAAAATAATCTAAGTGCGGCACTTATGGATAGATTGTTGCTTAATAGTGAACGTGTAGAGGGGATGGCAACGGCTATTGAAGATATTGCAGCTCTAAAAGAACCTGTTGGAAGGGTGCATGATGGATGGATTGTAGAAAACGGGATGAAAATTGAAAAAGTTTCCGTTCCAATCGGGGTGATAGGGATTATTTACGAAAGTAGACCGAATGTTACAAGCGATACGGCGGCACTTTGTTTTAAAAGTGGTAATATCTGTATCTTAAAGGGTGGAAAAGAAGCAGAAAACTCCAATCAAGCAATTGCAAAAGTTTTACAAGAGGTACTGATAAATAATGAGTTGCCAAAAGCAGCGGTATCATTACTTCCTGATAGTTCAAGAGAAGGTGTTGCAAATTTAATCAAACAAGATGATTATGTTGATTTGATTATCCCAAGAGGTGGTGAAGCATTGATTAAATTTGTAAGTCACAATGCAACGGTACCTGTGGTAAAACATGATAAGGGACTATGCCATACATATGTAGATAAAGACGCAGATATCAAAAAAGCGGTAGGGATAGCGTTAAATGCAAAATGTAGAAGAACAGGGATTTGCGGAGCGATGGAGACTCTTTTAGTTCATAAAGATATTGCTAAAGAGATATTACCATTATTACAAAATGAATTTAAAACATTTGATACGGAACTTCGAGGTTGTAAAGAGACTAGAGATGTAATAGATATAAATGAAGCGACCGAAGAAGATTTTGATACGGAATATTTAGATAATATCCTTTCTATCAAAATTGTAAATGACACAGAGGAGGCAATCGGGCATATTGCAAAATACGGTTCAGATCATTCCGATGCCATTGTAACTCAAGATTATGAGACGGCTGAGCTTTTTTTAAATAGTATAGATAGTGCTTGTGTTTATCTTAATGCCAGTACACAATTTACAGACGGTGGAGAGTTTGGATTTGGAGCCGAGGTTGGGATTAGTACCAATAAACTTCATGCTAGAGGTCCTATGGGGATTAATGAACTTACCACCTATAAATATAAAATTTACGGAAATGGGCAAATTCGGTAAGTAAATTGCCAATAAAAGTAATAGTTAAAATATTTTAAAGTAAGTTTTATTTTTTCTATGATAAAGTTTGGGAAATTAAAACTAGGAGACTAATATGGCAGTAGTAATTACTGATACATGTATTTCATGTGATGCTTGTTTGGATGAGTGTCCAACGGAATCAATCGTTGATAATGACGAAAACCCGACAGGAGAAGATATCTATTATGTAAACCCTGAAACTTGTACCGAGTGTGAGGGTGATCACGATACACCTGCATGTGCTGAGGCATGTCCAACTGAGGGTTGTATAGTATGGGGAGAAAATCCAAAACACGACGGTGCCGTTGCAGGTAGCCCTGTAGTTGAAGACTAGTCTAAATTTGTAATTTTAGACTTTTAAAAGATAAAAAAAAGGCAAGAGATTCATTTCTCTTGCCTTTTTTTATTTTTTTCGCTATAATCCCCGACTTTTAATGTGGTTTCTACCGCATCGTGGCGATAAATCATATAAAAATTGACATTTTATATGATTTATCACAAACGGGTAAAATTAAAATATAGGAGCAAAAAATGGAGCAAACGTTATCTATCATCAAGCCGGATGCTGTTGCAAAAAATGTGGTTGGAAAAATCTTAGATAGATTTGAAAGCAACGGTTTAAGAATTGCTGTAACTAAAAAAGTGCAGTTAAGTAAAGCTGATGCCGAAGCATTTTATGCAGTACACTCTGAGCGGCCTTTTTTTGGTGAATTGGTTGAGTTTATGATCTCTGGACCTGTTGTAGTTTCAGTATTGGAAGGTGTTGATGCAATGGCTAAAAATAGAGATCTCATGGGAGCAACAAATCCAAAAGAAGCAGCAGCCGGTACTATTCGAGCTGATTTTGCAGAGTCAATCGATGCAAATGCGGTTCATGGATCGGATTCTTTAGAAAATGCAGCGATTGAGATTGCATTTTTCTTCTCTCAAAGAGAGATTTGTTAGTAAAAAGAGCAAAAAGGTAAATTATGAAAATTGAGTTTCGGAAAATACCACTTCAAGAAAGTGATTTTGAACTCACTCATAATTCAGTAAAGTTTTCAGGAACTTTTAGTAAAATATCTCCTAAACTTGCACAATTACAGGGGACTATACAGGGTCCTCTCACGGTTGAGTGTTATAAATGTGCCCAACCTTTTACCATTGAACTTGATGAAAAGATCAATTTGTTGGTAAGTGACGGAGTATATTCCAAAAAAGAAGATGAAGAAGAGTTAATAGTAATAGAAACATCGAATCATATGTTAGATTTTGATGAGATATTACATAGTGAAATAGAGTCGTTGCGATCTGATTATTTTGCATGTGACTCTTGTAAAGAAAACAACTATATCGATATAGAATATTAAAAGGATAAAAAATGGCAGTACCAAAGCGAAGAGTGAGTAAGTCAAAAGGTTTACAAAGAAGAACTCATTATAAAATTACGTTAAAAAGACCGGTTAAAGATAGTGACGGGACATGGAAAATGCCTCACAATATCAACCCGACTACAGGTGAATACAAAAACTAATGATAAAAATTGCAATTGATGCTATGGGTGGGGACAACGGTCCCTCTCCCATCATTGACGGTTTAATTGCCGCTTTAAAAAAAGATAGACATTTTGAAGCGATTTTAGTTGGACGTGAAAATGAACTTGTACCTTTAATTCCTCAAAAATTTAAAAAGAGAATTTCTATACATCATGCCGATGACGTAATAGATATGCATGATAGTGCAACAGATGCTCTAAAAAGAAAAGAGTGTAGTGCATATAAAGCAATAGAACTTGTAAAACAAGGGGAAGCCGATGCTTATGTAAGTGCCGGACACAGTGGTGCTTCGATGAGTTTGGCAACACTTAGAATAGGAAGAATTAAAGGTGTAAGTAGACCTGCAATTGCAACATTAATGCCTACAATCAACGGAAATACTTTAGTATTAGACGTAGGTGCAAATGTTGATTGTGATGCGAACAATTTAAAAGAATTTGCAATCATGGGGCAAGTGTATGCAGAAGATGTTTTAGGTATCGATGCTCCTTTAACGGGACTTTTAAGTAACGGAGAAGAGGAATCAAAAGGGAATGAAGTAACCAAAGAAGCATTTAAAATGCTTGAACCTTTAACCCATTTTGTAGGTAATGTAGAAGGTAATGACATTTTTAACGGCTCAGTTGATGTTGTGGTATGTGACGGATTTATTGGAAATATATTGCTTAAGACGGCTGAGGGTGTTGCAGATACTATTGTAACCTTGATTAAAAACAATCTAAGAAGATCGCTTGTTGCTATTACAGGTGCAGTGTTGATGAGAAAAGTATTTAAAAACCTAAAACTTAAAGTTGATTATGCAGAGTATGGAGGGGCACCTCTTATCGGTGTAAAAGCTCCGGTTATTATTGCTCATGGAAAATCAAATGCCAAAGCTATTAAAAATGCAATTTTTCAAGCGATTTCTGCTGCTGATTCTAATTTAAATCAAAATATAGAATCAAGATTAGCCGAATATAAATAAAAAGGATAATTCAGTGTACGCTTCTTTTACCTCAATCGGGGCTTATGTTCCAACTGATATTCGAGATAACCAATGGTTTTGCGATCGGATGGATACAAGTGATGAATGGATCATAAAAAGAACAGGAATCAAAGAGCGGAGAATCGCTGCAAAAGATGAGGATACAAGCGATTTAGGAGCTAAAGCGGGTCAAGTTGCAATTGACAGGGCGGGGCTTCAAAATGAAGATATTGATTTAGTAGTTTGTGCAACTATCAGTCCTGATTATATGTGTATGCCTTCAACTGCTTGTTTAATAGCTCAAAAACTTGGACTGAAAGATACGATGGCGTTGGATATCAGTGCAGCGTGTACGGGATTTATCTATGCACTTAGTGTTGCAAAAGCATTTATCGAATCTGGGATGAAAAAAAATGTCCTTATCGTAGGGGCTGAAAAGCTTAGCAATATTATAGATTATACCGATAGAACCACCTGTATGCTTTTTGGAGACGGTGCGGGAGCAGCTGTAATTAGCGCAACAGAAAATAAAGATGATGCGATAACAGATGTTCAATGTTCGGCTGACGGAAATATGAAAGATCTTCTTTTAACACCAGGAGTTCACTCTGAAGAGGCATCGTTTATGCAGATGAAAGGGAATGAAACTTTTAAAATAGCAGTTAGAACCCTTACAAGCGATGTGCAAAAAATCATGGAAAAAAATGATTATAAGCATGAAGATATAGATCTTTTTATCCCACATCAAGCAAACTATCGAATAATAAAAGCAGTAGGCGATGCACTTGATTTTAAAGAAGAACAAAAAGTCCTAACGGTTCATAAATATGGAAATACCTCTTCTGCTTCAATTCCTATGGCCATTAACGAATGTTATGAAAGTGGACGTTTAAAAGACGGAGCTACTATGCTCTTAGATGCTTTTGGCGGTGGATTGACGTGGGGATCTGCAATCGTTAAATTCAACCAAAAGAGCTAATAGTACCTTAAGTTACATATAGTTATAGTTATACATTAGCCAAACTTATTGTGAGATAAGGACGGAAAACCACGGATCTTAGAGTACAAGAGAAAGCCGGGTTGCGAATAGCTTCTTTAATTATTTTGACTCTTTGACTTCCAAAATTTGTATCAATTAGGTACTAAGAGGAATAATTATTGTGAGCACACGATCAAAAAAACAAACACAACAAAAATCCGGCAGTAATGTTTTAACCTATATTGTAGTAATTCTTATAGTGTCTGCTATAGGTGTTTATTGGTATCTAACCAAAGACGATATGGCTGAAACATACAAAATTAAATCTACAAACAGTGATGAATTTTTTCACGAAAAGTCTTATATCAATTTAACAGGAAGGGGTGCAGAAGAGAAAAAAATCAAGCTCTCCGAAGATTATTGGACAAGCGGAAAGTTTGATGTTAAATAATCAATTTTCTTGAAATGAAAATTGAAATTTATCTTCTTTAAAAGAGATAATTACTTTTCCACCTTTTTTTAATTTTCCAAAAAGTATCTCATCACTTAACGGTGTTTTTATATGCTCCGTTATAACTCTTTGAAGCGGTCTTGCACCCATAAGTTTATCGTATCCCAATCTTGCCAGTTCTTTACCTGCTTCTTTTGATAAAGATAGAGTTATATTTTTATCGGATATTGAATCTTCTAAATCTTTGATAAATTTTTTGACGATTTGAATAATAATTTCTTGTGTCAAAGGTTGAAATTTAACGGTTGCATCAAGCCTGTTTCTAAATTCAGGTGCAAAGAATTTCTTAACAGCTTTGTCTTCATTGAGGCTTGTATCTTTGATAAGTCCCATAATATTTGCAGCACTAGCCCCTAGATTGGAAGTCATAATCAAAATAACATTTTGAAAGTCTGCTTTTGTTCCGTTGTTATCGGTAAGTGTTGCATTGTCCATCACTTGCAATAAAAGTCCCATCAAATCAGGATGTGCTTTTTCAATCTCATCAAGTAGTAGTACACAGTGGGGGTGTTTTTTAATTGATTCGGTTAAAAGTCCCCCTTTTTCATATCCCACGTATCCTGCTGGAGCACCGATTAGTCTACTTATAGTGTGGGCTTCTCCGTATTCAGACATATCAAATCTTTCAAAATGGATTCCCAATTGATGTGCAAGTTCTTTTGCAACTTCAGTTTTCCCCACACCTGTACTTCCAGTGAATAAAAAGCTTCCTACAGGTTTATTTTCCACTCCCATCCCCGAGCGGTTAATTTTGATCGCTTTTACGATAGTCTCAATTGCACTATCTTGTCCAAAAACTCTTTTTTGAAGGTTTTTTTGCAACGATTTTAATAAAGTAAGATCGGATTTTGTTGCTGTTTTTGGTGGAATATTCACAATACTTGCAATAGTATTTTCCACATCTTTTGTAGTGATTCGTGTATTTTTTTGATTTTTATTTTGTAGTTTAACGGTTGCGGCAACTTCATCAATTACGTCAATGGCACTATCGGGTAGAAATCTATCATTGATAAATTTTGAGCTGAGTTCCACTGCAAGTTTTAAACTTTCTTTATTGTATTTTACACCGTGGAATTCTTCATATTTACTTTGAAGCCCTTGTAAAATTGAGATACAATCATCTATGGAGGGTTCACTTATCTCCACTTTTGCAAAACGTCTGCTAAATGCTTTATCTTTCCCAAAATCGTTTCTATACTCTTCATAGGTTGTAGCTCCGATAAGTTTAAGCTCTCCGCTGCTAAGAAGCGGTTTTAAGATATTTGAAGCATCCATAGTGCTGTTTCCTACACTTCCTGCTCCTACAACTGTGTGTATCTCATCTATAAAAAGGATAATATTTTTTTTCTTTACCACTTCTTGGATAACTGCTTTGAGTTTTTTCTCAAAATCTCCTCTATACTTTGTCCCTGCGATAAGAGATCCCATATCAAGTGAGTAGATTTTTACTTCTTCTAAAAATTCAGGCACTTCCCCTTTTGCAATCTCCAATGCAAGTCCTTCAATGATAGCGGTTTTACCTACACCTGTTTCCCCTAGTAAAATTGGATTGTTCTTCTTTCTTCGTGCCAGGATTTCAATAACTCTTTTTATCTCCTTATCTCTTCCTATAACAGGGTCTATTTTGCCATCTTTTGCCAAGGCAACCAACTCCACACTATTTTGGGAAAGTGGTGTTTCATTCTCTTTTGGCTTCCTTTTAAATTCTTCAAACTCTATCAATTCCTCTTCATCTAATCCATCTTCCTCATCTTTGTAAGAACCGTGGCTTATCTCCTCAAGTATATCGACTCGTTCTAACCCTTGAAGTTTTAAAAGATAAGTTGCATAGGCACTTTCATCTTTTAAAATATATACAAACATATCCTCAGGGGCAGATTCCCCTTTGCCAGAGAGCTGTGCATGGGCAACCATCTGCTCTATAGTTTTTGTTAAGGTAATAGTTTCTACCGGGTCTTGATTTTTAGCACTATCGGGATATACCGGGGTGTTTTTTGTAATATGTGTTTTAAGATCTTTTATAATCTCGTTAATATCTATATGCAATTGTTCTAATAAAGAGACGATAGATTTATTTTGCAAAAGATAGATAAAAACGTGTTCAATGGTAATATATTCATGTCTATTTGCCCTTGCATAAGTGACTGCTTGGGTAAAGACCATTTGTAGCTCTTTTGTAATCATTTTATCTCCAATTCCTTATTCTTCTTGTGCTATAGCTTTTAGAGGAAATCCCGCTTTTCTTGCCATAGAACTTACTTGAGAAACTTTTGTATAAGCTATCTCTTGAGTGTATGTACCACAAATAGCTTTCCCTTCATTATGAACACTTAGCATAATCTGTTCCGCCTCACTTAATGATTTTCTAAATACATTCATAAGTACTTCTATTACAAAATCCATGGTTGAAAAATCATCATTAAGCAAAAATACCCTATATTTTTTCGGTTCCTCAACATCCAATTCATTCTCTAATTCATATTCATAACTAGCCAATATTTTTCCTCTATCGTTTAAATTTTATAAATTGCATCTTGTCGCTTTTTCAACAAGTTTTGTCGCAACAATCTCATTTTCATTTATAAAGCCGTCTATTTGAAGATCGCTAAAATCTTCCATTTGTGAAGTATGGCTTATCTTTACAATAATAGAGATTGTAGGATCGATACTTCTAATGGTCTCACAAATAAGTCGTATCTTTTCATCATTGTCAATTGCAATTATAACCGCAGTTGCATTTTTTATATATAAAGAGTTTAACATAGTTTTAGAAGCCGCATTTCCAAAAAAAACAATATCCCCTCTATCATGCCCCAATTTTACGTGTTGTCTGTCGTGTTCAACGGCAACATATGCCAACCCTTCTTCTTTTAAATTTTTAACAATTTTCTGCCCCAAAAGGGAATAACCACAGACAATAATATGGTTGCTGATTCCTGCACTTACCATAGGTTCATCCAAAATTTCCGTTCGTTTTGGATAAAAAAAGTCGGTAAAAGCCCTAACGTGTCTGAGTGCCAAAGAGGTAAATATCAATGATATAATTACCACCGAAATAAGTATTTGATTAAGCTCATTCTCTATTAAGTTATAAGAACTTGCCAGTGAAAATACCGCAAAAGAGAACTCCCCCACTTGAGCTAAAGCAAGGGCAGTTTTAATAGCTCTTTTTGTAAAGGTAAAAACCCGCACAATAGCAAAAATAATGATAACTTTAAAAGCTAAAATCGCAACGGCTAAAGCGATAATGATAAAAAAGTTTTCAAAGATAATTCCAAGATTTACCTGCATACCTACGGAGATAAAAAATACCCCTAAAAGTATATCTCTAAACGGTACAAGATCTGCTTCGATTTGGTATTTATATTTGGTCTCTGCAATCAGCATCCCTGCCAAAAAAGCTCCTAAAGAGTGGGAAAACCCAAAACTGTGTGCCAACCACGCAGAGGAAAGGACAATAAGTAAAATAGAAGCGATAAACAGTTCTTCGACATGGGTATCAACCACATAAGCCAAAAACTTCTCGATAATATAAAATCCCACGACAAATAGGATAATCCCGACTACAACTGCCGAGATTAAAGTATTGATAACCATATCTCCTACAGAACTGTCCGAATCGGCTAAAATAGTAATCATAAGCAAGATAGGAATTACTGCCAAATCTTGAAAAATCAATATTCCTACACTATTTCTACCATACGGTCTATGGATATCTCCGTTTTCATTAAGTACTTTCAGTACTATTGCCGTTGAGGATAGTGCAAGGGCTGATCCTATTACCAAAGCTTGTTTGGTATCGATATGAAAAAAATGATGTGCGATAAATGAAAAAAGCATAGTTGTCAAAACAACTTGCAGAGTACCAAATACAAATACCTCTTTTTTCATCTGCTTAAGATGATTAACAGAAAATTCCAATCCAATCGTAAACATTAAAAATACAATACCGTATTCGGCGATATGACTTACATAACCTGATTGGATATGGATAAAATCGGTAAAAGTAACGATAATAATACCTGTAAAGATATATCCCACTATAGGAGAGATATGTACCTTTTTTAAAACAAGGTTAAGTATCAACGAGAGAAATAAGGTAAATACAATGATTGTTAATATATCCATATTTTAATTTAACATAATTTTTTGTATAATGAACTTAAATTTACCCAGTAAATAATGGGTACAGTTAGAGTAAAGTTTTATTTGTGGAGTAAAGATGAAATATGGCGAACAAGAGATCGCAGAGTTTGATATAGACAAAAAAGAAAACTATTGGCCAAACGAACATAAAAAAGATTATACTATAGATATAGAGTTACCTGAATTTATGTGCAAATGTCCAAGGAGCGGATATCCCGATTTTGCTACGATTAAATTGAGTTATGTACCTGATGAAAAAGTGATTGAGCTTAAAGCTTTAAAGCTGTATATCAATAGTTTTATGGACAGGCATATCTCCCATGAAAACAGTGCAAATGAAATTTATGATACACTATATAAAAATTTAGAGCCAAAAGCGATGAAACTTATTGCAGATTTTAATCCAAGAGGCAATGTTCATACCGTTATTACCATAGACTCTAAAGAGAATAGATAGGAAAGTGTGTGAGAAGATTAGTATCGAGTAGTGAAGCGGCAGAGATTTTAGGGCTTTCTTTACAAGGGGTACATTACCGGATTAAAAAAGGGCAAATCAAGTCTATGAAAAAAGACGGTAAAACCTATGTATACGTAGATAAAGAACAGATAGATGATTTTCATAAAAATCAAAATTCTTCAACCCAACAAGCACCGAAACAAAATACAACTACTTCTCAAACACTTTCAAGTGAGCAACTTCAAAATATCCCTGAACAGCATAGGCAGCTCTATGAACTGGTTTATAAAGCAAAAGACGATCAGATCAAAGACCTTAAAGAAAATATAGAATCGGTAAAAGAGCAATACAAAACAGAGATTTATAGACTTGATAAAAGTCAAAAACAGATTTTAGAAGTTTTTCAAGGGGAAGTGGAGCTTTTAAAAAGCGCCTTTAACGAGATGAAAAACGTATATCAATTAGAACATAAAGAGCGGATGGAAGATAAAAAACATCAATATGAAAAAACTTCTAACAGAGGAAGTGAAGAGTATATCCAACAAGAGCAAGAAGAGGTGCAATCACAAACTGCTGCACACAAACAAGACGAGATAGAGATACCTTTTATGGACTTAAAAGAGTTTTACGCTTATATGAAAGGTTTCAAGAAAACAGACGCTCAAATCAAAAATATCATTTTAGAAAGAGTAAAAGCGGGAGATAAGAGATTTATCTATAAAAAAGGGACAAAAGAAGTTATTATCTTTAAAAGTGACTTCATGGATTTAGTCTAATTAGTTACACTTACTACACAGTTGTCTAAAATATCGGGTTTTGCTATTTTGATTTTTAGATTTTTTACCCCATAAGTTTTATAAAGTAGGTTTTCAATATATAAAAGAGCCTCTTCAATCAGTTCAAATTTTTTCTCACACATGGTAGATTTTACAAGTGTTGCCACATCTGCATAATTTATAAACTCTTTAGAAGAATTATTATAACCGTACTCAAAAGAGATATCTAAAATTACCCTTTGTGGAGTTTCTCTCTCTTCAGGTAAAATTCCGATAATAGCTTCAAAGGTTAAATTATCTATCGATACACAAAAGTTTTTATGCAACTTGCTTCTCTTCCCCGCGAACTAATCGCACAAAATTTGGGATATGTTTATAAAAAATGATAAAAGCGATAATATACATAGGCGCGTTTGAGCCGACTTCCAAACCATTGTTAAGAATGATAGCAGAGATAACAACACCCGATAATCCTAAAAGTGAAGCAAGTGAAGATATCTTAAGCACCTTTGCACAAAATCCCCAAACAACAGCACCGATAAGGGTAGGGATCGGGATAAGCACCACAAATACACCAAGCCCCGTTGCAACACCTTTTCCACCCTCAAAACTTAAAAATGGACTGTAACAATGCCCCAAAACTGCAAGAACAGCTATCGCCCAAAGGGTTTCTATACCCATCCCTAAAGCCATTGCTATTAAAACTACGGCTGTCCCTTTAACAGCATCTAAAAGAACAGTCGTAAGCCCCAGTTTTTTTGCCAACTTTGGATTGGTCTCTTTTACCACTCGAAGTACATTTGTAGCTCCGATACTTTTACTCCCATGCTCTTTGATATTCACTCCGGCATATTTTTTAGCCAAAATCAATCCAAAAGGGATCCCCCCTACCAAGTACGCGATAATATAAAATAAAATATTTGGGTTTGTTAAAATCTCCATTGTATAAAAATCCTTGAAATTTAATTTAATAGGGGTAATTATAGCTAAGTTTTACTTTTATGTGTACTTAAAAAAATTGACGGAAAAATATCAAAAAAAAGTAAAAATAGTCAATATTTCAACTTAAAAATCCAAATATTATAAAATTTTGTCAGCTTTTTTACAAAAATTTAAAAATTTTCTTTTTTTAAAAAAAAGTATTAATAAAGTATTAAAAAAATTATTAAAATGCGATAACTACTAAAGAAAATCAGTATCTAAAAGGTCTTATAATAGTCTTAAGTAGATAAAATTTATTATTTTCTCAAAAAAATTTCAAAAAAAAATAAAAATGTGACAGCTTTTATGACATTTTTTTTGTAGAATTTTCCATATGATTAATTTTTTGACTTATAGTCAATTACTGGAGGGGTTAATTTTGGGAAAAA